>JAGWBS010000089.1:5836-23761 GCA_021295775.1 Pseudomonadota bacterium | reverse complement strand
TACTTCAGCCGCGAGCCGGGCGTGGAGGGCATGTCGCCGGACGCGCACGCCGCGGCGGCGGAGCTGCAGGCCTACCTGCTCGACGCGGTGCGCGAAAAGCGCCGGAGCGGGGACGAGCGCCGCGACGCCCTGAGCGTCTACGCCTCGTTCCGCCCCGACGGCGCCCCGCTGAACGACGACGACTTCGCCCAGCACCTGAACATCCTGGTGGTCGGCGGGACCGAGACGCTGCCCAAGGTGGCGGGCGGCGGCGTGATCCAGCTCGCGCGCCATCCGGACCAGCGCGCGGACCTGGCCGAAGACCCGAGCCTGATCCGCGACGCGTTCAGCGAGATCGCCCGCTACGAGATGCCGACCCACTTCCTCACCCGGCGCATCGCGCGCGACCACGAACTGCGCGGGCAGAAGCTCAAGGCGGGGCAGAGCGTGCTCTTTCTGTACCGCTGTGCGAACCGCGACGAGCGCGAGTTCGACCGGCCCGACCGCTTCGACGTCCACCGCCGACCGCCGCGCATCCTGGCGTTCGGGCACGGCACGCACGTCTGCCTGGGCCAGCAGGTCGCCCGGCTCGAAGGCCGCGTGATCCTCGAAGAGTTGCTCGCCGCCTTCCCGGACTACGCCATCGAGGAGTCCGAAATCGTGCCCGAGCGCTCCGAGTTCGTGGCCGGCTACGTCTCCGTCCCCATCCACTTCGACCCGAGCTGAGACGCCCGGCCCCAGCCGGAGAGGCTCGGCTTGAAGCGGGTATGCTAGCGGGCGGTCGCGCGGGGGGGATTCGAAGGCCCGCATCGCGCCTGCCGACGAGAGGGAGTCCGGGATGAGATCGAGAGCCGCGCTGCTGGGCTGGGTCCTGGTCTGGCTCGTCGGGTCGGGTTGCGGCCCGCAGGGCGAGCCCGCCGCGGAATCGGAGGCCGCGCTGGCCGGCGCGGCCGGGCAACTGCGGCCGGTCGACGAGGCTCGGGTCGTCGCGGCGGCCGGGGAGACGCAGAGCTGGCTGACCCACGGCGGCACCTACGCCGAGCAGCGCTTCAGCCCGCTGTCCCGGATCGACGAGTCCAACGTGGCGGAGCTGGGCCTGGCCTGGAGCTTCGACATGGAGACGCAGCGCGGCGTCGAGGCCACGCCGCTGGTCGCCGACGGCGTGATGTACGTGACGGGTCCGTGGAGCCTGCTGCACGCGCTCGACGCCGCCAGCGGCGAGCACCTGTGGACCTACGACCCGGGCGTGCCGCGCGAGTACGCGCGCTCGATCTGCTGCGGGGTGGTCAACCGGGGCGCGGCGCTCTGGGGCGACAAGGTCTTCTTGGGCACGCTCGACGGCCGTCTGGTCGCGGTCGACCGCGCCAGCGGCGAAGCGGTCTGGGAGACGCTGACGATCGAGCCGGACTTCCCCTACTCGATCACCGGGGCGCCGCGCGCGGTCGAGGGCCTGATCGTGATCGGCAACGCGGGCGCGGACTACGGCGCCCGCGGCTACGTCTCGGCCTACAGCGCGGAGACGGGCGAGCTGGCCTGGCGCACCTACACCGTGCCCGGCAACCCCGCCGACGGCTTCGAGTCGGAGGCGCTGGAGCGCGCCGCCGAAACCTGGAACGGCGAGTGGTGGAAGTACGGCGGCGGCGGGACGGTCTGGGACGCCATGGCCTACGACCCCGAGCTGGGCCTGCTCTACGTGGGCACGGGCAACGGCTCGCCCTATCCGCGCTGGCTGCGCAGCCCGGGGGGCGGCGACAATCTCTATCTGGCCTCGATCCTGGCGCTGCGCCCGCAGACCGGCGAGCTGGTCTGGCACTACCAGACCACGCCCGCCGAGACCTGGGACTACACCGCCACCCAGCACCTGATGCTGGTCGACCTGGAGATCGACGGACGCCCGCGCAAGCTGATCCTGCAGGCGCCCAAGAACGGCTTCTTCTTCGTCATCGACCGCGAGACCGGCGAGTTCCTGTCGGCCGAGCCCTTCGTCGAGGTGAACTGGGCGAGCGGCTACGACGACCGGGGCCGTCCGATCGAGGGCGACATCGACTACAGCCAGGAGCCCAAGTTCACCAAGCCCAGCCCCTACGGCGCGCACAGTTGGCCGCCGATGAGCTTCCACCCCGGAACCGGCCTGGTCTACCTGCCGGTGCGCGACATGGGCTTCCTGTTCCAGATCGAGGCCAACTGGTCCTTCCGTAAGGGCGGCTGGAACACCGGCCTCGACCCCTCGGCGATCGCCAGTTCGGCCGAGGGACTGGACACCAGCATCGAGGCCTACCTGCTGGCCTGGGACCCGGTCGCCCAGCGGGAGGCCTGGCGGGTGCCGCACGTGACGGCCTTCAACGGCGGCACGCTCTCGACCGCGGGCAACCTGGTCTTCCAGGGCTCCGCCGACGGGCGCTTCGCGGCCTATCGCGCGACCGACGGCGAGAGGCTCTGGGAGATGCCCGCCGGGACCGGCGTCATCGCCGGACCGGTCAGCTACGAGATCGGCGGGGAGCAGTACGTCGCGGTGGCGGCGGGCTGGGGGGCGTCGTTCGCGCTGGGCGGCGGCGAGGCGGCCCGGATGGCGGGCGTTCGCGGCGGCGGGCGCGTGCTGGCGTTCAAGCGGGGCGGCTCCGCGCCCGTCCCTCCCTCGCAGCCGCCGCTGGGACCCGTGCCGGAGCCCGCGTTCGAGCTGGCGGCCACGCCCGAGGAACTCGAGCGGGGCCTCAAGCTCTACCACGTGGAGTGCTCCACCTGTCACGGCGCCCTGGTCGTCGGCGGCGGGTCGGGCGTTCCCGACCTGCGCTACAGCGGCGCCGAGATCCACGCCGATTTCTCCGACGTGGTGCTGGGAGGCGTGCGGGCGCATGTCGGCATGCCGTCGTTCGCCGATCTGCTCAGCCTGGACGATGCGCGGCTGGTTCAGGCGTATATTCTGCAGCGCGCGGCCGAGACCGCCGGCGGGTTCTAGGTCCCGCCCGGCGAACGTCAGAAAGGGAGTCGAGATGTCGAGTGTCTGGAGTTACGAGGGAATGCGGGTCGTCGTCTCGGGGGGCGGCGGGGCCGGGATGGGCGCCGCCGCGGTCACGGAGCTGAGCGGCCTGGGCGCCGAGATCCACGTGCTCGACCTTAAGGAGCCGCCCTGCGACGTCAAGAGCTACCGCAGCGTGGACCTGCGCGATCCCGCGGCGACCGAGGCCGCCATCGACGCGATCGGCGCTCCGCTGCACGCCCTGTTCAACTGCGCCGGCCTGCCCGGGCAGGTCTTTTCGGATCTGGACGTGATGACGGTCAACTTCCTGTCCATGCGGCTGCTGGCGGAGCTCTGCGCCGAGCGCATGACCGACGGCGGCGCCATCGCCAGCATCTCGTCGACCGCCGGGGCCGCCTACCTGCAGAAGCTGGAAACCTGGCTGCCGCTGGCGAAGACCGGCTCGTTCGCCGAGGGCCGGGCCTGGTGCGAAGCGCACCCGGACGAAATCCGCGGGGGATACGCTCCTTCCAAGGAGGCCCTGTCGGTCTGGACCATGTGGGCGGCGCGGCCGTTCGCCGAGCGCGGCGTGCGCGTCAACTGCATCAACCCGGGCCCAACCGACACGCCGATGATGCCGGACTTCGAGTCGACGGCGCCCCCCGCGGTGATCGACCTGTTCGCGCGCGGCCTGGGCCGGCGCTCGACGCCCGAGGAGCAGGCCTACCCGATGATCTTCCTGAACAGCCGGGCCGCCTCCTACATCAGCGGCGAGAACCTCAACGCCGACGGCGGCACCATCCACGCGCTCACCACCGGACAGCTCGAACTCGGCTACGACCCGGAGAGCATTCAACAGGGCTAGGACCCCGGAACTTCAGCACCGACGGCGGGGCGGATCACGCAGCTCCGGCCGGGGAGGGATGCTGGCCCGGGGAAGGGCAATCGCGGCTTCGGCCGATCCGGTGGACCGGCGGCCTCAGTCGTCGTCGTCGCGCAGGCCGCGGAACTGCGGCTTGCGCTTTTCGCGGAAGGCGTCGGCCGCCTCTTTGAGGTCGTGTCCGCCCAGGGCGCGGTTCACGTGCATGGCGTAGAGCTGGTAGGGCAGGTGTTCCTCGTAGGCGCGGCGCAGGGGGGTCTGGACCATGTGCTTGGTCACGCGCTGCGCGACGGGCGGGCCCGCCGCGATCTCCTCGGCCAGCTCGCGCCCTCGGTCCTGCAGTTCCTCCGTCGGCACGATCCGGCTGACCAAGCCGATCCGCTCGGCCTCGCGCGCGTCGATCACGCGGCTGGTGTAGAGCAGCTCGAGCGCGTGCGAGGTTCCGACCGCGGCCGGCAGCAGCACCGCGAGCCCGTCGACCACCGGCAGGCCGACCCGCAGGTAAGAGGTCGAAAAGCGCGCCCGCTCGCTGGCGATGCGGATGTCGCATTCGAGCGCGAAGCACAGCCCGCCCCCGGCCACCAGTCCGTCCAGGATCGCGATCGACGGCTTGGCCATCTGGAACAGGTGCCCGACCGTCCAGTTGCGCCAGGCCGCCTCGGGAAAGCGCATGCGCGGGTTGGGAGGCTCGCGGCTGGCGCGGTCCAGGCCCATGCAGAAGTCCTCGCCGGTGCCGGTCAGGACCACGACGCGCACGTCGTCGTCCTCCTCCGCCCGCAGCGCCAGCCGGGCCACCGCGTCGAGCATGCCGCGCGTCAGCGCGTTGCGGCGGTCGGGGCGGTTGAGGGTGAGGGTCGCGACGGGACCGTCGGTCGCGTACAGCACGTCGGTGTAGTCCGCCATCCGTCCCTCCCGGGCCGCTCCGCCGCGGAGGAGCCCCTCCGGCCCGCGCCGGTCTAGGTGACCACTCCGTCGATCTTGAGTTGCAGGATCTGTTCGGTGTCGCGGCCCAGCTCGGCCAGGATCTCGTCGGTGTGCTCGGCGAAGAGCGGCGCGCGCGTGATCTCCGGCGGCGTCTCGTCGAACTGCACCGGGTTGAGCACCAGTTCGCGGTCGCGGCCGTCGGCGTCCTTGAGCGGGGCGATGTAGCCGTTGGCGCGAAGCTGCGGGTCGTTCGCGACCTCCGCCACCGTCTGCACCGGCGCCCACTGGCCCTCGAGGCTCTGCAGGCGCTCCATCCACTCCGAGAAGGGCCGCTTGCGGAACTCCTCGGCGACGATCGCCGCGCCCTCGGCGGCGTTGGCCATCAGATTCTCGACGGTGCTGAAGCGCTCGTCCTCGATCAGGTCCTCGCGCTCGAGGTGCCGGCAGAAGTCGGCCCAGTAGCGGCCGGGCTGGAGCATGGTCAGGTTGATCCAGCGCCCGTCCGAAGTCTCGAAGTTGCCGGCGACCGGGTTCATGGCCGCGATTCCGCTCGCCGACAGCGGCGGGGGCGGGCGGACCTCGCCGATCGTCAGGGCGATGTTCACGCCGTAGGCCATCGCCCAGGCGCCCACGCTCATCAGCGAGACGTCGATCAGCGACGGTTCGCCGCTGCGCTCGCGCGCGAACAGGGCCCCCGAGATGCCGCCCGCGATCGTCATCGCGCCCATCGAGTCCCCGAAGGCCCCGGTGGGCATGCCGATGGTGCGCGGGGCGTCGGGCGGGGTGGTCGCCCAGGCCGGCCCCATGCGGTTCCAGAACACGCTGCCGTCGTAGCCGCCCTTCCAGGCCTCGGGGCCCTTGCTGCCGTGCGCCGTGCCGCGCACGTAGATGATCTCGGGATTGACGCCGCGCAGGTCCTCGACGTCGATCTTCAGCTTCTGGCGCGCGTCGGGCATGAAGTTGGTCAGGAAGACGTCGCTGTCCTTGGCCAGTTCGTACAGGATCTCGATGCCCTGCGGCTGGTCGAGCGCCAGGCCGATGCTGCGCTTGCCGCGGTTAGGGTGCTCCATGATCGGGACGAAACTGCCGCCGTCGCCGGCGCTCCCGTCGGGAAGCTGCAGGCCGCGCTGGGCGTCGCCGGCCACCGGGTGCTCGACCTTGATCACGTCCGCTCCCCAGTCGGCCAGGATCCCGGCGGCGGCCGGAGTGAAGGTGAACTGGGCGACTTCGAGGATGCGGATGCCCTGCATGGGCCGGTGCGGCATGACTGCCTCCTGTCCAGAGCCGGGATTATCGCAAGTTGCGGTCCGTCCCGGGGTAGTGCCCGGCTCGCCGGCGGTATAGTGCCCCGGTCCCGCGTCAGAGGAGAACATGCCGCCGACCGCCCAACGACCCCTGCCTCGGCTCGGCGAAGAGAACGAGTTCTTCTGGACTTCGGGAGAGGACGGCCGGCTGCGCTTCCAGAGCTGCGGCGCCTGCGGCGAACTGCGCCACCCGCCGCTGCCCGTCTGCCCGAGTTGCCGCGACACCCGGGTCGAGATCGCCGCCGTCTCGGGCCGCGGGGTGGTGGCCGGCTTCACGCACAACCTGCAGCCCTGGATCCCCGCGATTCCGCCCCCCTACGTGATCGCGATCGTCGCGATCGAGGAAGATCCGCGGGTCCGTCTGACGACCAACATCGTGGGCTGCGATCCGGACCGGGTGAAAGTCGGAATGCGCGTGCAGGTGCGCTTCGAACGGCACGAGGACGTCTGGCTGCCGTTCTTCGAGCCCAGCGGCGATCTTGACCCCGGGGAGCTGCCGGACGACGTGTTCCCCAGCGAGCGGGTGCGGCCGATGGTCCGCCAGGAGAAATTCGAGGACAAGGTCGCCATCACCGGCGTCGGCCTGTCCCAGGTCGGCCGGCGGCTGATGCGCGATCCGCTCGATCTGGCGGTCGAGGCCTGCCTGGCCGCGGTGGAAGACGCCGGCCTGGAACTCTCCGACATCGACGGCCTGGCCACCTACCCCGCCGGCGACCCGCACGGCGGACATTCCGAGGGCGGCATCCTCGCCTTGGAAGAAGCCCTGCGGCTGAACCCCACCTGGATCAACGGAACCCCCCACACGCCCGGACAGACCGGCGCGGTGGTGGAGGCGATGCTCGCGGTGGCCGCCGGACTGTGCCGCCACGTGCTGTGCTTCCGCACGGTCTGGGAAGCGACCTTCGTCGCCCGGCAGCGGGCGGCCGGCTCGGCGGCCTTCGCCAGCGCCCAGGGAGGCTCGGGTCGGATCGGCGGCGACATGCAGTGGCGGGTCCCGTTCGGCGCGGCCTCGGCGGCCAACTGGATCGCCATGAACGCCTCCAACCACTTCCACCGCTACGGGACCACGCGAGAGACCCTGGGCTGGATCGCCCTCAACGGGCGCAGGAACGCCGCGCTCAATCCGCTGGCGATCTACCGCGAGCCGCTGACGATGGACGACTACCTCTCGGCCCGGATCATCTCCTCGCCCTTCGGGCTGTTCGACTGCGACATCCCCTGCGACGGCTCCACCGCGCTGGTGATCTCCGCCATCGACGCCGCGGCCGACACGCCCCACGGCGCGGTAGGGGTCGAGGCGGTGGGCACGCAGATCGCGGAGCGCATCTCCTGGGACCAGGGGACGCTCGCCCACGAGCCGCAGGTCAACGGCCCGGCCGCCCATCTGTGGACGCGCACCTCGCTGAAGCCCTCCGACGTCGACGCCGCCGAGCTCTACGACGGCTTCAGCTTCAACTGCCTGTCGTGGCTGGAGGCGCTGGGCTTCTGCGCCACCGGCGAAGCCAAGGACTTTCTGGAAGGCGGCACGCGCATCGCCCTGGACGGCGAACTGCCCCTGAACACCAACGGCGGTCAGCTCTCCATGGGGCGGCTGCACGGCTTCGGCTTCCTGCAGGAGGCCGTCGTCCAGCTCCGCGGCCAGGCCGGCGAGCGCCAGGTGAAGGACGCTCAGGTGGTCGCCGTCAGCACCGGCGGCGGCATGCCCGGAGGCTGCTTTCTGCTGACCGCGCCGCGCTGAGCGCGCGCCGCCGGGGGTTCGGCGACGCAGCGACGAGGAGGAGACCATGGACGACCGGGCCGTACAGGAGCTGCTCGACAAGCAGGCCATCCGCGAAGTCATCTACCGCTACTCCCGCGGCCTGGACCGCATGGACAAGGAGATGGCCTATTCCGTCTGGCATCCCGATGGCACCGCCCTGTACCACGACATCTTCGAGGGCACCGGGCACGAGTTCGTCGACTGGGTCTGGGAGGCGCACGAGGCGATGGAATCGCACTCCCACCAGATGACCAACATCCTGATCGAAGTGGCCGGCGACCGCGCCGTCAGCGAGACCTACGCCATCGTCAGTCTGCGCAGACTCCCCGACGAGAACGGCCACTCCGCCGAACTCGTCTCCCGCAGCCGCTACCTCGACCGCTGGTCGAAGCGCGACGGCCGCTGGGCCATCGACCACCGCATCCACGTCTCCGACCTGCAACTCGAAGACGGCGTCTCCCGCCCCGGCGACGCCGAGTCCCGTCGCGACCCCGCCGACCCCTCCTTCGACCTCTTCCGCTCCCTCCGCTGACCCCCGCTCCGCCGGGCGCCGATCGGGGATCCCCAGCCCTGAAACCGACCGCGATGCGCTGAGTGACGGTTCATGCAGCAACGCGTACGATCGTCCGAACGAGACGACCGGATGAAGAGTGGTTCACGCACAAGCGGCTGGCAGAGGGGGAGGGCGTGGTAGACCACCGGAAGGAAGCGGCGCGCGCCTCCATGCGGAGTGAGGAAGAAACCGCCGCCGGAGCCGGCGGAGAGGCGCCCAATGGTCTCCAGATGCCCCCCGCCCTCATGCTCGACCTCGCGCGCCGGGCGGCGGAGCTGGTGGTGGAGTGGCAGGAGAGCCTGCCCGGTCGGGGCGCCTGGGATGGAGAGTTCCGGGGGGAGCTCGAACAAAAGCTGATGGAGGATCCCCCCGAACAAGGTCGGCCGGCGGAAGAAGTCCTCGAGCGGGCCGCCCGCGACATTCTCCCGCTGTCGTTGCGGCTCGGTCATCCCCGTTCCTTCGCGTTCATCCCCTCGTCGCCCACCTGGCCCGGCGTGCTGGCCGACTTCATGGCCTCGGGATTCAACACCAACCTATGCACTTGGCTGGTCGCGAGCGGTCCGAGCCAGCTCGAGCTGGTCGTCATCGACTGGCTGCGGCGCTGGCTGGGCTATCCGGAGAGCGCCGGCGGGCTTCTGACGAGCGGCGGCTCGGCGGCCAGCCTCGATGCCCTGGTCGCGGCCCGGGAAAGTGCGGGGCATCCCGAGCGGGCGACCGTGTACATGAGCGACCTGAGCCACAGCGCGCACATCCGCGCGGCCCGGATCATCGGCATTCGGCCCGAGTGCATCCGGCTGCTTCCGAGCGACGATCGTTTCCGCCTGGACGTGAACGCGCTCGCGTGGGCGGTGGCCGAGGACCGCGACGCCGGGTTCAATCCCATCGCGGTCTGCGCCAACGCCGGAACGTCGAGCACCGGGACGATCGATCCGCTCGAGGCGATGGCGGACTTCTGCGAGACTGAGGATGTCTGGCTGCACGTCGATGCCGCCTACGGTGGCTTTGCCGCCGTGACCGACGAAGGCCGAAAGCTCCTGCGCGGGATCGAGCGCGCCGATTCGATCAGTCTGGACGCGCACAAGTGGTTCTTTCAGCCTTACGAAGCGGGCGGCCTTCTGGTGAAGGACGCCAGCACGCTCGAGAAGGCATTCGAAGTTCGGAACGACGTCCTCCAGGACACGATCTGGGGAATGAACCATCCCAACTTCGCCGACCGCGGCCTGCAGTTGAGCCGTTCGTTCCGGGCCCTGAAGATCTGGATGTCGGTCCAGACCTTCGGCATGGCCGAGTTCCGGCGGGCCGTGTCCCAGGGGATGGAGCTGGCGGACCGGGCCGGAGAGTACGTCCAGGAGAGTTCTGTCCTGGAGCTCCTGTCCCCCGTCTCGCTGGGGATCGTGTGCTTCCGAGTCAACCCCGCGAACGCCGCCCTCGACGAGGAAACGCTGGAGAAGATCAACAGGACGGTGCTCTCACACATCTTCTGGGACGACCCCGCATTCGTCTCATCGACGCTCCTCCACGGAACCTTCGCGCTCAGACTCTGCATCCTCAACCACACCACCACCTGGGACGACGTGCGCGAAACCCTGGAAGCCATCGAGCGCTTCGGAAAAGCAACTTTGTCCCAGGAAGCGCCTTGACCCACGACGCAGCGTATCCGCAGGATCCGGCACCCAAAGGCACATGGACGACCCGAATCGCGGGTCACACCTCGCCCAACCCGTAGCCTGTCCCGCCACCCCCTGCTTCACCCTTTCCGGTGGCGTGGCTACTGCCCGAACCGGCTCTCTCGATAGCGGCGGACCCGGAGTCGATCGTGCTCTCAAGCGGGCCGCCCGGCTCCACTACTCCCCCTCCGGGCAGCCCGTTTGTCCCATCAACCATCAACCCACTAACATTCGAAGATAGAGGTCGGCGGGTTCGCGGCGGACGCGGAACTTGAGCAGGGCGATCGACTCGAATCGGCGGGGAGCGGGCTTATGAGCGACCAGGGCGAAGTACGAAGCGACATCGAGATCGCGCGCGCGGCGCGCACCCTTCCGATCGGCGAGAACGGGGCAAGGATCGACATTCCGAGCGAGCACCTACTCCCCTACGGCCACGACAAGGCCAAGATCGGGTTCGACTACCTCGACTCGCTCGCCGACCGCCCGGACGGCAAGCTCATCCTCGTGACCGCGATCACCCCGACCCCGGCCGGGGAGGGCAAGACCACCACCTCGGTGGGGCTTGGCGACGGCTTGAACCGCATCGGCAAGCGAACCGCCGTCTGCTTGAGGGAGCCGAGCCTCGGCCCTTGCTTCGGGATGAAGGGGGGCGCGGCGGGGGGTGGCTACTCCCAGGTCGTACCGATGGAGAGCATCAACCTCCATTTCACCGGAGACCTCCACGCCATCGGCGCCGCCCACAATCTGCTTTCGGCGATGGTGGACAACCACATCCACTGGGGGAACGCGCTCGGGATCGACGCCCGGCGCCCTACCTGGGGGCGTGTGGTGGACATGAACGACCGTGCGCTCCGGAGCGTATCGATCGCGCTCGGCGGGGTCGGGAACGGCTTCCCGCGCCAGTCCGGTTTCGACATCACAGTCGCGTCCGAGGTGATGGCGATCTTCTGCCTGGCGGAAGGTCTCGCGGACTTGGAGCGCCGCCTCGGCAACATCGGGATCGGTCAGACCCGCGAGCGCAAGGCCCGCTATGCGCGCGAGCTCGAGGCGGATGGTGCGATGACCGTGCTCTTGAAGGACGCGCTCATGCCGAATCTCGTCCAGACTCTCGAGAACAACCCCGCGTTCATCCACGGCGGACCGTTCGCGAACATCGCTCATGGCTGCAACTCGGTGATGGCAACCCGGGCGGGGCTCAAGCTCGCCGACTACGCGGTGACCGAGGCGGGGTTCGGGGCGGATCTCGGAGCGGAGAAGTTCTTCGACATCAAGTGCCGGAAGGCGGGCCTGCGGCCGGACGCGGCAGTGGTGGTCGCGACCGTCCGTGCCCTCAAGATGCACGGCGGGGTCGCGATCGGCGACCTCGGTTCCGAGAACGTCGACGCGGTCCGCGCCGGTCTCGTCAACCTTGGCCGCCATCTCGACAACATTGCCCGCTTCGGCGTGCCAGCGGTCGTCGCCATCAACCGCTTCACCTCGGACACCGACGCCGAACTCGTCCCGGTTCGCGAGTACTGCGAGGAACCCACTGGGCGAACGGAAGCGCAGGCACCGAGGAGCTCGCACGAAAGGTGGAGGAAGTGGCGGACAGCGGCGCGGCCGACTTCCGCCCCCTGTATCCGGATGACATGGGACTGTGGGAGAAGATCGAGACCATCGCCCGGACCATTTACGGCGCGGCGGAAGTGACCGCTCCCGCCAACGTCCGAAACCAGATCGCCAAATTCGAGGCGGACGGCTTCGGCCACTACCCGGTGTGCATGGCGAAGACCCAGTACAGCTTCTCGACCGACCCCAACGCGAAGGGCGCTCCCTCCGGCCACTCGATCCCCGTCCGCGAGGTGCGCCTCTCCTCCGGTGCCGAGTTCCTGGTCGCCGTCTGCGGCGACATGATGACCATGCCCGGCCTCCCCCGAGTCCCCGCCGCCAACAGCATTCGCCTCAACCAGGCAGGTGAAGTCGAGGGCCTCTTCTGACGCCGGGAGTTCGTGCGGTAGAGCTGCACTGCTTCCGAAAGGTGTTGACACATCCGGCTTCAACGGCGTCTGGGGATCCTCGAGCACCACGGTATGCTCTGCATCGCGCCTCGGCCGACCCAGTGCGCTTCCAGCGGAACTGCGACGTGATCCCGAGCCCGACCCGGGCCCGGCCTCAGGCCGTGCGGCGCCCACAACAAGTGGAGGGACTGTAGCGATGAGCGCCTTTCGAGAAGACGTCCTGAGCGGTCGGGTGGCCCTGGTCACCGGCGGAGCCACCGGGATCGGCAAGGAGATCGCCAGGACCCTCGGGCTTCACGGGGCACGCGTGTTCATCTGCAGCCGCAAGGTCGATCGGCTCGAGAAGTCCACGGCGGAGCTTCGGGCGGAGGGAATCGACTGCGCATGGCATCGCTGCGACGTGCGCGATCCCGATTCGGTGAGCGCAGCCGTCGAGAACCTCCTCGGACGCGGGCACGGGCTGGATATCGTGGTCAACAACGCCGCCGGCAACTTCCCGGCGCCCATCAGCCGCATCAGCCCCAAGGGCTTCCGAACCGTGGTCGACATCGACCTGCTGGGTACCTACAACGTGTCGAAGATCGCCGTCGACGCCTGGCTGCGGGACAACGGCGGCTCGATCGTCAACATTTCCGCTCCGTTCGAGGGCAAGGGCGCGGCCTTGCAGTCGCACGTGGCCGCCGCCAAGGCCGCCGTGGACTCGCTCACCCGCACTTGCGCCGTGGAGTGGGGCCGGCACGGCATCCGCGTCAACGGCATCGCGCCCGGGCACGTCGCGGACACCGAGGGCGTGGCGCGCTTCACGGCGGCGGCGGGCGCTTCGGGACCCGAGAGGATTCCCCTGGGCCGCGTCGGCGTCGCCCGCGATATCGCCAACTCCGTGCTGTTCCTGTCCACCGAAGCCGCCTCCTACATCAGCGGCCAGGTGTGGACAGTCGACGGGGCGTCCTCGGTCGACCAGATCGGCATGGCGGGTCGATTGGCCGACATGGAAGCCAACTGGCCCGAACGGGAGAGCTAATCAGGACTTCGTTCTGTTGGATATGCTGGCCAAGTCGAACCGGGAAAGGTCGAGGCGAGCCGCCTCGGCACGGATTCGTCAAGCAGCAGCTTCACCGCTGCCCGATACCAGCATCGTCGTCGCCCGTTCCAGCAGCGCCACCGCCTGGCTTCGCGACACGGTGGGGTAGTCCGTCAGGAAATCGTCGAGCCGGTCTCCCGCCTCGAGGTGCTCCATCAGAATGCGCACCGGAACCCGGGTGCCCGCGAACACGGGCGTCCCGCCAAGAATGTCCGGACTCCGTTCGATCAGTTTATCGGTCATCTTCGTTCCCCAGGTCGGATGCCTTGCTCCGCCTTCGCCGCGTCGCAAGCCTTCACGGCCTGCAGGGGCAACCTGGCCGTTCACGCGCGGCCGGGACCGGCATGGGTACGAAGATACGGTTCGTGAACGGATCGTCCATCATGACCTGCCATCAAGTCGCGGGGTGCCTGCGCGGGGCAGTTCGATCGGTCCCGGGGAACTCTCTAGGGTTCGAACGACTCGTAGGCTTGTTTGTAGTCGGGGTGCCAGCGGGACAGTGGTGGGCGGTTTTCGGTGAGGTCGCGGGCGGCCCAGAGGATGCGCTTGCGGTCCATTTCCGGGGTGGTTTCGCCGTCGGGGCACAGGATGTAGAAGTCGCCGCGCTCGACCGACTCGATCATGCGGTCGGCGACCTGCTCGGGGAGCCAGGCCTCGGGCCGGTGCTCGCGCCTACCCGTGGTGGTCCAGCCCGGGACCAGCAGGTGGGCGGAGACCCGGCAGCCGTCGGTGTTTCTCAGCTCGTGCTGCAGGCTTTCGGTCAGGCTCTTGACCGCGGCCTTGGCGGCGTTGTAATTGGCGACCCCGGGCGGGTTGGTGATGCCCTGCTTCGAGCCGGTGTTGACCACCGCGCACGGCGTCGCCTGCTCGATCATCGCCGGAACGAAGACCTGAAGCCCGTGCACGATGCCCATCAGATTGACCGCGAAGGTGGTCTCCCAGGCCTCCTGGTCGCGGAAGGCGCCGCCGAAGCGGAAGGCGGCGGCGTTGTTCATCAGCACGGCCACCTCGCCGAAGGCGTCGTAGACGTCGCGCTTCAAGCATTCTACGTCCTCCCGCTGCCCGACATCGGTCCGGCGCGCCAGCACGTCGCCGGGGCTGCGGGCCAGCTCGGCCACCGCCCGTTCGGCCCCGGGCAGGGCCTCATCATCGACGTCGGCCAGGCAGACGCGCATCCCGCGCCGGGCGAAGCGCTTGCACGCGGCCAGGCCGATTCCGCTGGCGCCGCCGGTCACGACCGCGACGCGGCCGGGGGCCAGGGCAGGGTGGGACATCGCTTCCCTCCGAAGAGCAAGAGCCGGACCGACGCCGGCTTGACCCAGCCGCGAGCCGCTAGGCCGCGGACGGGATTTCGAGCTGGTAAACGCGCGCCGCGTTCTCGTACAGGACCTTGCGCTGCACGTCCTCGCCCAGGTCGCCGAGCGTCTGCCCCACCTTCTCCTGGATGGAGGGGTACAGGCAGGTCGGGTGCGGCATGTCCGTCTCGAACATGATGTTGTCCGCGCCCAGCTTGCGGATCACGGTCTCGGCGTCGCTCTCGAACCAGTAGGAGCCGTAGATCTGGCGCTTGAAGTACTCGGTGGGCCGCAGATCCAGGTGCGTGACCTTGTTCTCGTCGAACTGCCACTCCGCGAACTCCAGCAGGAAGGGCATCCAGCCGATGCCGCTCTCCACCGACACGAACTTGAGCGACGGGTAGCGGTCCAGCAGGCCGCTGAAGATCAGGTTGGTCACGCAGCGGATGTTGCCCAGGTGGGCGAGCGTCGAAGAGCAGGCGATGCCGCCCGGCGCCTGGAAGCCCTGCCACGGCTCGCCCGTGGAAAAGCCCCCGCCGATGTGGAAGTTGACCGGCAGCCCGCGCTCCTGGGCGGTGCTCCAGAGCGGGTCCCAGTAGGGCTTCACCAGCGTGGGCAGCCCCCAGTTCTCGGGCGAGTCGGAGATGACGAAGCCGGTCATTCCGTACTTATCGTGGCAGCGCTCGACCTCCGAGACGGCCAGCTCGATGTCCCAGAAGGGCACGACCGCCTGCGGATGCAGACGCCCCTCGCCTTCGGCCGCGACCTCGCCCATGGCGTCGTTGTAGGCCGTCACGCAGAAGTCGCGCAGCTCGGGGTCCTTCATGTTCATCACGAAGCTGCCCGCGAAGCCGAGCGTGTTCGGATAGAGGATCTGCAGCGTGAGCCCGTGCTCGTCCATCATCTTGAGCCGTTCCTTGGGCTGGCTCGCGGACGGGTGCATCTCTTCGAAGGTGTCGACGGCGAGCTTGCCCAGGATCTTGCCCCCGTCGCGCTTGATCACACAGTAGCCGACGGTGCTGAGGAACATGCCCTCCTCGACCACCCAGTTGTCGATTCCCTGATCGTTGCGCTCGATGCGCGGCGCGACGTCCTTGAACTTGGCGGGCGCGCGCGAGGTCCACAGATCGCGCGGCTCGGCCCAGTGGGTGTCGACGTCGATGATGGGCATGTCGGGAATGGCTTGCTGCATGGGGTAGTCCTCCGTGCGGGGCACCATTCTCGCCGGGCGCCCCGCCGCCGTCCAGTCTCGAGAACCTCCGCCCGGCGGCCGCCGGGCCGAGGCACCGCCATCCAGTCCACCGCTTCACCGCCAGACGGCCCGCTCCGCCGCCGGCCCGTCTCCCGCTCCACCGTCCGGCGGCCGCAGGGCCGCAGGGCCGCCGGCCAGTCTCACGAGCTACTGCCCGGGGCCGCGGGGGCGCAAGGAATGGCCACGGGCTGGCGCCTCCTCCCCCCACAGCGGAGGCGCCGGCCCGCGGCCTGCCTACAACTGCTCGCGCTTGCGGCGCTTGTCCTTGACGGCCATCTCCACGCGCGCGCCGTACTCGTGGTCAGCGCGGCGGAAGTGGTCGATCGAGCGCTCGACCACCCCGTCGAGCATCACCTCGGACAGACCGTTGGCGATGTTCTCCACCAGCCGCCGGCGCTCGCCCGAGCACATCAGCCGGTACAGCGCCCCCGCCTGCGTGAAGTCGTCGACTTCGCGGACGGCCGGGTCGAACTGGCCGGAGACCCCGGTGACCGGCAGCCCCTCGTACGCCGCCGGACCGTCCTCGGCCGGACCTCCGCGCGAGTTGGGCTCGTAGTTCGGCCAACGGCCGCCGTTGTAGTCGAAGCGCATCGCGCTGTCGCGCCCGTAGTTGCGCGCCCCCCCGGACACGCCCTTGGGCGCGTTGACCGGCAGCCGGGTGTGGTTGACGCCCAGGCGGTAGCGGTGCGCGTCCCCGTACGCGAACAACCGCCCCTGCAGCATCCGGTCCGGCGACGGTCCGATGCCCGGCACCATGTGACCCGGGTCGAAGGCGGACTGCTCGACTTCGGCGAAGTAGTTGTCCGGGTTGCGGTCGAGCACCAGCCGGCCCACCTCGACCAGCGGGTAGTCGGCGTGCGGCCAGACCTTGGTCAGGTCGAACGGGTCGATGGCGTAGTCGGCCGCGTCGGCCTCCGGCATGAGCTGCACGTACAGCGTCCAGGAGGGGAAGGCGCCGCGGTCTATCGCCTCGCGCAGGTCCTGCTGGAAGGCCTGCGGGTTGGCGCCGGCCACCACGTCGGCCTGGTCGCTGGTCAGGCAGTGGATGCCCTGGTCGGTCTTGAAGTGGAACTTCACCCAGTGGCGCTCGCCGGCGTCGTTCACCCACTGGAAGGTGTGCGACCCGTAACCATTCATGTGCCGGTACGACGCCGGGATGCCCCGGTCCCCGAACAGCCAGGTGAACTGATGGGTCGCCTCCGGACTCTGGGAGAAGAAGTCCCAGACGTTGTCCGCCTCCTGCTGGTTGGTGTACGGGTCGTACTTCTGGCTGTGGATGAAGTCGGGGAACTTCAGCGGGTCGCGGATGAAGAAGATCGGCGTGTTGTTGCCGGCCAGGTCCCAGTTGCCGTCCTCGGTGTAGAACTTGACCGCGAAGCCGCGCGGGTCGCGGACCGCGTCCGGCGCTCCCTTCGAGCCCGCCACCGTCGAGAAGCGCGCGAAGGCCTCGGTGAGCTTGCCCGCCTCGGACATCATCCCCATGCGCGTGTAGCGGGAAAGCTCGGGGTTGGTGACCTCGAACCAGCCCCGCGCTCCGGAGCCCACGGCGTGCACCACCCTCTCGGGGATCCGCTCCCGGTTGAAGCGCGCCAGCTTCTCGATCAGGTGCTGGTCCTGCAGCAGGACGGGACCGCCGGGGCCGGCGGTCTGACTGTTCTGGTTGTCGGCAACGACTGCGCCGGATTCCGTGGTGAGCGTGTTGGCCATGGGGGATTCCCTCCGTGTCCTGTGGCCTTGTTCGGCCTGTTCATTGACTTGGACTCGGAAGATGGGCACCTCTTTTCATTATTTCCAATTGATAGTTTTAATGTAAAGCATAAATTTTAGTTATGATCCGTCCAACCCTGCGGCAGCTCGAGTACCTGGTCGCGGTGGCCGACTGCGGCAGCTTCGGCGAGGCCTCCCGCCGCTGCGGCGTGACCCAGCCCGGGCTGTCCTCGCAGATCCGCCAGCTCGAGGACCTGCTCGAGCTGCGGCTGCTGGAGCGGGTCCGGCCCCGGGCGGTGCCGACCGCGGCCGGCGCGGAGCTGGTGGAGCGGGCGCGCCGCGTCATGCTCGAGACCGACGACCTGGTCGCCGCCGCCCTGACCCACCAGAAGCCGCTGCACGGACCGCTGCGCCTGGGCGTGATCCCCACGCTGGCGCCCTACCTGCTGCCGCGGGTCCTGCCCGCCGTGCGGCGGGAGTTCCCGGAGCTGAGGCTGCTGATCCGCGAGGATCCAACCGGGGCGCTGCTCGAGCTTCTGGCCGCCGCCGAGATCGATCTGCTGCTGCTCGC
>JAGWBS010000089.1:2606-5688 GCA_021295775.1 Pseudomonadota bacterium | reverse complement strand
GTGCTCGCGGTCTGCGGGCAGAGCGGCGCCGCGCCTTCGGACTACGGCGACTTCCGCGCCAGCAGCCTGGGCACGCTGATCCAGATGGTGGCCGGCGGCCTCGGCGTCACCCTGCTGCCGCGGCTCGCGGCCGACACCCTCGGCGGCCCCGCCGACCCCGCCCTCGTGCCCTTCCGCGCACCGGCCCCGTCGCGCCGCGTCGGCTTCGCCTGGCGCCCCGCCTCCCCCCGCCGCCCCGAGTTCGAGCTGCTGGCGCAGACGTTCGCCGAGTCCGCCGCCCGCCCGGCCGACGGGTAGCGGGTCCCCTTCATTAAGGGGTAGTGGATCCCCCTCTCAGGGATAGCGGGTCTACTGCTCAAGGATGGGACGACCGGCTCGTTCCACTCCCCCGGCTCCGCGGACGGGACGCTCAGGCCTGGCGGGCGTGGAGTTCGCGGAGCAGGTCGAAGGGGTAGATGCCGCTGTCGTGGCCGTCGGACCAGGTGAACGAGAGGGCGTAGCGGCCGACGGTCTGGATGCGCACCGGGCGCACGTCCGCGGGGACGTTGTCGGCTTCGAGCAGCGGGCGGCCGCTGAACTCCTCGACGCAGTTCGCGCAGCGGCAGGCCAGGCGCAGCTCGCGCACGGGGTAGAGGCTCTCCACGCCGTCATCCCAGCGGATGCGCAGCGTGTCGGGTCCGGCCTGCTCGATGGCGGTGGGAACGGCGCTCACCCGCGGATTCTAACGGACGGGTGCTAGGATTCGCCGCGACTCAGCGGGGAAGGACGATGTCGAAAGAGACTGTGGCGATCCTGGGCGGGACCGGCGACCAGGGGCTGGGACTGGCGTACCGCTTCGCGGCGGCCGACCGGCCGGTGGTGATCGGGAGCCGCAAGCTGGACCGCGCCCTGGCCGCGGCGGACGAGGTCAACGGCAAGGTGCCCGGCGAAAAGGTGCGCGGGCTGGAGAACGCCGACGCGACGCGCGAGCTGCAGGGCGGCATCGTGATCCTGTCGGTGCCGTTCGAGCACTCGGCCGGCACGCTCAAGGCGATCCGCGGCGAACTCACGCCCGGGACGGTGCTGGTCTCGATGGGCGTCCCGCTCGCCACCGCCATCGGCGACAGCGCCGCGCGCGTGGTGGGCGTGTCGCAGGGCTCCTGCGCCGAGATGTGCCAGGCGCTGGTGCCCGACGGCGTGCCGGTGATTTCGGCCTTCCAGAACGTCGGCGCGCACCGACTGATGGAGCTGGACCACCCGGTGGAGTGCGACGTCATCATCTCGGGCGCCAAGGCGGCGCGCGAGCGGGTGATGGCGCTCTGCGACGACATCCCGGGCACGCGCGCGATCGACGGCGGCCCGCTGTACAACGCGCGCTACGTCGAGCAGCTCACCGCGCTGCTGATCGGAATCAACATCCGCCACAAGTTGCCCGACGGGACCGGCTTCCGGCTCACCTACCTGTAAGGCTCCCCTGCCTTTATAGGTGGGGACGGCCCGGGCGGTCGGGCCTCGAGATTCCGGTGAGCGGCCGCGGCTAGCGCCAGGCGAAGATCGGCTGCTCGAAGTGCTCCACGCGCATCGCGCGCCCGTGCAGCGCCACCTCGCGGAACTGGTACAGGATGGCGGCGGTCGGCGAGTGGATCACCGTGTCGAGCGTCTCGAACGGGATCGACAGCACCGGCCGGTCGCTCTCGGGAATCGACCACAGGAGCGGCACGCCGTCCGCGTCGAGCTCGGCCAGGGGCACGCGGTAGGCGCGCGCCACCTCGCGCGGGTCGGGCGTCAGCTCGCCGCCTTCGCCCGCCCACAGCACCACGGGCGTGATCACGTAGCCGGAGCGGGTCGGGTAGTCGTCGAGCAGGCCCACGACCGCGCCGGCGTCGAGCCGCAGCCCGACTTCCTCGCGCAGCTCGCGCCGCGCCGCGGAGGCCGTGTCCTCGCCCGCATCCAGCCGGCCGCCCGGGATCGCCCACTGTCCCGCGTGCGCGTCCAGGTGCGCGGAACGCCGGGTGATGGCGAAGCAGGGCCGGCCCCGCCCGTCGGGCAGAACCGTCAGCGCCACGGCGGCCGGCCGGCGCCCGTCCAGTTCCAGCGAGCGGCGCTCGAACCCGTCCAGGTTGCGCGAAATCCGGGCGCGCAGCTCGGCGTCGAGGCGGACTGTCGTCAGGGGACCCCCCATCGGTCGGAGCGCCCGATGGTGTCAGAGCCCCGGGCCCCGCCGCAACGCGGAGCCGCGCTCGGGCCACGCCCTGGGCCCCGTCCGGGCCAGGTCCCAAGCCGCGCCCGGGGCCGATCCGGAGATGGCCCGGGCCCGAAAATCCGCGCTCGCGGCGGGGCGCGGGGGAATTCCGGCGCGATTTACGAAACCGCTGCGATTTCAGCTATTTATGCGAACGATGGGGTTTCGCCGGCGGCGGGTGGGGACGAGCGGGTGTGGTGTCCTGCACCCACGCATCCGCTGAAATCCGCTTCAGCTTCAACATCTTGAAGCTCAGTCATCCTGATCCTCAAGATATTGTGTGATCCCACGTTGACGCCGCTGTATGGCCGGGTTACAACCATTGCTCGGGATTCAAGGATTCTCCGGTCGGCCAGGGGGGGCTACGGGTCGTTCGGAGAGACGGGCGGAGAGCCGGGAGGAGGCTCACTGCCCGGGGGCCCCGAGGTTCGGGGCCTCTCCTTGACCTCCGAAGCTTCAAATCAGCTCAGCGGTCCAAGTTTGAGGGGGAATTTTTCGACGCTCAACCGGATCCGAGCTTGAGGGGGGCCGGATGACCAAACGGACGGGAAAGCCGCGAATCGAGGTCGAACGCCATTTCACGACCGCCGGCGAGGACGTGTACTCGACGGTCGAGTGGGAGCGGCGCACCGCTCGGATTGAGGGCGACGACGGCGAAGTCGTCTTCGAGCAGGAAGACATCGAGGTTCCCACGAGCTGGTCTCCCCTGGCGACGAACATCGTCGCCTCCAAGTACTTCCGCGGCCACATCGGCACCGAGCACCGCGAGTACAGCGTGCGGCAGGTGATCGGCCGGGTGGTCGACACCCTGACGCGCTGGGGCCACGACGGCGGCTACTTCTCCGACGGCGAGCAGGAGCG
>JAGWBS010000089.1:0-2598 GCA_021295775.1 Pseudomonadota bacterium | reverse complement strand
CTGCACCAGAAGGGCTGCTTCAACTCCCCGGTGTGGTTCAACCTGGGCGTGATCGAGCCCGATGGCCGCCAGGTTCCTCAGCAGGCCAGCGCCTGCTTCATCAACTCGGTCGACGACACCATGGGTTCGATCATGGACCTGGCCAAGACCGAGGCCATGCTGTTCAAGGGCGGCTCCGGCGCAGGCACCAACCTGTCGACCATCCGCAGCTCGCGCGAGAAGCTGGCCGGCGGCGGCATGGCCAGCGGCCCGGTCTCGTTCATGCGCGGCTTCGACTCGTTCGCGGGCGTGATCCGCTCCGGCGGCAAGACCCGGCGCGCGGCCAAGATGGTCATCCTGAACGCCGACCATCCCGACATCCGCGAGTTCGTGCACAGCAAGGCGGACGAGGAGCGCAAGGCCTGGGCGCTGATCGACTCCGGCTTCGACGGGCGCTTCAACGTGGTGGGCGGGGCCTACGACTCCATCCAGTACCAGAACGCCAACCACTCCGTGCGCGTCTCGGACGGCTTCATGAAGGCCGCGCAGAGCGGCGCCGCCTGGCAGACCAAGGCCGTCACCTCCGGCGACGTGATGGACACGCTGGACGCGCACGAGTTGCTGGGCGAGATCTCGTCCGCCGCCTACGTCTGCGGCGACCCGGGGCTGCAGTACGACACCACCATCAACCGCTGGAACCCGGTCAAGAACACCGGCCGCATCAACGCCACCAATCCGTGCAGCGAGTTCATCTTTTTGGACGATACCGCCTGCAACCTGGCGTCGCTGAACCTGCTGCAGTTCGCCGACGAGCAGGGCCGCTTCCGCACCGAGGACTTCGAGCACGCGGTCGACGTCTTCATCCTGGCGATGGAGATCATCGTCGACCCGGCCGACTACCCGACCGAGAAGATCGCGGTCAACAGCCACGCGCTGCGCCCGCTGGGCCTGGGCTACGCCAACCTGGGCGCGCTGATCATGCTCAACGGGCACGCCTACGACAGCGACGAGGGCCGCAACCTGTGCGGCTCGATCACCTCGCTGATGTGCGGCCGCGCCTACCGGCGCTCCGCCGAGATCGCCGACCGCGTCGGTCCCTTCTCGGAGTTCGAGCACAACCGCGCGCCCTTCCTGGAGGTGATCGGCCTGCACAAGGAGCACGCCGACCAGGTGGCCGAGGCCGGCGTGCCCGACGACCTGCACGCGGCCGCCCGCCGCTCCTGGGACGAGGCGCTCGAGCTGGGCCGCGGCGCCGGCTACCGCAACGCCCAGGTCACGGTGATCGCGCCCACCGGCACGATCGCCTTCATGATGGACTGCGACACCACCGGCATCGAGCCCGACATCGCGCTGGTCAAGTACAAGCAGCTCGTCGGCGGCGGCATGCTCAAGATCGTCAACCGCACCCTGCCGGGCGCGCTGCGCAACCGCGGCTACTCCGAGGACCGGATCCAGGCGATCGCCGAGTACGTCGAGCAGAACGACACCATCGAAGGCGCCCCGCAGCTCGACGCCGCCGACCTGCCGGTGTTCGACTGCGCGTTCACCTCCGGCCAGGGCAGCCGCTCGATCCACTACCGCGGCCACATCCGCATGATGGCCGCCGCCCAGCCCTTCCTGTCGGGCGGGATCTCCAAGACCGTCAACCTGCCCAACGACTGCACGGTCGAGGACATCGAGCAGGCCTACGTCGAAGGCTGGAAGCTCGGCCTGAAGAGCCTGGCGATCTACCGCGACGGCTCCAAGCGCACCCAGCCGCTGAGCACCAAGCCCGAAGAGGAGGCGGCTTCAGAAGAGGCGGCCGAAGACCCGCGCCCGCACCGCCGGAAGCTGCCCGACGTGCGCACCGCCGTGACCCACAAGTTCTCGATCGCGGGCCACGACGGCTACCTGACCATGGGCGAGTACGAAGACGGCCAGCCCGGCGAACTCTTCCTGAAGATGGCCAAGGAAGGCTCGACCATCTCCGGCCTGATGGACTCGTTCGCCATCATGACCTCGCTGGCGCTGCAGTACGGCGTGCCGCTCAAGGACATGGTCGACAAGTTCAGCCACACCCGCTTCGAGCCGTCCGGCTTCACCCCCAATCCAGATATCCCAATGGCCAAGTCCCTGATGGACTACGTCTTCCGCTGGATGGGCATCCACTACAACACCGGCACCGCCGACGAAGAGAGCGGCGAAACCCTCGCCCTCCCGTTCACCGAACCCGTCGCCGCCCCCGAAGCGCGCACCGGCACCGCCGAGCCCATCGCCGCCGTCCGCGGCGGCAGCCTCGACGAGCCGAATTCCCTAACGCCCTCCGGCGGCCAGGCCGACGCCCCGCCCTGCTCCGAGTGCGGCACCATCATGGTCCGCGCCGGCGCCTGCTACGCCTGCCCCAGCTGCGGCGCCACCGGCGGCTGCGGATAGAAAAGGATTACAAGTGATAATTGGAGTCAGGCTAGAACCTATCTCAAAAATGCCGAAGCAGGATGCAGATGCATCCGAGATGAACGAACCCCAAGAAGTTCTCCACCTGCCGCTCGTGCCGCGTGACCCAACGGCGGTACTGGTGTAGCCAGGCGAACAGGCGCTCCACCTTCCAGCGTCTCCGGTAGCGGCGCAACGCTCGCCCGT
>JAGWBS010000019.1 GCA_021295775.1 Pseudomonadota bacterium | reverse complement strand
GATGCATCCGTGCGATTCAGTCTCGGCTTCGATACAAGCGATGAAGATGTTGAACATGCAATAGGACTGATTGAAGAGGTACTGGCTAAATTGTCGACGGCCGGGTTGGCGTGCTCGGCCTGATTCGATTGCTTCCGACGTGAAGATCGAAGGGCGACCGGGACCGGAGTTCGCGGAAGCCATCCTTGACGAAACTCAGACGCGCGTTCCCTGACGGATGCTGGGGAAGGTTGTCCCCGATCAGCCGTTGAAACCCGCGAACCCAGAACAGCGCCACGAGTCCGAGCGGAAGCTCCACGTGATTCCCGTCGCGCCCCGGGCGCGCGAACCCGCCGGCGCCGTCGGCGATTCGGAGCAGCGTCCGCAGCAGCGCGAGTTTGTACGTCGACGACTTCGAGTCGTTGAAGACGACGTGCCGCAGCAGCGGCAGCGCGCCGGTACCGTCGTCCGGAAGCCGCAGCCAGACGATCTCCCAGGAAACTCCCCGCCGCCCGGAAACGTCTTCGCGCCTTTCGACACGCACGATCTGCAGGCCGTATCGATGGGCGAGTGTTTCGATGTCGGCGGCGGCCGCCCGGGTGGGGGAGGTCCCAGGCGGAGGCTCAGCATCATGCTCCCGCCGGGGCTCAGCACCGAGACCAGCTTCCTGAAGGCTCGGGCGCGGGAACCCCGCGGCAAGTGCATCCAGACTGCGCTCAGCCAGACTAGATCGAAAGAAAGCTTGGATCGCAAAACCTTGTCGAGGTCGGGAAGCCTGTCGTCCATCCACCGGATCCGGGACGACGGGTGCCGCACTTTGCCGGTCTCGCGCATCTCGACCGAGGGCTCGACGGCGACGACCTCGTGCCCCTGCGCTTCGAACCAAGCAGCGTCGCGCCCGCTGCCAGCCCCGATATCCAGCACGGTCCCGGGGGATTCGGGCAGCAGGTCGAGCACCGGAGCGTGGACGTCTTCGAAGAGAAGCTGCTCGTACTCCGGAACGAGAGAGTCCGCCGCGAGGTTGTAGCTGGCCACCACATCGCGAACGCTGAAAATCCCTGGGTCGGCTGTCGGTGATGCCTCTCGAGCGCGATCGTCTGGCGTGCCGAGCCGTTTGTCCGCAGGCATCGGAGAGAACCCGCAACTGATCCGAAGAATCGATTATGGCTGTTGACCGCCGTTCTCGTCCCACGGTCTCCGATGCATGGAGCCGCTGACGGGCGGTTTTCAGGCACCGATCTCCGCGAAGACGGCCGGCCGGAGCGGAGCCGATCGCCGGAGAGCGGGTTTCGAGCCGAGCCGCTTCGAGAACCCTGGAGCGTCGGGGCAGGGCCCCAACCCGCGCTCAGACGGTGCAGGTGCCGAAGGCGAATCCGTCGGGGGTGGCCAGGGCGGCGGCGCTGGTGACGGGTTTTTCGAGGGCGGCGAAGCCGGGGCCGTCGATGACGGCGCGGGCGGCGGCGGCGGGGTCGGCGGCGTCGAATTCGACCTGCCGGGCGGCGTCGATGTCGTCGTGTTCGTAGGTGGCGATGTACCAGGCGCGGCCGGGCTGGAGAGCGACCTGCTTGACGACCAGGGCGTCGGCGCGGATCACGGCGAGCCAGGCGGAGTCGCCCGCGAGCGGGACGCAGCCGGCGATGCGGGGGGTGTTGTAGTCGTCCTTCTCGTAGTCCAGAGCCAGCAGGCAGCTCGCCAGCGCGTCGCGGGGAGGCAGGCCGGCCTCGATCTTCTCGGCCACGGGGTCGGTGTGGCTGCCGTTGCTGACCACCGCCCAGTCGCCGGCGGTACGCAGGCAGTGGTAGGCGATGTAGGGGTTCTTGGAGATGTCGTCCTCGTGGCCGGGGCGCGGCACGATCGCCAGCCGGCCGCCGCTCTCGACCGCGGTGCGGTTGGGGAAGGAGCGCGAGGACACGCGGTACAGGGCGGCGTTGCGCCCGGAACCCGTCCGTCCCACTGCCGCGATGCGTCCGACGTACATGGCTTCTCCCTTCCGCGCGGCCCGGGGGCCGCGGCCGGGCGGCGCTACAGCCGGGTGCGGATGCGCTCGACCGCCTGTTCCACCTGCTCGCGCCTGCCGAACGCCGACAGCCGCAGGTAGCCCTCGCCGCAGCTCCCGAAGCCCGCGCCCGGCGTCCCGACCACGTGCGCCTGGTTCAGCAGCCGGTCGAAGAAGTCCCAGGAACCGATGCCGTCGGGGGTGCGGATCCAGGCGTAGGGCGCGTCGACGCCGCCGTGCACCGTCAGACCCAGGTCCCGCATGCCGTCCCGGATGACGCGCGCGTTCTGCATGTAGTAGTCGATGTTGGCCGCGAGCTGCGCGCGGCCGGCCTCGCCGTAGCAGGCCGCGGCGCCGGCCTGCACCGGGTACGAGGCGCCGTTGAACTTGGTCGAGTGGCGGCGGTCCCAGAGCGCCTGGATCTCGACCTCGCCGCCGTCGGCATCGCGGCCGCGCAGGCCCGCGGGGACGACCACGAAGCCGCAGCGCACGCCGGTGAAGCCGGCCTTCTTGGAGAAGCTGCGGAACTCGATCGCCACCTCGCTCGCCCCGGGGATCTCGTAGATTGAGTGCGGCAGCTCGGGGTCCGAGATGAAGGCCTCGTAGGCCGCGTCGTAGAGCAGCACCGCGCCGCTCTCGCGGGCGTAGGCCACCCAGCGCTCCAGCTCGCCGCGGGTGGCCGCCGTGCCGGTGGGGTTGTTGGGGGAGCACAGGTAGACCAGGTCGACGGGCTCGCTGGGCGGCTCGGGGACGAAGCCGTTCTCCGCGGTGCAGGGCAGGTAGACGATGCCCGCGTAGCGCCCGTCCTCGCCGGCCGGCCCGCTGCGTCCGGCCATCACGTTGGTGTCCAGGTAGACCGGGTAGACCGGGTCGGGAATGGCCACGCGCGCGGAGGCGGCGAAGATCTCCTGGATGTTGCCGCTGTCGCACTTGGAGCCGTCGGAGACGAAGATCTCGTCGGGCGAAATCTCCACGCCGCGCGCGCCGAACTCGTGGGCCGCGATCGCCTCGCGCAAGAAGTCGTATCCCTGCTCGGGCCCGTAGCCGCGGAAGCCCTCGTCGGTGCCCAGCTCGTCGATCGCCCGGTGCATGGCGTCGCGGATCGCCTGCGGCAGCGGCAGCACCACGTCGCCGATGCCCAGCCGGATCACGTCGGCGTCGGGGTTGGCTTGCTGGAACTCCCGCACGCGGCGGCCGATCTCGGGGAACAGGTAGCCGGCGCTGAGTTTCAGGTAGTGGTCGTTGATCCTGGCCATGGCGGGCTCCGGTCCGGGTCGGGGCGCGCGCAAAGTACTGAGGATGACGCGCCCGGCGCAAGCCCGAGCGCTGTCGCGACCGCGTCTCGGGCTGGCTCGCGCCGCGGTCGGCTTGCGAGCTTGGCGCACGCTGGCCCCGGGAAGGGGAAGTCGGTTCGGCTTTCCCCCTGCCGGATCAGACTCGCTTGGCCTCGCGCTGCTGCACCTCGTCCTGGACCTCCTTCATCAGCGCCACCATGTCCAGCACGTCGGGGCTGGCGACCGTGCCCAGGAACTGCCCGGAGTCCCGCTCCAGCACCGGGATGACGGTCAGCGAGTGGGCCGCCATCCGCTGCATCACGTCGTCGATCAGCTCGTCGGGATGGGCGCTCGGCACGTTCCCGCGCAGCACTTCGCCCAGAGGCGTTTCCGGCCAGGCGCTCTTGCGCAGGAAGCGCAGCCGGCTCAGCGACACGACCCCCGCGGGAGCGCCGTCGTCCAGGACCACGTAGTCCTGGTGGTTGGGCACCTGCCAGTCGGCCATGAAACTCCGGACCGACAGCTCGGGACCGGGATAGCTGCGCGTCCGGTCCAGCAGGGAACTCACCCGCACCCCCTCCAGCGCGTGGCGGGCAAAGGAGGGCGGCACGGTCGAGGAGCGCGCCGAGGATTCGGACGCCCCGGATCGCCGGATCGCCAGGCCGATCGCCGGAGGCGTGAGCAGGATGTACCCGAACATGACGAAGACCAGCAGCGAGAACACGTCCTGACCGATCACGCCGGTTTCGAGCATGACGAGCAGCAACGCGATCTCGGCCACGCCCTTTGCCATCAACCCCGTGGCCAGCACGAACGGCGTGTCCAGCCGCGCCGCGTAGGTGCCGACGAAGGCCCCGGCGATCTTGCCCAGCAGGGGGATGAGGATCAGCGCGGCGATGGTGTCCAGCGGCAGGGCCGTGAACGAGGCATTCAGGTACAGGCCGGCCGAAGCGAAGAAGAGCGGAACAAACAGGCCCTCCGCCATGCTCCGCATCCCGGGCATGATGTCCTGGCGCATCCGGTGGGGCAGCCCCGACAGAGAGGCCCCGAAAAGCAGCGCCCCCAGGGAGCCGTGCAGTCCGATCTCCTCGGCGCCGACCACCACCAGGAAGAGTCCGCCGATCAACAGCCCGAACGAGAGCTCGGATGCGTGCAGCAGGCGCTGCAGGAAGTCGATGACCCCGGGCAGCACCCTCGCCGACAGCAGCCACACCGCCGCCACGAAGCCCGCGATCTGCCCCAGCAGGAGCAGGACGCCGCGCACGCTGAGCTCGTGGTCGTGCTCTCCGAGGGTCACGCCCACCAGCAGCAGGGCGATCACCTCCGCGATGATCACGGCGGTGAACAGCCGCAGCCCCGTCTGCTCCTTGAGCAGGTCCTGGTCGGCCAGGACCTTGGCCACCACGCCCAGGCTCGACAGGGACAGGATGCCGGCGAGGGCGAGGGCCTTGCCGAAGTCCAGGCCCAGGGCGAAATCCAGCCCGAACAGGTCGGACGTGACCAGGAGCGACGCCAGGATCGAGATCAGCACCGAGAGCGCCGCGGCTACGAAGAACCGCCCGCGGATCGTCGCCACGAAGCCCGGCAGGTCGATTTCGTCGAGGCCGATCAGGAAGAAGAACAGGAAGACGCCGACGCTCAGGAAGATCTGGATGTCGCTGGTCGGCTCGACGATTCCCAGGACTGGTCCCAGCAGGGCGCCGGCCAGGGTGTAGGCCACGATCGAGCCCAGGCCGACGCGGCGCAGGATCCCCTCCGCCAGCTTGGCCACGAGGATGAGCAGTCCTATGTCGAGCAGGGAGTGGATGACCATCGGGACGCCGGTGGCAGAGAGGATCAGAAGAGGGGCGATTCTATGGGAATTACATATTTGACGGGCCGTCCCTCGGATTTCGTTTTCGCTATCTTATCGATGTGTCCCAGTCCCACCGGACGTTCAAGTTCAAGGCCCGGCTGACCGCCACGGGCCACAAACGGCTCGGCAAGATCCTCGGGGTGTTGACCGACCTGTACAACGCCGGGCTCGAGGAGCGGATCGGGGCGCACAAGCGAAAACGCCTGTCGGTCCGGTACTTCGACCAGTGCAAGCAGATCACGGACCTCCGGAAAGAATTCCCCGAGCTGGCAGAAGTCGACCTGCGAGTACTCCGATCTCCCCTGAACCGCCTGAACAAGGCGTTCCAAGGGTTTTTCTCCCGGGTCAAGAACGGTCAAACTCCGGGGTTCCCGCGGTTCAGGGCGAAGCGCCGTTACCGGAGCTTCGAGGTCGACGACGCTCCCGGACCGATGCTGAAGTTCGGGCAAAACGGCAAGGTCCGGATCCGCATCAAGGGCCTTCCGAGCGTCTCGTTCAAGCCGAACCGGGAACTGCCGCCGATCGAAGACCTCAAGGTGCTGCGGATCGTGCGGACCGCCAAGCGGACCGAGGTGCAGCTCGTCTACCGGATCGACGTTCCCGAACCGATCCGGGCAGAAGACGCGGTCTCGCCCGTAGGCATCGACCTGGGGGTCCTGAACCTCGTTGCTCTGTCCGACGGAACCAAGGTGCCCGGACGGAACCCGGAAAGGAAGCGGATCAAGCGGGTCCAGCGGAAGCTGAGCCGCGCCAAGCGTGGCTCGAACGGTCGGCAGAAGATCTGCGATCAACTGGCCCGGGCCTGGCAGACCGAAAAGGAGCGGAACCGGGGCTATCTGCACGAACGGTCCCGGGAGATCGTCGACGAACACGATCAGATTGTCGCCGAGGATCTGCAGATCCTGAACCTGACCCGTTCCGCCAAAGGGACGGTCGCCAAGCCCGGCTCAAACGTCGGGGCCAAGGCCGGGCTGAACCGGTCGATTCACGATCAAGGATGGGGGACGTTGGTCCGGATGCTCGACGACAAGGCCGAAAGAGCCGGTCGTCGGCTGGATCTCGTTCCCCCGCACCACACCAGTCAGGACTGCTCGGGCTGCGGACGGAGAGTGCTCAAGAAGCTCTCCGTCCGTGTCCACCGGTGCGACGGTCCCGACGGGTGTGGGTTGGTGCTGGACCGCGACGTGAACGCCGCGGTCAACGTTCTGCGGAGAGGTCTGTCCTCTCCACCGGGAGGGACTGTCCCCGGTGAGGTCGGCGGAACGTTCGAGACTAACCGGCGGAAGACGACCGGATCGAGCCCTTCGGGGCCCGGTCCGGCGCGGCCGGTCGACCCGGAACCGTATACCGAAGTGGCCTGACTCCTCGGGAGTCCGGCCAGTAAAGTATATAAGTCCCATTCTATGGGATGTCGGCCCGAGAGTCGGTCTGGCCGCCGCGCTGCGGGCGTTTCAACCCGCGGCGGTAAGGCGATCCTGTGCGCTCGCCCCGGGAAACCGAGCTCAGTCCGTCGGCGGCAGGGTCTCCAGAATCAAGTCCGCGATGCCGGGCCGGCTGCCCAGCCAGGGAGCGATGCGGGCGTTCAGCCCGGGAAAGCGCTCCGCCGCCCGCGCGATCCGCTGCGGCAGGTCCTCCTGCAGGTGGCGGCCGGGTGCGAGAAAAAGCGGGTGGACGATCAGCTCGTTCACCCCGTCGGCGGCGCAGCGCTCGACAGCCGCCTCGATCGAGGGCTCGACCAGTTCCAGGTGCGCGACGTAGACGCGCAGGTCCGGCCGGCGGGCGCCCACCTGCCCGGCGATCCACTCCAGGTGGCCGTGCGCTTCCGGCCGGCGGCTGCCGTGGTCGACGATCAGCAGCCCGCGGCTCATGCGCCCGACGGCCAGTAGTCCGCGCCGACGCTGAGGTCGGAGCGGACCCGCAGCGCGCAGCTCAGGCGCAGCTCGTCGGGCACGCGGTTGCGCCGCTTGGCCCGCCGCTCGACCGGCTTCTCCCGCGGGACGCTCCCGGCCAGGATCCTCACGCCGCACTTGGCGCAGAGCAGCTCGTCCCCGCAGGAGCTGGCGACCGGCACTCCGGCGCCGCGGATGGCTTCGATCAGCGGAGTTCCCGGCGGAACCTCGATCTCGAGACCCCGCGACGGAAAGCGCACCACCGGCATCGCGGCAGGGTAGTGCATCCCTGCGGGTGCTTGAAGCGCCCCGGTGGCCCGCTTAGGATGGCTCGGATGTCGACGGCGGGCATCCTGATCATCGGCAACGAGATTCTCACCGGAAAAATCCGGGACGAGAACACTCCCTATCTGCTGGATGAGCTCCGCGGCCAGGGCGTCGACGTGGGCGCGGTGCACATGATCCCGGACGAGGTGGACCTGATCGCCGGCGAGGTTCGGGCCTTCTCGGAGCGCTTCGACCACGTGCTGACCACCGGCGGCGTCGGGCCGACCCACGACGACGTCACCATGGAGGCCATCGCCCAGGCGTTCCACGTCCCGCTCGAGACGCACGCCGAAATGGAGCGGCGGCTGCGCGAAGCGCTCAAGGACGGCGAGCCCAACGCCAGCCAGCTCAAGATGTGCCTGCTGCCCCAGGGCGCCCGGCTGATCCATTCGCGCGACCTGTGGTTCCCGCTGGTCTACGTCGACAACGTCTACATCTTCCCCGGCATCCCCCGGCTGCTGCAGGCCAAGTTCGAGTCGGTGCGGACCCGCTTCACCGGCGACCCGGTCTATCTGCGCCGCGTCTACCTGTGCTGCATCGAGAGCGACGTGGCCGAGGACCTTCACGCCCTGCTGGACGAGTTTCCCGAGTTGCTGCTGGGCAGCTACCCGCGCACCACCGCGCGCACCAGCGAGAGCGACTACCTGACGATGCTGACGCTGGAGTCGCGCGACGAGTTCTACATGCTGCGCGCGGTCGATTCGCTGGTCGGACGCCTGCAGTCCAACGTGCTGCGGGTCGAGAACTGAGCCCCGCGGTCCGGCGCCCCGCGGCGGCGGCGACGTTTCCGGCCCTGGCCGGCCGCCGCGCGCGCCGGTAGCTTCGGCGCGGTGCGCTGGCTGGCCTACGCGCATCCGCTGTTCATGCTCGTGCTGCTCGGCCTGGGAGTTCAGGTCCTGCGGGACGGTCTGAGGGTTCGCCGCGCGCGCCTGCTGGGGACGCGCGCCGACTCTCGCCGGCACCGCCGGCTGGCGCGCTGGTTCGTGGGGCTGGCGGTGCCCGGCTTCGCCGGCGGGCTGTCCTCGATGCTCTGGCTGCGCCCGGATCCGGCGCTGGAGTCGTTCCATTTCGCGCTGGCGCTGCCGGCCCTGGCGTGCTGGCTGACGGCTGGCGCGCTGGGCCTGCGCCTGGAGCGCGGCCGCGCCGTGAACCGCCACGCCCACGCCGCCCTGGGCGCTGCCGGCCTGCTGCTGGGCCTTGCGGCCGCGGTCGCCGGCTTCGCGATCCTGCCCTGACCCCTGGAGCGCGCCGCCGGGCGCCGGAACGCCCTCGCTTGGGCTCCGCTCAGGCCGTCAGGCCGTAGAAACGCAGGGCGTTTTCGCCCAGCACCTTGCGCTGCCAGTCCTCCGGCAGCCCGGAGATGCGCTCGCGGATCTCGCCGACCACGTTGAAGGTCGCGTCCAGGTGCGGGTAGTCGGACGCCCAGATCACGTACTCGGGTCCCAGGTGCTCGACCACCGCGGCGGTGATCGACTCGTCGGGCTCGGCGGAGATCAGGCACTGACGCTTGAAGTAGTCCGACGGGAGCATCTTGAGCGGCGAGTCGGAGAAGGGCTGCATGACCTCGAACTTGTGGTCGAGGCGGTCGAGCCAGGCGGTGATCCAGTTGGAACCGGCTTCCAGGACCGCGCAGCGCAGCCGCGGATAGGTTTCGAACAGCCCGCGCGTCATCATCGAGGTGAAGGCCGCCATCACGTCCAGCGCCAGGAAGGTGAAGCTGAAGATCTCCTGGCCGATGGGGTTGCCGCCGTCGAGCCAGGGGCCGAGCAGGCCGCCGCTGCGCGCCACCACGTGGAAGCCGATCGGCATCTCCAGGTCCTGCACGGTTTCCCAGAAGCACGCGAGCTGCGGGTCGTCCAACTGCATGCCGCCGCGGGCCTCGGGATCGGGCGACAGGTACACGCCGGCGCAGCCGGCTTCGCGCGCCCGCAGGACTTCCTGCACCGCGCCCTCCGGGTCCTTCAGGCAGATGTGCGCGATCGGCACCAGGCGCCGGCGGTCGTGGCTGCAGAAGTCCACGATCCAGCGGTTGTAGGCGCGGCTGTAGGCGGTCGCGAGCTGCGGGTCGCGCACCAGGCCCTCCCAGGCGATGCCCAGGGTGGGATAGAGCAGGGCCATGTCGATGCCCTCGTCGTCCATCACCGAGAGCCTCGCGGCCGGGTCGTAGCCGCCGGGCACGCAGCCGTCCTCGTAGCTGCGCATGCCCGGGGTCATCAGCTCCTTGGAGCTCATCTCGATCCCGCCGAGCGCGCCCAGCCGGCCCCGCAGCGACAGGTGGGGGGCGTCGTCGACCATCAGCACCTCGAAGCCCTCGTCGTCGTCCTCGATCCGGATCGCGCGCTCGCGCAGGTTCGGTTCCAGGTACTTCTGCCAGACGTCGCGGGGCTCGAGCACGTGGCCGTCGGCATCGACGGTCGGACAGGCGGCGGTCGCGGACATTTCGATTGCCTCCCGGGGCGGATTTCCGCCCACGATACCCTCCCCGCCCGTCGCCGTCAGCCGCGCAGGGACGCTACGGAGCGGTCTGGGCGCGCTGGCGCAACGCCTGGTCGCAGAGCACCAGCGCGACCATGGCTTCGACCATCGACACGGCGCGGGGCAGCACGCAGGGGTCGTGGCGGCCCTGCGCTTCGAGCGTGACGGCCTCCAGCTCGCGGTTGACGGTCTGCTGCGGCTGGCGGATGGTCGCGGTGGGCTTGAAGGCGGCGCGCAGCACGATCGGCTCGCCGTTCGAGATGCCGCCCTGCACTCCCCCGGAGCGGTTGCTGCGCGTGCGCACCCGCGAGTCTTCGGCGTAGAAGGGGTCGTTGTGCTCGATCCCGGTCAGCTCCGTGCCGGCGAAGCCGGAGCCGATCTCGAAGCCCTTGCAGGCCGGCAGGGAGAGCAGGCTCTTGGCCAGCTCGGCCTCGAGCTTGTCGAAGACCGGCTCGCCCAGGCCCGGCGGGACGCCGTGGGCGACGCAGGTCACCACCCCGCCCAGCGAGTTGCCCTCGTGGCGCGCCTGCTCGATCCGCTCGATCATTCGCTCGGAGGCCTCGGCGTCCGGGCAGCGGGTGATCTGCGCCTCGACCTGCTCGCGCGTGACTTCGAGCGGCTCGCAGCCGGCCTCGATGGTCTGGACGCGGCTGACGTAGCCGACGATCTCGCCGAAGCCCAGCCGGCGCAGCACCTGGCGCGCCACCGCGCCGCCCGCGACCCGGCCGATCGTCTCCCGGGCGCTGGCGCGGCCGCCGCCCTGCCAGTTGCGGATGCCGTACTTGGCTTCGTAGGTGTAGTCGGCGTGCGAGGGACGGTAGACGTCCCTGAGATGCTCGTACGCGGCGGGCCGCGCGTCCTTGTTGTGGACCAGGATCGAGATCGGCGTGCCCAGGGTGAGGCCCTCGAACAGGCCGGAGAGGATCTCGGCGCGGTCCTCCTCGTTCCGGGGGGAGGTCAGCCGGCTCTGGCCGGGCCGGCGCCGGTCCAGTTCCACCTGGATGTCGGAGAGCTCGAGCGGGATGCGCGGCGGGCAGCCGTCCACGATCACGCCGACGCCCCCCCCGTGCGACTCGCCCCAGGTGTGGATGCGGAATAGATGTCCGAAGCTGGAACCCACGCGCAGATACTAGCGCTCGGCCAGTTCGAGCACCTTGTGCATCAGGCGCGAAAGCGGGAGCCGCGCGATTTCCGCGCTTCCGCACCAGAGCGCTTCTGCGTCCCCTGCGGGCGCGCGTTTCCGGCCGCCGTCCCGTTCGAGTTCGACCACGCGCAGGGTCAGGTCGCGGTGGGTGAAGACGTGCCGCACCTCGCCGAGCGCGGCGCCGGCCCGGGAGCCCAGCCCGGTCCGCTCGCGCAGCGCCTCGACCAGCGTGCCCGGGTCGTCGCCGGGCACCGACGGGATCTCCCACAGCCCTCCCAGCAGACCGCGAGAGGGCCGGCGCATCAGCAGCAGGCGACCCCGGCTGCGCAGGATCCCGCCCAGCGCTCGCACCGCGCGCGGGGGCGGCCTGGGGGCGCGCGCGGGGAAGTCCTCGGGCCGGCCCGTGGCCGCTCCCGCGCAGCCGCGACGCAGCGGACAGGTCGAGCAGAGCGGGTTGCGCGGCACGCAGACGGTGGCGCCCAGCTCCATCAGCGCCTGGTTCAAAAGGTCCGGGTGCTCGCCCTCCACGAGCTGCCCGGCCAGCTCCCAGAGCCGGGTTTCGCTCAGCCCGGGCTCGGCCAGCAGCCGCGCCAGCACGCGCTTGACGTTGCCGTCCACCACCGGCGCGGGCTGCTTGAAGGCGATGCTGCGGATCGCGCCGGAGGTGTAGCGGCCGATTCCGGGCAGCGAGCCCAGGGCCTCGGGATCGCTGGGAACGCGGCCCCCGTGGTCGCGCAGCACCATTTCCGCGGCGCGCTTGAGGTTGCGGGCGCGCGAGTAGTAGCCCAGCCCCTCCCACTGCTTCAGCACGTCCTGCTCGTCGGCCAGCGCCAGCGAGCGCAGGTCGGGGAAGCGCTCCAGGAAGCGCCGGTAGTACGGGACGACGGTCTCGACGCGGGTCTGCTGGAGCATCGTCTCGGACAGCCAGATGCGGTACGGGTCGTCGCTGCGCCGCCAGGGCAGGTCGCGCCGGGATTTCCCGTACCACTCCAGCAGCCGCCTCCGCACGCTTTCGCGCCGCGGGCGCGAGAGCCGCGGGGGCACGCTCAGCCCTGCCGCGGCCCGGACGGATCCATGGACGCTTCGGCCGGGGGTCCCTGGAGCTTGGGCTCGATGTGGTCGGCGATCCAGCGGCCGTCGAGCCACTCCAGCGGGTCGACGAAGTGGCCCTGGACCAGCATCGAGAAGTGCAGGTGGTCGCCGCCCGCCAGGCCGGTCGTGCCCGTGCGCCCCAGCACATCGCCCTTGGACAGCGCGTCGCCGGGCGAGACGAGGATCTCGGACAGGTGCGCGTACAGGCTGAAAACTCCCAGGCCGTGGTCGAGCACCACGGTCTTGCCGTAGATGCCCAGGTTCTCGGCCAGCACCACCCGGCCGTGGTTGGACGCGGGGACCGGAGCGCGCGCGGTCGATGCCAGGTCCAGTCCCAGGTGGGTCTGACGGTCGACGATCCGGTCTCCGAAGGTGTAGGTCCGGCGCACGCCGAAGCCGATCGCCCGGCGGGTGGCCGAATTCGGAAGCTGCAGGAAGGCCCCCTCCCACAGCCGCTCCGGGCTGGACTCGCGGCACAGCTCGCGCAGCCGCTCGGCGTTGCGGGCGCGCAGGCTCCCGTTGATCTGCAGGTAGGCCTCCAGGGGGCTGCCGTCCAGGTCGGGATCGATCTCGGCGACCTTGCGGGCCATGAACGGCTCGTCGAGCCGGATCCGGTCGCTGTAGAGCGGTTTGTCGACGATCCGGGTGGTGAGGGCGATGCGGGTTTCGTTGCCCGCCCGGTCGCGGGCCAGCACGGCCGGTCGCGTGTTCGGATCGGCGTCGTGAGGCAGGCCGTACAGAGCGACCCGGTAACCCTCGAGCTCCGGGTGCGGGAAACTGGCGTAGAAGCGCTCGCCGACCTGGATGCCGCTGTGCCAGGCGTCGTCGTCGGCGCGGTACACGGCGGCCTCGCTGCCGCCCCGGGCGACGTAGGTCAGCCCGGTCAGCACGGAGACCCGGGGCGAGCGGGTGTCGACCACCAGTTCCACCCCGACGCTCGCGACGTTGCCCCGCCAGGAGAAGTCGCTCGCCTCGGCCACCAGCCGGGCCGGGCCGTCGGGCAGGCCGAACTCTTCGACGTCGAACGCGACCTCGACGCTGCGGCTGCCCTTCTCGCTGGCGCCGGTGAGCAGGTTTCCTGCGAAGCGCTCGTCCATCAGCGGGTAGCTGTGGCCGTCGGCCTCCAGCCGGATCTCGACCCGCTCGACCCCGGTCCCTTCGTCGTCGATTTCGAAGACGTGACGGTGCTCGCCGCCGACGTAGACGGTCTCGGCCGACGTCGCGATCGTGGGCTCGGAGCCCTCGAAGCGCGTCACCAGATAGCCCGTCAGCCCTCCGGCCACGGCCACCAGCACGATCCACATCCAGCGCATCTGCACCACCTTCTTCCAGCGGGGGGAGGGGTCGGGACTAGTCTTCGTCGGAGCGCAGCGCCGCGAGCACGCTGAAGTCCTCCAGGGTCGTGGTGTCCCCGGTCGTCTCGCGGCCCGCGGCCACGTCTCGCAGCAGCCGGCGCATGATCTTTCCCGAGCGGGTCTTCGGCAGCCCGGCCGCGATGCGGATCTCGTCGGGACGCGCCACCGGGCCGATCTCGCGGGCGACGTGCTGCCGAAGCTCGTCGCGCAGCTCTTCGCGCGCCTCGACGCCGCCTTCCAGGGACACGAAACCGACCACGGCCGTCCCCTTGATCTCGTCCGGCCGGCCGACCACGGCGGCCTCCGCCACCGAGCGGTGCGAAACCAGGGCGCTCTCGATCTCCATCGTCGACAGGCGGTGGCCGGCCACGTTCATCACGTCGTCGACCCGGCCCATGATCCAGAAATAGCCGCGGGCGTCGCGCCGGGCGCCGTCGCCGGTGAAGTACAGGTCCTTGTACTTGGACCAGTACTGTTCGCGGAAGCGTTTCGGGTCGCCATAGATGCCGCGCAGCATTCCCGGCCAGGGCTTGGTGATCACCAGATAGCCGCCCTCGTCGGGCCGGCAGGGCTCGCCCTGCTCGTTCAGGATCTCGGGGAAGATGCCGGGGAAGGGCCGGGTCGCGGAGCCAGGCGTGGTTTCGACGGCGCCGGGCAGGGGCGTGATCAGGATGCCGCCCGTCTCGGGCTGCCACCAGGTGTCCACGATCGGGCAGCGGTTGCGGCCGACCACCCGCCGGTACCACATCCAGGCCTCCGGGTTGATCGGCTCTCCGACCGTGCCCAGCAGCCGCAGCGAGGACAGCGAGTACTTCTTGACGCGCTTCTCGCCCCAGCGCATGAAGGTCCGGATCGCCGTGGGGGCGGTGTAGAAGACCGTCACCCGGTAGCGGTCGACGATCTGCCAGAAGCGCTCCTCGTCCGGCCAGTTGGGGGCGCCCTCGTACATCACGCTGGTCGCCCCGTTGGCCAGGATTCCGTAGACGACGTACGAGTGACCGGTGATCCAGCCGATGTCGGCCGTACACCAGTAGGTGTCGTCCTCCTTGAGGTCGAAGATGTAGCGGGCGGTGGTGGCGACGTGCGTCAGGTAGCCGCCGGTGGTGTGCAGGATGCCCTTGGGCTTTCCGGTCGAGCCCGAGGTGTACAGGATGAAGAGCGGGTGCTCGGAGTCGAGCTTGGCCGGCTTGCACTCCGGCGAGACGCCCTCCGTCTGCTCGTGCCACCAGACGTCGCGCCCCTTGCGCATCGGCACGTCCTGCCCCGTGCGCCGCAGCACGATCACCCGCCCGACTTCGGGCAGCTTCCGGATCGCGTCGTTGACCATCTTCTTGAGCGGGACGATCTGCCCGCGCCGCCAGCCGCCGTCCGCGGTGACCACGATCTTGGCGCCGGCGTCCTGGACGCGGTCGCGGATCGAGTCGGCCGAGAACCCGCCGAAGATGATCGAGTGCACCGCGCCGATGCGCGTGCAGGCCAGCATGGCGATCGCCAGCTCCGGGACCAGCGGCATGTACAGCACCACCCGGTCGCCCTTCTTGACCCCGTTCGCCTTGAGCACGTTCGCGAACGTGCCCACCTCGCGGTGCAGGTCGCCGAAGGTCAGCACGCGGCGGTCGCCGGGCTCGCCCTCCCAGATGATCGCCGCCTTGTTGCGCCGCCAGGCGTTGGGCCCTTCCAGGTGACGGTCGATGCAGTTGTAGCTGACGTTGGTCTTGGCGCCGACGAACCACTTCGCGAACGGCGGCTTCCAGTCCAGGATCTTCTTCCAGGGGGAGAACCAGCTCACGTTCTCGCGGGCGTGACGGGCCCAGTAGCGCTGGAAGTTCTTCTCGGCCTCCTTGACCATCCGGCCGTAGGCGGCCTTTCCCGGCAGGTTGGCGCGGCGCGACCAGGCGGGGTCCGGCTTGAAGCGGCGCTTCTCCCGCAGGCTGGATTCGATCGCGATCTCGTCGGCCATCTCGCTCCCCTATTCGCGCAGCCAGGCCTCGACCTGGTCGATCCGCTTGGGGATCGCATCGGTCAGGGTCTCGTAGCCGTCCTCGGTCATCACCACGTCGTCCTCGATCCGCACGCCGATGCCGCGCAGCCGCTCGGGCGTCTTCTCGCCGTCGGCGCTGAAGTACAGACCCGGCTCGACTGTGAAGCACATCCCGGGCTCGAGGGGGCGCGGCTCCCCGCCGATCGAGTACTGGCCGACATCGTGGACGTCGAGTCCCAGGAAGTGGCCGGTGGAGTGCATGTAGAAGGCCCGGTAGTCCTCGCTCTCGATCAGCTCGTCGACCCCGCCCTCGAGCGCGCCCAGTTCGACCATGCCCTCGACCAGCGTCCGCACCGCCGCGTCGTGGATCTGCTTCAGGGTCGCGCCCGGCCGGATCACGTCGAACGCCGCCTGCTGCGCCGCCAGCACCGCCTCGTAGACGGCGCGCGCCTCGCCCCGGTAGCGCCCGCCGACGGGATAGGTGCGGGTCACGTCCGAGGCGTAGCCCTCCAGTTCCACGCCGGCGTCGATCAGCACCACCTGGCCGTCCCGGAGCTGGGAGCGGTTCTCCACGTAGTGCAGCACGGTGGCGTTGTCGCCCGAGCCGACGATCGAGTTGTAGGCGGGGCCGGACCCGCCGCGGCTGCGGAAGACCTGGTGCAGCGCGGCCTCCAGCTCGTACTCCCAGACGCCGGGGCGGCACAGCCTCCCCGCGGCGGCGTGCGCCTCGCGGGAGATCTCGGCCGCGGCGCGCATCACTTCGACCTCCGCGGCCGACTTGTGGGTCCGCATGCGGTGGACGATGTCGTGGGGCGAGAAGATCTCTCCCGGGGTCCCGACCCCGCGGCGCACCTGACGGCGCAGCTCGCCCAGCGTTTCGACGACTCGCCGGTCCAGCTCCTCGTCCAGCCCGAAGCTGTGGAAAAGGCGCGGCCGGTCGCGCAGGAGTTCGGGCAGGCGCGCGGGCAGTTCTTCGATCGAGTAGGCCCGGTCGGCGCCGTATTCTTCGACAGCGCCCTCGACGCCCGGCCGGCGCCCGTTCCAGGTCTCCATCAGCGGGTCGCGCGGCTGCACGAAGAAGACGAATTCTTCGGCGCTGAACGCCGCCACCGCCTCGGGCTGGGGGAAGCCGGTCAGGTACCACAGGTCCGAGTCCTGCCGGAAGACGTGCTCGGTGTCGTTGGAGCGCGTGCGGGGCCTGGCGCCGGGGATCAGCGCCACGCCATCGCCCAGTTCGCGCTGCAGGCGCGAGCGGCGTTCGGCGTACTCTGCTGGACTGATCCCGGCCACGCTGCGACGGGGCTCCCAGGCGGTGGACCGGCTCAATCTACCCCAGCCGGGATCGACTGTCGGGGGGAGACGCCGGCGGCCTCAGGCGGGTTGCCGGGAGCGTCCGCGGCCGCCCCGGCGCGAACGCTTGCGCACCGGCCCGGCGCCGGGACCCTCGCCGTGCTTGGGCGCCGTCCGGTTGGCGCGGGCGCCCGCCTCCAGGCACTCGGCCCCGAACTCGCGCGCCCACCAGCCCTTGACCATACCGAGCCCGGACATCTCCTCGACCGATCCGGGGTCGGCCGCCGCGATCTCCTCCAGCACGGCGTTCGGGCAGAACACGCCCGGGTCCAATTCGAGCTGCTCGGAGCGGAGCTTGCGCCAGCGCTTGAGCTGATCGAGCCGCGCGTCGCCCCGGCGGTCCAGATGCCTGCGCCCGGACCCGTCGGGGATCTTCTCGATCGGCGGGTGCTCCGGTCCCTCCAGGCCCGCCGCGGTCGCCTCCAGGATCTGCTGTCCCATGCGCCGCATCACCAGCTCCGTGATGCCCTTGCGCTTGGCCAGGGTCTGGCGCGATTGCGCCGGGTTGGTGGCCAGCTCCAGCAGCGTGCCGTTGCCGAGCACCTTGAACGGCGGTCGGTCGATCGCCCGCGCCCGGCGGTCGCGCATCAGGTACAGCTCGCGCAGCACGGCCAGGGTCTGGGACGCGAGCTGCTTGGCTCCCTTGATCTTGAGATAGCCCAGCTCTGCGGAGTCGCGCTCCGGCCAGACGCGGGCCTCCAGCAGCGCGAACTCTTCCCGCGCCCACTCCAGGCGTCCCTTGGCGCTCAGCTCGCGCTCCACGCGCCCGGAGACCTCGATCAGGTAGAGCACGTCGGCGGCGGCGTACTCGATCTGGGCGGGGCGCAGGGGGCGCCGCGACCAGTCGGTGCGCTGCTGGTCCTTGGAAAGCCGGATGCCGAGGTGACGCTCGACCAGCGCGCCGAGTCCCACGCCCGCATAGCCCAGGAGCTGGGCCGAGATCATGGTGTCGAAGATGTTCCGGACTTTCAGGCCGGCATGCCGGTGGAGCACGTAGAGGTCGTACTCGGCAGCGTGCAGGACCTTGCGGATCGAGGGGTCGGAGAAAACCGGCGCCAGCGGGTCCAGCCCGCCCTCGCCCAGCGCCAGTGGATCGATCAGCCAGGTTCCGCGAGAGGCGCTGATCTGCAGCAGGCAGAGCTTCTCGAAGTAGTGGAAAAAAGAGTCCGCCTCGGTGTCGACGGCGATGATCTTTTCTCGTGCGAGGAGCCCGGCCAGCTCCTCGACGGCTTGCGGCGTCCGAATGAAAGGATAGTCGGCCATGGGGCCGTGTGGACCTCCCTGATTTCGTCGCTGAGCGGGGGCTCGGACAGCTTTGGCCGAGCGGTCGGAGGGAAGGTCCGGCGAGCCAAGCTGGCTGGAAGTGTAACCGCCCCTCCGCTGCGGGCAACGCGGCCCGGGCCGAACGACCCCGCGCCCCCCCCCCGCGGGGACGGGTGTCGAGAAAATGCGCCCCGGCGGGTAGATTCAGGCGCCGTGAAGTGGTCCCGGACATTCATTCCCACTCTGCGCGACGACCCGGCCGACGCCGATGCCGTCAGCCACCGGCTGATGCTGCGGGCCGGACTGGTGCGGCAGCTCGGCGCGGGTCTGTACAGCATGCTGCCGCTCGGCTACCGCGTTCTGCGCCGGGTCGAGGCGATCGTGCGCGAAGAGATGGAGCGCATCGGGGCCCAGGAGTTCCACCACCCCGCGCTGCACCCGGCCGAGCCGTGGCGCGAGAGCGGCCGCTGGGACGAGATCGGCGAGGAGATGTTCCGCCTGCACGACCGCAAGCGCGCCGATCTGTGCCTGGGCATGACCCACGAGGAGATCTTCACGCGGGTCGCCCGCGCGGAGCTGCGCAGCTACCGGCAGCTCCCGCAGATCTGGTACCAGATCCAGACCAAGTTCCGCGACGAGGCGCGCCCCAAGTCGGGCGTGCTGCGCGGCCGCGAGTTCACCATGAAGGACTCGTATTCGTTCGATCTCGACGACGCCGGGCTCGACCGGGCGTTCGAGCTGCACGCCGGGGCCTACGCCCGCATCTTCGAGCGCTGCGGGATCGAGTCGCTCCCCGTCGAGGCGTCCTCGGGGGCGATGGGCGGCAGCGAGTCGGTCGAGTTCATGGCGCTGTCCGACGCGGGCGAGGACTGGATCGCCCGCTGCTCCGGCTGCGGCTACCGCGCCAACCTGGAAAAGGCCCGCTCTGCGCTGGAGGCGGCCGCCGATCCCGACGAGGTGCCCGAGCCCGAGCGCTTCGCGACCCCCGGGGTGCGCACCATCGAAGCCCTGACCACGTTCGAGGGCGGCGCGCAGGCCGAGCGTCAGATCAAGACCCTCGTCTACCTGGTCGAGGACGAGCCGACGCTGCTGCTGCTGCGCGGCGATCACGCGCTCAACGAGGTCAAGCTGGCCGAGGCGCTGGGAACCGCCCGCTTCCGCCCCGCGCAGCCCGAGGAGTGCCGCTCGGCGCTGGGCGCCGGGCCCGGCAGTCTGGGGGCGGTGGGCGTCTCCCACCTGCCGATCTGGGCCGACGACGCGCTGGCAGGGCGCCGCGGCCTGACCACGGGCGCCAACCGGGACGACTTCCACCTGCGCCACGTCGACGTGGAACGCGACCTGGAGGGCGTGCGCTGGACCAGCCTGCGCAACGTCGAGCCGGGTGACGCCTGCCTGGACTGCGGCAAGCCGCTCGAAGTGCGCAAGTCGATCGAGGTCGGCCACATCTTCAAGCTGGGGCGGCGCTACTCCGAGACGATGGGCGCGTCGGTGCTGAACGAGCACGGCGCCGAGACGCCGCTGGTGATGGGCTCGTACGGCATCGGCCTGGAGCGCATCATGGCGGCCGCGATCGAGGGGCACCACGACGCGTACGGCATCGTCTGGCCGCGGGCGATCGCCCCGTTCGACGTGGTGGTCTCGACCGTCAAGGCCAGCGACGCGGAGCAGTCCCGGGTCGCCGGCGAGCTCTACCAGAGCCTCCGCGGCGCGGGCTTCGAGGTCCTGCTCGACGACCGCGACGAGCGGCCCGGCGTCAAGTTCAAGGACGCCGACCTGATCGGCGTGCCGTTCCGGGTCATCCCCGGGCCGCGCGCGCTGGCCAAGGGATGCGTGGAGCTGGCCGAGCGCGGGGCGGGCCCCGCGGACGAGGTGCCGCTCGGGGAGCTGGTCTCCCGGATCCAGGCGAGGTGCGCTTGAGCCGGCTCCCCCTGACGGAGCTGAGCGAAGAAGAAGAGCTTTTCCGCCGCTCGGTGCGCGAGTTCTGCGAGCGCGAGGTCGCGCCGCGCGTGGGGCGCATGGACCGGCAGGGCCACTACGACCCCGACCTGATCCCCAAGCTTTTCGAGCTGGGCGTGATGGCGATCGAGACTCCCGAGGAGCTGGGCGGCGCCGGCGGGAGCTTCTTCCTGTCGGCGCTGGCCGTGGAGGAGATCTCGCGCGTCGACGCCGCGGTGGCCGTGCTGGTCGACGTCCAGAACACCCTGGTGGCCAACGCCCTGCTGCGCTGGGCCGGCGACGACCTCAAGCGGCGCGTGCTCGAGCGGATGGCGGCGGGCAGCGTGGCGTCCTACGCGCTCTCGGAGCCCGGCTCCGGCAGCGACGCCTTCGCGCTCGCCTGCCGCGCGGAGCGCGAAGGCGACGACTTCCTGCTCAGCGGCCGCAAGCAGTGGATCACCAACGCCGCCGAGGCGGAGATCTTCCTGGTGATGGCCAACGCCGCTCCCGAGCAGGGGTACCGGGGCATCACCAGCTTCATCGTCGAGCGCACCGCGCCGGGTTTCTCGGTGGGCCGCAAGGAGGACAAGCTGGGCATCCGCGCCAGCTCGACCTGCGAGCTGACCCTCGAAGAGGTGAGGGTGCCGGCCGCGGACGTGGTGGGCGAAGTCGGCCAGGGCTACCGGATCGCGATCGAGACGCTCAACGAGGGCCGCATCGGGATCGGCGCGCAGATGGTCGGGGTCGCCCAGGGAGCGCTCGAGGACGCGCTGGCCTACACCGCGGAGCGCAAGCAGTTCGGACGCCCGGTCGGAGAGTTCCAGGCGGTGCAGTTCGAGCTGGCGCAGATGGCGACCGAGATCGAAGCCGCTCGCATGCTGACCTGGAACGCCGCGCGGCTGCGCGACGCGGGCCAGCCCTTCCTGACCCAGGCCGCGATGTCGAAGCTCTTCGGCTCGCAGGTCGCCGAGCGCGCGACCTCCGCGGCCGTGGAGCTCTTCGGGGGCGTCGGTTACACCCGCGAGTACCCGGTGGAGAAGCGCTTCCGCGACGCCAAGATCGGCAAGATCTACGAGGGCACCTCGAACATGCAGCTCCAGACGATCGCCCGGCAGCTGCAGGGCGGCTGACCCCGCGATCGGACCCCATGAGACGGCCCCTGGTCTGGATCATCGACGCGCACTACCAGATCTTCCGCGCGTACTACAGCCTGCCGGACCTGCGCGCGCCGGACGGGACGCCGGTGGGCGCGCTGCGCGGCTACGCCTCGGTGCTGCTCAAGTTCCTGGCGCGCCAGCAGCCGACCCACCTGGCCGCCGCCTTCGATTTCGCCCTGACCAGCTTCCGCAATGAGATCTACCCGGACTACAAGTTCGGGCGCACCGAGGCGCCGGAGGACCTGGAGCCGCAGTTCGAGCTCTGCGAGGCCGTCACCCGCGCGCTGGGCATCCCCTCCTACACGCTGGAGGGATTCGAGGCGGACGACCTGATCGCGACCCTCGTCCCCGCCCTGGTCGACCAGGGCGCGGACGTGCGCATCGTCAGCGCGGACAAGGATCTGGGCGCGCTGGTGTCCGAACACGTCCAGCTGTTCGACCTCAAGAGCGAGCGGGCGTCGGGCCCGGACGAGATCCGGGAACGCTTGGGCGTCCCGCCGGAACTCGTCCCGGACTACCTGACGCTGGTCGGCGACTCCGCCGACAACATTCCGGGCGTGCGCGGGATCGGACCCAAGACCGCCGCCCGGCTGCTCGAGGCCTACGGCACCCTCGACCGGATCCCGCGCGACGCCGAAGAACTCGGGCGCCTGGGTTTGCGTGGGGCCGCGCGCGTGGCCGAGCGCCTGGCGTCCGGCGGCGAGGAGATCGAACTCTCGCGCCGGCTGGTGCGGATGCGCTCCGACCTGCCGGTCGAGACCGGCCTGGAAGGCCTGCGCTACTGGGGCGCCGACCCGGAAGCCCTGGAAGAGCTGCTTAATCGTCTGGGCGCGGAGAAACTGCTGGAGCGCGTCCCCCGGTTCCGCGAGTGATCGCCGACCTGCTGAGCGCCGTCCGGATGCTGAGCGCGCCCGCCTTCGCGCTGACGCTGAACGCCGCGCTCGCGCCGGGCGCCGCGGGCGCTCCCGCGCTCTGGGCAGCGGGCCTGTTCGGACTGGCCGTCGTCAGCGACCTGCTCGACGGTCCGCTGGCGCGGCGCGCGGGCACCGCCTCGCGCCGCGGACGCCTGCTCGACCACGGCGCCGACTTCGCCTTCGTCGCCGGCGGATTGGGCGTGTGCGCGGCCCACGGCGCGCTCCCCTGGGCGCTGCCCGCGCTGGTCGCGGTGGCGTTCGCGCTCTACTTCGCCGACGCCCTGCGCGGCCGCCAGTCCTCAGGGCGTCTGGGCAGAGTCAACGGCGTGCTCTACTTCTTCCCGCCGGGGGGCGTGTTGCTGGGCCTGCTGGGGGTCGAGGGTCTCGAGTTCGCGGTGCGCGCGCTCGCCTGGATCCTGGTCGGGAGCACGGCGGTTTCGATCGCCGCGCGCTGGCGGGTCCGCCGCTAGTCGCCGAACAGCTCGCGCTGGGCGCGGCGCAGGAAGACCAGGCCGATCACCGCGTTGAAGAAGATGAAGAAGTTGTGCTGCACCAGGCCGAAGGCGGCCATCTGGACTTCGTGGCCCGGAAAGAGCAGCACCCAGAAGGTGATCGCGACCGAGCGCATCGGGCCAGGAGTGGCGGCGCCGAAGAAGACCACCGGCAGGTAGCCGAGCATTTCGCCGAACCCGACGCTCACGCCGAACAGGCCGGCGGCGCGCGCGTAGATCCAGGCCGCCAGGATCAACGCGGGGGAGCGGATCAGCATCACGACCAGGTACTGGGCGGGCGCCGCGCGGCGGAACGCGCGGAACAGAGGCCGCTCGCGCAGTCCGCCCGCGGCGCCGCGTCCCGAGCGGAAGAAGACCAGGAAAGCCGCGAAGAAGAGCCCCCCGGCCAGGGCCATGTACGGAATCGCCTCGAAGGCCGCCGGCAGCGACTCGCGGCGCAGCGCGTAGCCGAGCGTGGCCCAGGCGAGCAGGTAGAAGAACTCGCAGAACATGATGAAGAGCATGCTGGAGCCGACTTCCCAGCCCGGCACGGCGTGGCGGCGGTTCAGGTACAGGGCCATCGCGCCCTTGCTGACCTGCTCGTTGAGGATCGACAGGATGAAGCTGCTGCCGCGGATCGGGAGCACGTCCGCGTAGGCGATCCGGGTGTTGAACCAGGACACGACCCGCCACACCACGGCGGTGTCGATCAGGAAGTAGAACAGGGAGTAAGGGATCATCAGGGCCAGCCAGGCCGGCCAGGACACCTCCGCGAAGACCCGCGCCAGGTAATCGAAAAGCTCGGTGTCCTCGCGGCGGGCGGCGGCGTCGAGGCGCGTGTACAAGTAGACGAAGCAGGCGAGCGTGATCGCCCAGGGAATGGCCCGCTGCAGCGCGCGGCGCCAGACGGGGGGCTGCGTCACCCCTCGTCCCCGCCGGAGAGGCTGCAGCGGAGCGTGCTCTCGAGCGGCGTCAGCTCGACGCCGAGCGCCCGCGCCGCGTCCTCCGGGTCGCATCGGACCTCGGTCGTCAGGACCTCGATCACGTCGGCCGAGATGCCCCCGCGGCCGCCCAGGCGCCGCTTCAGGCGCGCCGCCGTGCACGCCAGCCCGACGGGAATCGGCAGGATTCGCCCGCTCGAGCTCTGCAGGGCCCCCGCCCGCCGGGCCAATTCCCGGACGGACAGGCACTCGGGGCCGACGAACTCCAGCACGCGGTTCCGGGCACGCTCGGGCTGGCACGCGTTGAGCGCGCCCTCGGCCAGATCGCGGGCGTCCAGCGGCCGGTCCAGGTTCGCGCCGCCTCCCAGCAGGGCGCACCAGCCGCCGCGCGCCCAGCGCGCCAGCGCGGCGTCCGCCAGGGAGGCGCAGCCCAGCACGACCGGACAGCGCAGGACGGTGTAGTTCAGCCCGGACTCGAGCAGAGCCTTTTCCGCTTCGCCCTTGCTCTGGAAGAAGCCGTTGGGCGAGTCGGCGTCCGCGCCCCAGGCGCTGACCAGCACGAACTTGCCGACGCCCGCCCGGCGGGCGGACTCCACGGCCGCTCGCGCGGGGGCGACGTTGGCTTCCCGGTAGCCGCGCCCGGGCGCCTCGATCAGGATGCCCGGCAGGTGGATCACGGCGTCGGCGCCGGAGAAGGCCTCCGCCAGGCTCTCGGGCAGCGCGTAGTCCACCTGACGGATCCGGCCCCGCTCCGCGGGCAGTTCCCCGACTTCGGCGGCGGCCCGGGCCGAGCGCACGGCAGCGGTGACGTGGAACCCGGGTCGGGCGAGCGCGCGCTGGACGAGGACCCGGCCGATCGCGCTGTTCGCCCCGGTGATGACGATCCGAGCGCGCATGAGTGAATTGCAGCCTACCACAGGCTAGGATGCACCCGTGCCGGCGCGCTGGGCCTACACCGCTGCTGCGGGCGTGCTCGTGGCGCTCGTCGGACTCGCGTCAAGCGGGCGCGATCTGGAGACCCGGCGGCTGACGCTGCAGAGCGGCGCGCCCGCGGTCCTGCACCTCCCGGGGGACGGAGCGGAGCCGACGGAAGCCGCCCGCCCGCTGGTGGTCCTGCTGCACGACCGCGGCGGAAACTCGGGGGCGATGGGGTCGCTGGCGAGGCGGCTCGCCCGCTCCGGCTACGCGGTGCTGAGCCTGGACCTGCCGGGCCACGGCCGCCACCCGGAAGGCTTCGCCTACGACGGGCTCAACCGCAGCTGGGGGCTCGAGTTCGAGGCCGCGTACGAAGTGGCCGCCGAGCGGCGGGATCTCGACGCCGAGCGCATCGCGCTGGTCGGCTACGGGCTGGGCGCTTCCGCGGCCCTGCAGGAGGCTCAGTGGGATCCCGCGCGGGTCGCGTCGGTGGCCGCGATCTCCCCGCCGCACGCCGCCGAGGGGCCCTACGCCGCGCCCAACGCGCTGGTGCTCTGGGGGGCCGGGGACGCGACGCGCGTCCGGCGCGCGGGCCGCGAGATCGGCGCCCGGCTCGCGGGGCGCACCCAGATCGTGGCGGACCGCACCTACGGAGACCTGGCCGCGGGCGACGCCGTCCGGATCAGCGAAGTCGACGGCGTGGGCCGGTTCAACGCCCGCTACTCGCGCGAGCTGGCCGAGCGGCTGCGGGATTGGCTGGACGCGACGCTGGCCCCGAAGTCCGACTCCGGCGCCCCGGACGATCCGGCGCTCGGCTGGAGCGCCGCCGGACTGCTGGCGGCGCTGGTTCTGCTGTGGAACCTGCCCGTCCCCCGGGCTGCGGCCCGGGCTCCCGCGCCGGATGGGCGTTCCCGGTTGGCCCGCCTCGGCACCTGGGGGGCGGTTCTCGGGGTCGCGGCCGCGCTGATCGGCGCCGCCACGGCCTTCGGGGGCGGCCCGCTGGGATTCCTCCCGCTGGCTCCGGCCCGCGAGATCGCCGGTCTGTGGGGCGTCGCCGGAGGGCTCGCCTGGCTTGTTCTGGGCCGCGGCGCTCGCGAGGCTCGCGCCTTCTCGAGCGCGCAGGGTCTGCTCACCTTCGGCGTGGCGTACGCGCTCTTCGGCAGCCTGCTGGCGCCCTGGATCGACCTCTTTCCGGGCGCGGTCCGACTGGGCTGGACGGCCCTGCTGGCGCTGCTGCTCCTGCCCCACTTCTCCGCGCTCGAAAACGGACTGCGCGAAGGCCCCCTGGCCGCGGCCTGGCTGCCCGCCGCGGCCCGCGCGGCGGCGCTCGCGGCGCTGCCGCTGCTGGTCTGGCTGGGCCTGCTGTCCCGCGGCGCCCTGGCCGGCTGGCCCCTGCTGCTGCTCGTCTCGGCCGCGCTCGAGGTCTTCGCCGCGCGCTGGGCCCGGGCCGGGGGCGACCGCCGGGCGTCCGCCCTCGCCCAGGCGCTCGGCACCGCCTGGATCCTGGGCGCCCTCCTCCCGCTGGAGTGAGCCGCGCGGCCGGGTCAGCCGATCTGGCGGGGGTGGATCGGCTGGCCGTGCGAGAACTCGCAGCTGTTGCCGCTCGGGTCGCGCAGCATGCAGAAGTAGCCGACGATCGGTCCGCCGTCGGCCGGCCCATGGCGCAGACAGCCCTCGGCCCGCGCCCGTTCCGCGATCCGGTCGACGGCCTGGCGCGATTCGACGTCGAAGCCGAGGTGGTCGCAGGCCTGCGGCTCGGGCGCGAGTTCGTGCGGAAGTTCGAGCAGCACGATCACGAAGTCGGGATCGTCCGCGCTTTGCGACAGCCAGACCACCCGGACGCCCTCGTCGACCCGCTTGTGGACGATCTCCAGGCCCGCGTAGCGGCGGTAGAAGTCCAGCGACTCGTCCATGCAACGGGTGCGGATCGCCACGTGCGTCAGGACCGCCGCCCGGATGGTTTCGCCCATGCGTCCTCCCGGCCGATCGGCCCGGGGATTCCCGGCGCGAACGCTCCAGCGTCTCGCCGGCCGTAGGGGAAGCCTACATCCGGGCTCGCACCTGCGGGAGTCCCGGGGCGAGGAACCGCCGCTGGGGGCGAACCCGGCGCCCCGGACCGGCCCGCTCCGCGCCGGGCTTGGCCCGGCCGGAGTGTGCTTCGAACGCGAAGCGGAGAATCGACCCCATCGCCGGCCGAGTTGTGGTACAGAACCCGAAATCGGGGGGAACGAATGTCCGGAGCGACGGCGGATACCGCCGGGCTCGCCCGCGGCCTGATCGAGACCGGGGCGGTCCAGATCGATCGGCAACCCCGATTCCTGTGGTCCTCCGGAATCCGCTCTCCGATCTACTGCGACCTGCGGCTGGTGATGGGGGATCCGGTTCTCCGGGGGCGGGTGGCGGACCGGATGGCCGACCTGATCCGCCGGGAGTTCCCCGGCACGGAGCTGATCGCGGGCACGGCCTCCGCGGCCATCGCGCCCGCCGCCTGGATCGCGGAGCGGATGCGGCTTCCGATGTCCTATGTGCGGGACAAGTCCAAGCAGCACGGGATGATGCGGCGGATCGAGGGCGGCCCGGTCGCCGGCCGGCGGGTCTCGCTGGTCGAAGACACCGTCTCGACGGGCGGGTCGGCGATCCGGAGCGCGCTGGCGATCCGGGAAGAGGAAGGCGATCTCGCGGGGATCGTCTCGATCTTCAGCTACGGATTCGAGAAATCGGCCCGCGGCTTTCGGGAAGCGGGGATCGAGCACCGCAACCTGATCGGCTTCGGGGACCTGCTCGACGCCGCCGGTCTCGAGTCCGGGTCCGACGAACGCGCCGAGCTCGAAGTCTGGCGCGACCGGACCGGCCGAGCCTGATTCGAGCGGGCCGCTCCCAGCCGGCTCCGTTCACTCTTCCTCCACGTCGACCCAGCGCAGCAGCGGGCGGATCGGCTGCATGCCGTCGTGGCGCCAGGCCAGCGGGGGAGCCTGCATCCGGCCCGCCGGGCACAGGCGGGATCCGCCGCCGGCCTCGAGCGCCGCGCGCGGCTCGTCGAGGCTGTCCGGCCAGCCCGCGTAGCCGATCGAGGACAGGTGCGGGCTCAGCTTCCGGCAAAGCGCGACGAGATCTTCGCGCCCCTCGAACGGCACCACCCGGGCGAAGCGCAGAGCGCCCGCCGGCGGCAGCTCTCCGGCCGGCGTCAGGCTGACGCCCCATTCGGGGCTGCGGTCGCCGGGGTGCAGGACGGCGTCGCCGCGCGCCGCGGCGACGGCCCGCCACTCGCGCAGCCGCAGGTGCTCCGCGGCGTCCAGGGTTCCGCGCGGCAGCGCGTCGGCCAGTTCTTCGAGCCGGGACGCGAGCCGTTCGGCGAAGGCCGCCGCCTCTGCGCCGCCCGAGTCGCGGACCAGGACCCAGGCGGGGGACAGGCAGCCGCGGCCGTCCCAGAGCGCGACGTCCAGGGCGACCCGCCGCGCCGCCGCGCCGGGATCGGCGCCGGGCCCGATCGCCGCCAGCGAGAGCTTGTGCGCGTAGGCGACGAAGGCGGTGGCGGGTGGGACCTGTTCGCGGACCGCCCGCACGCTCGCGTCGCTGCCGCTGGCCACCACGGCGTCGGCGTGGACCAGCGCTCCGGGGTCGTCCCCCAGCGCGACGCAGTCCGCCAGACCCGGATCCGCCTCGGCCAGCGACTCCGCGAAAAGCGCCGCGGCTCCCGGATCGGAGCGCGAGGCTTTGACGTAGACGCTCGAACCCGCCAGCAGGGGCAGGGCGATCGCGGCGAAGGCGGCCCCGGGCACCGGCCCCGCCAGCCACACCGCGGTGACCCCGGGCACCTGGCCCGCATGCTCCAGCTCGCGCGCGCGCAGTTCCGCCAGCGCCGCCGCCGTCCAGCGCTCCAGCCCGAGCCGGATTCCGCGTTCGATCACGGCGGGCGAGAACAGCCCCCCGCGGGCCGCCAGGCGTTCCGGCCAGGCCGATCCGGGGGCGCGCCAGAGCTCGAAGGCCGCGGCCAGCGCCTCGATTCGACGCGGCGCGTCAATGCCCCGGCCGGCGGAGCGCAACGCTTCGAGCTGCCTCAAGTCGGGTCCAGCAGCGCGTCGGCCGCGATCGAACAGCCGCGCGGCTCCGCCCCGGTCCAGCGGCCCAGAACTTCGAAGCCGTCTCCGATCCGGCGTCCCGCGTCCGCCGTCTCGACGGCCAGCACGCTGCCGGTGTTCGCCAGGTCGTAGTGCACCAGAACGCCGACATCGCCTTCGGGCGCGTCATTTCGCGTCACGGGGTCGATGACGCGGGTTCGAACCCAGGGAGGAATCCTTTTGACGCGCGTCACGATCCCACAGCGCAGACTGGGCTCGTAGAACTGGCTGCCGAGCTCGCACATCCCGTACTGGTTGACGATGCGCTCCGGAGGCACTCCCAGGCTCTCCGAGATCAGACCGTGCAGCGCTTCGCGTTCCAGCTCCCGCGAGCGGCCCTTGAAGCCTCCCGTCTCCATCGCCCGCGAGCCCTCCGGCAGCTCCAGCCGCCGTCCTTCCGCGGCCAGCCGCTCGGCCAGGTGCACGAACGCGAACGCCGTCCCGACCACGGCGGCCGGCCCGGAGAGCGCTTCGAGGTCGCCCAACAGCCGCTCCGGCTGCCATCCCTGGGCGTCCACGTAGAAACGCGGCTCGTCCGCCCCGAGACGGCGCGCGGCGAAATCGTACATGTAGGACAGGGAGGAGTCCGGGGCCTGGGCGGCGCTGGGGGCCAGCACGAGGAAGCGCGGCTTCTCCCGGCCGGGACAGATGTAGGCCCGGAAGGTTTCCAGCAGCGAGGCCTCGTACACGGCGAGCGTGTCGAGGTGCAGCTCGCCGCGCCGCCCGCCCGTGGTTCCGCTGGTGCGGAAGACGCGCCGGGTCCGCTCGGCGGGGAAGCTCGCCAGGCGCGCCTGCTTGAACGCCTCCGTCGGGACTGCCGGAATCTCCGTCCAGTGGCGCAGGTTGTCGGGGGAGAGCCCTTCGGCCCGGCACAGCCTCCGGTAGGCCTCGCCGTGCCGGTACTGGTGGTCGAAGAGCGCCCGCGCCAGCCCGTCGAAGCTCTCCTCGTCCGGAGAGACGTCGACTCCCCGCCGGATCTGCGCCAGCACGCGCGCCTCGATCTCCGCGCGCTTCAATGCAGGGCCTTCCCGATCGCGGCGCTGGCCGCGTCGATCAGTTCCCGCGGGATCGTGAGCGGCGGGCTGAGAGCCAGCACGTTGGCGCGCGGACCCTCCGGCAGCGTGATCCAGCCTTGGCGCAGCAGCTCGCGCGCGGCGCGCAGCGCGCGGCCCGGGGAGTCGACTTCGATCCCGATCAGCAGTCCCGCGCCGCGGACCTCGCGCACGCAGGCGCAGCCGCTCAGCTCGGCCCGCAGCTCCGCCAGCCAACGCTCGCCCTCGCTTCGGGACCTTTCCAGCAGATCCCGATCCCGGATCGCCCGCAGCGTGGCCAGCGCGGCCGCGCAGCCCAGGGGATTGCCCAGGTGGGTGCTGGTGTGCAGCGCCTCGCCGCGGGAGGCGGGCCAGGCGTTCATCACCTCGGGCAGGCCGGCGCAGGCCGAGACCGGAACGCCCCCGCCCAGCGATTTGCCCAGGCACACCAGATCCGGCGTCACCTGTTCGCGCTCGCAGGCCAGCCAGTGGCCGGTGCGGCCGATGCCGGTATAGACCTCGTCGGCGATCAGCAGCACCCCGCGCCGCCGCGTCAGTTCGCGCAGCTCCGCCAGAAAGCCCGGCGGCGGGTGGACCAGGCCGCCGCGGCCCTGGATCGGCTCGACCAGGACCGCGCCGATGCCCGCGTCGCGCTCCAGCTCGGCCCGCGCCGCGGACAGGTCGCCGAAGGGCGCGAAGCGGGTGCGCCCCGCCAGGCGCTCCCGGAACGGCTGGCGGAACTCCTCGCGGTGGGTGGTATCGAGCGCGCCCAGGCCGAGTCCGTGGTAGCTGCCCTCGAACGCCAGCACGCCGGAGCGGCCCGTCGCCACGGCGCTGGTCTTGAGCGCGGACTCGACCGCGTCCGAACCCGAACTCGACAGGATCGCGCGGCCCAGATCTCCGGGCAGGATGCGGTCGAGCTCCTCGAGCAGCTCGAGCTTCACGCTCGCCGGGTAGACGTCGCCCATGGCGTGCTGCAGCGTCCCGGCCTGGCGGGAGAGCGCCTCGGACAATTCCGGCGGGGCGTAGCCCAGCGCGGCGGCTCCGAAGCCCGCGAGCAGGTCCACGTAGCGGTTGCCGTCCGCGTCGTAGACGTTCGCTCCCGCGCCCCGCTGCCAGAAGATCGGCGGCTCGGCCAGCGCGGTGACCTCCGGGCATTCGACGGCCGCGAGCCGGGCGGCGGCGTCCCGCGAGCGCGGACCGGGAACCGGAGTACGGATCTCGGGAAGCACGCCCGGAGAGTAGCGCGTCCGCCTCCCGCCCCCGGCGCCCGCGCAGGACCGCGGGCGCATAATAAGAGGGCTCATAGACTCAGTCCGAAACGCCCCGCCGAGCGCGGGGCGCCCGCGAAGGACCGGGACGCTTGCGGCAGGGGCGGGCGGGGCCGGATGGACGACCTGTCGAGAGGTCACGGCTAGACGGCGGCCAGCTCGACCGCCCGCGCGAAGATCGAGCGCCACATGCGCCGCGTCAGCACCCCCGTGTTGGTGTTCTGGCGCGAGGGGTGGTAGCTCGACAGCAGCGGCGGGCGCCCTTCGATCCGGTGCAGCGAAGCGTGCGCGAAGGCGTGGCGGGCGAGGGGACGGACTTCCCAGGCTTTGAGAACGGCGCGGTGGGCGATGGCTCCGAGCGCCAGCACCAGCCGCGCGTCCCGGAGCGCCGCCAGCTCCCGCTCCAGCCAGCCCAGGCAGTTCGACTGTTCTGCGCCCGTGGGGCGGTTCTGCGGCGGGACGCACTTGACCGCGTTGAGGATGTGCACGCCGTACAGGGCCTCGCCGTCCCAGAGTCCGCGCCGCTCCAGCTCTCCGTACAGCCACTCGCCCGAGGCGTCCAGCCAGAAGGGGCGGCCGGACCGGTTGGCGCCGTGGTAGCCGGGCGCGAGCCCCACCACGGCGATGCGGGCGCGCGGATCGCCGAAGCCGGGCACCGGCCGGGCCCAGTAGTCGCGGTGGCTCGACCGGCACTCCTCGAGGTAATCGACCAGCCGCGGACAGCGCCGGCAGCGGATCACGGAACGGCGGATCTGCGCCAGCGTGGGGGCGGCCACGCCTACTTGATCAGGGCGTGCACCGCCTTGAACTTGGGGTGCTCCGAGGTGCGCAGCACCTCCAGCAGGGCCATCTCCACGCTGCTGGCGATCGCTCCCGACGCCAGCATCTTGCGGTAGGCGCTGTCGTGGTCGGACCGGGTCCGCGCGCTGAGCGCGTCTTCGGGCAGGTGGACCTGGAAGCCCCGGCCGAGCAGGTCGTGCGTGGTCTGGTTGATGCAGGCGTGGGTCTCGATGCCGCACACGATCGCCTGACCGCGGGCCAGCGTGCCGAGATGCTCGAGCAGCCCCGGAGCTCCCAGGCACGACAGAGTGCGCTTCTCGAAGCCCGGCGCGTCGCCGAGCACCTCGCGGACGCGGGGCGTCGTGGGGCCGACTCCCTTGGGGTACTGCTCGGTGAAGAGCACCGGCAGTTCCAGTTCGCGGGCGGCCCGGATCAGCAGGCTGGCGCGCTCGATCGTGCGGTCCCACTCGTGCAGGACCGGGGCGTAGGACTGCTGAAGGTCGACGACCAGCAGGAAGCACTGATCGGCTTCGATGACGTGAGGGTGCATCGGAGGGCAGAGTACGCGCGGGAATCGGGAGGCTCAAGTCGCCCCGGCGCGGCGCTCAATCGCCGCCCGGGCCGCCTCCGAGTCCGGCGCGCAGACCGCGCTCCACCAGCAGATAGGCGACCAGCACCGCCAGCAGCAGCGGCACGGCGGATGCCGCTCCCGCAAGACGGGCGATCGCCGCCAGGGCGAGGGGCGCCGGCGCGGTCCACAGCAGCAGGCGCAGCGACTGCTTGAGTCCCAGCCCCTGGCGGTCCCGGTGAACCAGGGCCGTGGCGAGCCCGAGTCCGGCGTAGGCCGCCAGGGCGATTCCGGCCGCCCGCGGCGTGGGCGCGGCCAGGACCATCAGGGCCGTGCAGATCAGGACGCCGATCCGGCCGCCGCGCCGCCCGCCCAGCACCCGGCGCAACGCCGCCGCGTCTGCGCGCACGGCCCCCAGCAGCAGGCCGGGAACTTCCCGAAGTTCGACGAAGGTGCGCCGCCTGCGCGGCGCGGACGAGACGGAGCCGGGCCGCCCGCCCGCTCGGCTGGCCGACCCCGGCGAGTCGTTCCCGGGCGACGTGGGGTGGATCGGAGGCACCAGATTGCTGCGCCGGATTGTAACCCGGGCCCGCGGAGGGTTCGGCCATCCGCGTGGGCGGCCGGAGCGCGCCGCGGCGGACATCCGGGGAGGCGAAGACCGCCCGCCGGCGCCGATCCGGAACCCCGGCGGAGCGATCCGAAGAGAACGGAAATCCCCTGTAGACCCTTGCGGACGGACTCTGCCGTGGTATTGAGCTTGAGCCCCGATCCGAATGATCGGAACCAGTGGGGAACAAGGAGAGAGGAATGGCTGCCAGGAAGAAGGTCACCCGGAAGAAGGCGACACGGAAGAAGGCTGCACGTCGGGCGACCCCCGAGGCGATGATCATCTCCAAGGCGCGCGTGAAGGCGGCCGTGAAGAAGAGCAACGTGGGCAGCGAGTTCTACGGCGCGCTCGAAAAGCACGTGCGCCAGGTCATCAAGGACGCGGAAGCGCGTTGCGCGGCCAACGGCCGCAAGACCCTGCGCGCCCAAGACGTCTAGACCGCTTCCGTTCACGGAACTTCCCCGGGCGTCGGCCGGCCTCGCCCGCCCGGGCCCGGTTGGGTTTGGCCGTAACCCACGGCGCGGCCCCGGCGTATGAGCGAAGGCAGCGAGCGACAAGAGCGCGAGCGGCGCCTGGGCGAGTGGATGCGGGCCGCGCAGGACGGCGATTCCGCCGCCTACGACCGGCTCCTCCGCGAGGTCCTGCCCGAGCTTCGCGCGTTCGTGGGCGCTCGGCTGAGGGACGCCTCTGCGTCGGAGGACGTGGTTCAGAACGTGCTTTTCTCGATCCATCGGGCGCGCCACACGTTTCAGCCGGGACGGCCGTTCGGGCCGTGGATGCGGGCCATCGCGCGCAACGCGGTGATCGACGCGCAGCGCGCGCGCAGCATTCGGCTCAAGCGCGAACTCCCCCTGGAGCAGGACGTCGATCTGCCCGATCCGCGCGAGGCCACCGACCCGAACGCGCCCCTGCCGGCCTACCTTCAGCGGGCCCTCGAAGCCCTGCCCGCGGCACAGCGCGAAGCGGTGGAGCTGATTCACCTGCGCGAGCTGTCGGTCGCCGAGGCCGCCGAGCGGGTGGGAATCCGGCCCGGGGCCCTCAAAGTCCGCGCGCACCGCGGCTACAAGGCTCTGCGCGCGCTCCTGGGCGGTGCGCCGTGAGTCGTTCGACCGAGGCGTGGATCGGCCGTCTGTCGGGCGATCTGCGCGCCGTGACCCGGCTTCCCCGACTCCGCGTCGCGTTCGGCTGGATCGCGGGCAGCGCCGCGGCGCTGGTGGCGCTGGCCATGGGGATCGCGGCCCTCGCGGGCCCCGGCGCCCTGAAGCCGGACTTGCGGCCGGTCGACGCGGGCGGAGCCGCGGCGCATCTGGTGCTAGCCGCCGGGGCGCTGGCCTATGCGCTGGCCGCCTGCGTTCCCGGCCGGGAGCGCGTCCGGCGCGCCGCCGCGCGGGTCGCGGTCGCGGGAGCCGCCGGGACCGCGCTGGCGGCGGCCTGGCTGCTGTTCGGCCCGGC
>JAGWBS010000018.1:32843-62358 GCA_021295775.1 Pseudomonadota bacterium | reverse complement strand
GTGCCGTCACGCTCGCGCTGACGGCGCTTCTGGCTCTGGGCGGCTGCGACTTCGGTTGGGGAGTCTTCGGTCGGGGGAGCGCGTCCGCCGGCGACTGGGAGGCGATCCAGCAGCGCGGCTCGATCCGCCTGGCGCGCCGTTCCTGGGAAGGGTTCGACACGCTTCGCTCCCAGGGCTTGTCCACCGAACAGTACCGGCGGATCGCCGAGCGCTTCGCGGAACGCCATGGGCTGGCCGTCGAGTGGATCGTGGTCGACGACATGGAGGGGATTCTGGCGGCCGTCGAGGACGGCCTGGCCGATCTGGCCGTGTCGAATCTGACCGTCACGCCCGAGCGCGAGGGGCGCGTGGCCTTCTCGCTGCCGCTGACGCGCTCCCGGGACTGGGTCATCGGCGTCGACGAGGAGGGCACGTTTGGAGTGGCCACGGCGACGGCCTACGAGGATGCGCTGGCCCATCACTATCCGGACGCGCGCCGGGCTCCGGTGCCGTCGGACGCCGATCCCCTGGCGTTTCAGGCGTTGATCGAGGACGGGATCATCGACGCGACCATCATGGACGAGGCAGCGGCCCGCGTGGTGGTGGAGACCAGCCCGCGGGTCCGAAAGCTGCGCGTGCTGCCGGAGGTCCGGTATCACGCCTGGGCGCTACGTCGGGACCGGCCGAAGCTGAAGGCTCTGCTCGACGAATACCTGCTGGAGCGCCACGTCACCGACGAACCCAGCGAGGAGCGTCGGGACTGGCCCGCGATCGTCGCTTCGGGGCGGCTCCGCCTGCTGACCATCAACGCCCCGACCACCTACTATCTGTGGCACGGCGAGCCGCTCGGATACGAGTACGAACTCGTCCGGTCCTTCGCCGAGGCCCACGACCTGGTGTTGGAGGTCGTGCTCGTCGGCAGCATCGGCGAACTCTTCGAAGCGCTCGCGGCCGGCCGCGGCGACATGATCTCGGCCGGGATGACCCCGACGCCCACGCGCCTCGAGCAGGGCCTGCGCTTCACGCGGCCGTATCTGAGGGTCCGCGAAACTTTCGTCACCGCCGGCGAGCCGATCGCCGATCTGGCCGACCTGGCCGGGCGGCGCGTCGCCGTCAACCCGGTGACCAGTCACGCGACCACGCTGAGCCAGCTCGGCGATGCGGCCGGGTTCGAATTGGATCTAGTGGACCAGGGGATGGAGACCATCCTGCACGCCGTCGCGTCGGGCGAACTGGACGTCACGCTGGCCGATGGCCACTACGCACAACTGGTGGCCGGGTTCGAACCGCGTCTCTCGCCGGGGCTCGCCCTGGAACCGGCCCGGGACCTGGCGTGGGTGACGCGCCAGGAAGACGAAGAACTGAGGCGCCGGCTGGACGACTTCATCGGCGAGCGCTACCGGGGCTACGAGTTCAACGTCCTGCACAACAAGTACTTCGTCAACCGGCGCCGCATGAACCGTCAGCGCGAACACCGGATCACCGGCGATTCGCTCTCGCCCTACGACTCGATCGTCAAGCCCCTGGCCGAGGCTTACGGTTTCGACTGGCGGCTGATCGTCTCCCAGATGTACCAGGAGAGCGGTTTCGATCCCGCCCAGGTCAGCTTCGCCGGTGCCGAGGGGCTGATGCAGGTGCTACCGGGGACGGCGCTGGAGGTCGGCATCGATCCCGCCGGGCTGAAGGATCCGCGGACCGGCATCGAGGCCGGGATCCGCTATCTGGACTGGACCCGCGAGCGCTTCGCCGACCTGCCGCTGGGCGAGCAGCTCTGGTTCGCGCTGGCGTCCTACAACGCCGGTTCCGGCCACGTGCGCGACGGCCGCCGGCTGGCGCGCCGGCTCGGCCTCGACGGCTCGCTGTGGTTCGACAACGTCGAACGGGCGATGCTGCTGCTGTCCGAACCGGAGTACGCCAGCCAGGCCGTGCACGGTTACGTGCGCGGCTCCGAGGTGGTCGGCTACGTGCGCGGGATCCGGGACCGGTACCGGTCTTACCTGAATCACTTCCGGCTGCTCGAAACCGAAACCCGCAGCGCCGGCCGCACGCGGGAGCGCAGTCGGCCGTCGGACGCGGGCGAGGCGCTATAGTGCGCTGGCGATGAAGGTCTATACCCGGGGCGGCGACGCGGGGGAAACGTCGCTGTTCGGCGGCCGGCGGGTGCCCAAGGACGCCCCGCGCGTGCTCGCCTACGGCGAGGTGGACGAACTCAACGCCCAGATCGGTCTGGCGCTGGCGGAGCTCTCCCACGGGGATCTGCGCCGGCAGCTCCTGACGGTGCAGTCGTCGCTCTTCGATCTGGGAGCCGAACTCGCCGTGCCCGGGAGCGGCGCGGAGTCGGCCCGGCGCGCGCCCCGTCCGAGCGTCACCCAGGCCGAAGTCGAGCAGCTCGAGGGCTGGATCGACGAGTTGGACGCGGAACTGACTCCGCTGGCGAGCTTCATCCTGCCCGGCGGGGAGCGCTCGGCCGCGCTGCTGCACGTCGCCCGCGTGGTCTGCCGCCGCGCCGAGCGCCAAGTGGTCTCGCTGGCCGCCTCCGAGCCGGTCGACGCCGCCGGCGTCGCCTATCTCAACCGCCTGTCGGACTATCTGTTCACCGCCGCGCGGGCGGCCAATGCCCGCGCCGGCGTCGAGGAGCCCAAGTGGGTGGGACGGGAACGCTGACGGCGGCGGCCCGGGCGGGCCGAGCGGCCGGAATCGCCGCCGCCGTGGCCGGTCTGGCGCGGATCCGACGGCTGTCGCCGCTGCTGCTCTGCGCGGCCTTCCTGCTGGGGGCGGTCGAGGCGAAGGCGGACTCGGAGATCGAGCGCCTGCGGACGGCGCGCGCCCTGGCCGACGACCTGATGAGTCCCTTCTGTCCCGGGCGGACGCTGGCGGACTGTCCGAGCCCGGACGCCTCGGCCGTCAAGCGGGAGATCCGGGCGTCGCTGCGGCGCGGAGAGCCGCCCGAGCAGGTCCGCGCCCGGCTCGAGCAGCGCTTCGGCACCCAGGTCGTGGGAGTGCCGCGCAGCGCCTGGGGCTGGACCTTGCCGGTGGTGGTGCTGGCGCTTCTGGCTCTGGCCTTCGCCGCGGGAGCCCGCCGGATTCTGCGCTCCCCGGCGGCGGGCGGAGACGTCCCGCTGGACCCGGAAATCGAGCGCGAACTGGCGCGCGAGCTGGACGAGCCCGATCCGCCCGACGCCCGCGGGGCGGGGGGCTGATCCGGGCGCTCCGGACCTGCCCGGAACGCGCTCGTCCCTCCGGCCACGGGGTTCGGGCCGGGAGGGCGCCGTCCCCGAAAGGCCCCGCCCTGTAGCCGCCGCGCCGGTCCGCTATGTTGGCGCCCGTTCGAGGGGAGGAAGGCGATGGCGGCCGGCGGCGAGTGGAGCGGCGGGATTCTGGAAGTGGGGGGTGAGAGCTACCGGATCCACCGCCTGGACGCGGTCGAGAGCGAAGGGTTGGGAGAGCTGGCGCGCCTGCCCCGCTCGATCCGCGTGCTGCTGGAGAACCTGCTGCGCTTCGAGGACGGCGACACCGTCACGCGTGAAGACATCGCCGCCCTGGCGGCCTGGCGCTCCGACGGCTCCAACGCGGCGGAGATCGCCTTCCGCCCCGCGCGCGTGCTGCTGCAGGACTTCACCGGCGTCCCGGCGGTCGTGGACCTGGCCGCCATGCGCGACGCGATGGCGTCGCTGGGCGGCGACCCCTCCCGGATCGAGCCCCTGCGCCCGGCGGACATGGTCGTCGACCACTCGGTGCAGGTGGACGTGTTCGGCCGTTCCGACGCTCTGGCGCGCAACTCCGAGATCGAATTCCGGCGCAACCGCGAGCGCTACGAGTTCCTGCGCTGGGGGCAGGCGGCGTTCGAGAGCCTGCGCGTGGTGCCGCCCGCCACGGGCATCGTGCACCAGGTGAACATCGAGCACCTCGCTTCGGTGGTTTTTTCGGAAGGAGACAGAGTCTCAGAGCCGGTCTCCTCATCGACCCGCGGTGGGGCGCGGGTCGCCTTTCCCGACACGCTGGTCGGGACGGACTCGCACACCACCATGGTCAACGGGCTGGGCGTGATCGGCTGGGGCGTGGGCGGGATCGAGGCCGAGGCCTGCCTGCTCGGCCAGCCGATCAGCATGCTGATCCCCGACGTGGTCGGCTTCCGCCTGGTGGGCGAGCTGCCGGCGGGCGCGACCGCGACCGATCTGGTGCTGACGGTCACCGAGATGCTGCGGGCCCACGGCGTGGTCGGCAAGTTCGTGGAGTTCTTCGGCCCCGGCCTGGCCGGCCTGCCGCTGGCCGACCGGGCCACGATCGCCAACATGGCGCCGGAATACGGCGCGACGGTCGGCTTCTTTCCGATCGACTCCAAGACCCTGGAGTACCTGAACCTCAGCGGCCGCGAACCCGGGCGGGTGGCGCTGGTCGAGGCCTACGCCCGCGAGCAGGGCCTGTTCGCCGAGCCCGGCGACCCCGAGCCGGAGTACACGTCGCGGCTCGAGCTCGACCTGGCGACGGTGGTGCCGAGCCTGTCCGGCCCCCGGCGTCCGCAGGACCGCGTCGCTCTCAGCGACGCGCGGCTCGAGTTCTCGCGCGCGCTCGACGAGATCCTGGGGGCCAAGGAAGACGTCGACGACGAGGCCCGCGAGCGCAGCGCCAGGCTGAGCCTGGAAGACCAGGAACACGAGATCGGACACGGCAGCGTCGTGATCGCCGCGATCACGAGCTGCACCAACACCTCCAACCCGTACGTGATGGTCGCCGCCGGGCTGCTGGCCCGGAACGCCGTGCAGCGCGGGCTGCGCGTCAAGCCCTGGGTCAAGACCAGCCTGGCCCCCGGCTCGCGCGTCGTCAGCGACTACCTGAGCGAGGCCGGTCTGCTGGAGCCGCTCGAGACGCTGGGCTTCTCGGTGGTCGGATACGGCTGCACCACCTGCATCGGCAACAGCGGACCGCTGCCCGAGCCAGTCGCCGCCGCGGTGCGCGACTCCGACCTGGTGGTGGCCAGCGTTTTGTCGGGCAACCGCAACTTCGAAGGCCGGGTCAACCCGCTGGTGCGCGCCAATTATCTGGCGTCGCCGCCGCTGGTGGTCGCCTACGCGCTCGCCGGCGGCCTGGACGTCGACCTGGTGCGCCAGCCGCTGGGCGCCGATCCCGAGGGACGCCCGGTGATGCTCTCCGACGTCTGGCCCGAGGCGGGCGAGGTGGACGCCGTGGTCGCCCGGGCCGTGCGGCGCGAGATGTTCGAGAAGCGCTACGCCGACGTGTTCGAGGGCGACGAAGCCTGGCGCGCCATCCCGGTTCCGGCCGGCAACCGCTACGCCTGGTCGGCGGAGTCCAGCTACATCCAGCACCCGCCGTTCTTCGAGGGCATGGCGCGCGAAGCCGCGCCGATCGAGGACGTCCGCGGCGCCCGCGCGCTGGCGCTGCTGGGCGACTCGGTCACCACCGACCACATCTCTCCGGCCGGGATGATTCCGCCCGAGAGCCCCGCGGGGCAGTACCTGATCGCGCGCGGCGTCGAGCCGGCGGACTTCAACGGCTACGGCGCGCGGCGCGGAAACCACGAGGTGATGCTGCGCGGCACCTTCGCCAACATCCGGCTGCGCAACCGGCTCGCGCCCGGCACCGAGGGCGGCTTCACCGCGCTTCTCCCGGACGGCGAGATCGTCACCATCTACGCCGCGGCGCAGCGCTACGCCGCGGACGGCGTGCCCCTGATCGTGCTGGCGGGCACGGAGTACGGCACCGGCTCGTCGCGCGACTGGGCCGCCAAGGGAACCCGGCTGCTGGGCGTCCGCGCCGTGATCGCCAAGAGCTTCGAGCGCATCCACCGCAGCAACCTGGTGGGCATGGGCGTGCTGCCGCTCGAGTTCCTGCCGGGCGAGGGACCGGACGAGCTGGGCCTGACGGGCAGGGAGAGCTTCGACATCGAGGGCCTGCCGGACGCGGGCCCCGCCCGGGAAATCGGCGTCCGCGCGAGGTCGGACGGCGGCGAGAGCGCGTCGTTCGGAGCGCGCATCCGCATCGACACCCCGCAGGAATGGGAGTACTACCGCCACGGCGGCATCCTCCGCTACGTGCTGCGCCAGATGCTGGACTGACGCCCGCCGGAGCCGCCCCTGCGCCGGACGGGCGCTCTGCTCCATACTGCCGGAATGGCGGAGCCGGGACCGGACGGACGGGTCGAGCGGATCGAACGGGCGCTGCGCGCCGCGCTGTCCCCCGACCACCTCGAGATCGTCGACGAGGGCCACCTCCACCGCGGCCACGCGGGCGCCGCGGGCGGCGGCGGGCACTTCCGGGTGAGGATCGTCTCGGACGCCTTCGAGGGGGCGAGCCGCGTCCATCGACACCGGATGGTGTACGCGGCGCTGCAGGACGCGATGGGCGGGGAGATCCACGCGCTGGCGGTCGTCGCCCTGACCCCGGCCGAGTCCGGTCCCTCCTGAGTTCACGGGAGGGTTGACAAGCGATCCTATTTTCGTTTTTTATTCGTGTTCCTTGAACACCTCGTTCCCCGCCTTGATCCGCTTCACCGACGCTCCTCTGGAACTCCCGCTCCCCCTCCACGGGCACCCGGTCGCCGCGGGCTTCCCCAGCCCCGCCGACGACCACCTCGAGGGCTCCCTCGATCTCAACCGCCATCTCGTCCGGCGCCCCGCCGCTACCTTCTTCGTCCGCGCCCGGGGCGAGTCCATGCGCGACGCCGGCATCTTCGACGGCGACCTGCTGATCGTCGACCGCTCCCTGAACCCGCGGCCCGGCGACGTCGTGATCGTGGCCGTCGACGGCGAGTTCTGCGTCAAGCGCCTGTGCGGGGAGCCGGGAGCCGGCGTGCTCGGCTCGGACAATCCCGACTTTCCCGACCTGGCGATCGACTCCGAGTCCAGGGTGGAGATCTGGGGCGTGGTCCGTTCCAGCGTCCGGTCGCACCGTGAGCGCTGAGAAGAGGCCGGGCCGGGCGATCGCCGTGGTGGAGTGCAACGACTTCTTCGTGTCGTGCGAACGGGTGTTCCGGCGGGGTCTGGCCGGCCGGCCGGTGGTCGTGTTGTCCAACAACGACGGTTGCGTGGTGTCCCGCTCGGCCGAGGCGAAGCGGCTCGGCATCCGCATGGGCGTGCCGCTGTTCGAGGTCCGCGAGCGGGTCCGGCGGCACGGCGTGGTCGTGTGCTCGTCGAACTACGCGCTGTACGGCGACTTCTCGCAGCGGATCGCCGGACTGTTGTGCGAGGCGGCCCCGGCGGTGGAGGTCTACAGCATCGACGAGAGCTTCTTGGACCTGACCGGACTGCCGGCGGGGGAACTGGAGGCGTGGTGCGGGGATCTGAGCTCGCGCATCCGGCGCTGGACGGGCATTCCGGTGTTGGTGGGCGTGGGCCCGACCAAGACTCTGGCCAAGCTGGCCAATCGCTGGGCGAAGAAATCGTCCCCGGCGGCCGGCGTGTTCGATCTCGCCAGCCATCCCGACCGGACCGAGCCGGCGCTGCGGCGCACGCCGCTGGGCGGCGTCTGGGGAATCGGCCACCGCTGGGAGAGGATGCTCGGCGGCTGCGGCATCCGCACCGCCCTCGAACTGCGCGACGCCTCCGACGGCTGGATCCGCAAGCGCATGGGCGTCACGGGCCTGCGGACGGTGCTCGAGCTGCGGGGCCTGGCATGCCACGAGATCGAGAGCCAGCCGGCCCCGAGACAGACCGTCTGCCATTCCCGCACCTTCGGCCGGGCGGTGAGGGACGGGCGGCAGCTGCACGCCGCCGTCGCGTCTTTCGCCGCCCGGGCGGCCGACAAGCTCCGCTCGGCCGGGCAGGTCGCCGGCGCGGTCCAGGTGTTCGTGGCCAGCGACCGCTTCAGAAAAGAAGCTCCCCAGCACAGCGCCGCCGCGGTTTCGCGCTTCCGGGAGCCGACGTCGGACAGCCGCGAGGCCGTGCGGGCGGCCGTCGGGGTCCTGGCGGCGATCCGGCGGGAGGGGATCGCCTACCGCCAGGCGGGGGTGCTGCTGCTCGAACTGTCGGCCGAGCGGGAGCGAGCGCCGGAACTGTTCGCGGCGGCGGATTCCACCAGCGGGGCGCTGATGCGGGCCGTGGACCGGATCCGCCGGCGGTTCGGCCGGGACTCGCTGGGCTGGGGTTTCGACCGGGAGCGGGACGAGGGCTGGCGGATGCGCCAGGAGCGCCTGTCACCGCGCTACACGACCCGCTGGAGGGACCTGCCGGCGGCGGTCCTGAGGCCCTCCCGGAACTAGCCTCGCGTCCGTCTCCGGACCAGGCTCCGCCCCTGCGCCCAGATGCGGGGGCTTTCGCGCATCAGGACGGGGCCGACGATCGACAGGGACAGCACGTAGACGGCGGTCAGGGTCTCGATGCCGGACTCGGGGCGCGCGACCGAGCCGGCCAGGGCGGCGATCACGATCGAGAACTCGCCCTTGGGGACCAGCGAGAAGCCGATGGTCGCCGAGGGGGCCGGGGCGTGTCCGCTGGAGAGGCCCGCCAGGAATCCGCCGGCGATCTTGGCGGCGATGCCGAGCAGGACCAGGCCGACCGCGGGCAGGGCGACCGCCCCCATCGCCCCCAGGTCGATCCCCGCCCCGAAAGACACGAAGAACAGCGCCGCGAAAAGCATCAGGAACGGGTCGAGCGCCCGCGCCGCGCGGCGCTTGAGGTCGGTCGCGCCGATCACGATGCCCGCGAAGAACGCCCCGACCTCGGCCGAAAGCCCCGCCGCGATGGCGGCCGAGGCGACCAGCAGCACGAACGAGAAGAGCAGCAGCCCGAAGCTCTCGTCGGAGCGCGTGGACAGAAGCCTCCCGAGGGGGCCCGAGAAGCGCCACGCGAGCGCGATCAGCACCGCCACGAACAGGGCCGCCGGCGCGAGCCCGCCCACGTAGCCCCACAGGCCCGAGCCGCTCCCCAGGACGAGCGAGTTGAGCAGCAGCAGGTAGACCGCGATGACCAGGTCCTCGAACACCATGATGTTCAGGATCGTCTCGGTCTCCGGGTGGGCGGCCCGGCCGAAGTCCACCAGGCATTTGCTGACCACCGCGCTCGAGCTCATGTAGGTGATGCCGGCCAGGAACAGCGCCTCGGTCCAGGTCCAGCCCAGCGCCAGGCCCACCAGCAGGCCGGTCGGGAAGTTGAACAGCCAGTCGATCGCGCCCGAGCGCGCGAAGCGCGCCGGATCGCGGGCCTGGGTGTGCAGCGAGAAGTCCAGGCCCAGCGTGAAAAGCAGGAAGGCCACGCCCAGCGAGCCCAGGAACTCGACGATCTCGTCGCCTGCGACCAGCCCGCCCAGCGCGATGCCGGCCAGGATGTACAGCGGCACGACCGGCAGGCGCAGCCAGATCGAGGCCACCGCGGCCAGCCCCAGCACTCCGAACAGGATGGCGAACTGGAAGAGGTGGCCGTCCAAGACCCGGCCTCACCCGGTCTCGGGCGGGCAGAAGGTCTCCAGAAAGCGCTCGACCTGGTCCCGGTGTCCCATCACGACGAGCGTGTCGCCGCCGGCGAACGAGGTCTCGGGCGGGGGATTGAGGATCGACTCCCGGCCGCGCAGCACCGCGATCACGCTGGCCCCGGTGCGGGCGCGGATGTCGGCTTCCCGGAGCGTGGCCCCGGCCAGCGACGACCCGCCGCCGACGGGAACCCACTCCAGGCTGAACTCGTCCAGCAGGAGCTGCCTGTGGGGGTCGGACTCGGGTACCTCTCCCCGGCTCAGGATCCGGCCCAGCTCCGCGCCCTCTTCGGCCTGGAGGTGCAGCAGCGTGGTCGTGTCGCCGCCGGCGTCGGTGCGCGCCAGCTCCCACTGGCCGGAGCGGTGGGCGACCACGACCAGCTCCTCGTCGGATGCCAGGTCGATGGTGTGCTTGGTGCCGATTCCCGGGAGATCGGTCTCGCGTGTCGACATACGGCCTCTCCGCGGGAGAACCGGCGGCGAAGCGAGAGGCTCTCACTTGGGCCGGACCCCGAATCGGACTCGATACGTCCACCGGGATCGTCGATAATCCGATCTGCGATGTAAACCCCGGCCGGTCGATGCCGGACGCGTACTGCGGATGGGGTTCAGCGGGGGATTCGATGAAGAGAAAACGACTGATGGGCGGCCTGCTCGCCGCGCTGGTGACCGCGGGCTGCGTCGAGGTGCCGGCCGGCGGCCAGGGAGTGATCTTCAAGCGCTTCAGCGGGGGGACCCAGGACACCGTCTTCCATGAGGGGCTGCACATCGTCCCGCCCTGGAACTACATGGTCGTCTACGACATCCGCCGCCAGGACCGGCAGGAGGCGATGGACATCCTGACCAGCAACGGGCTGGACGTGCGCATCGAGCTGTCGATCCGCTACCGGCCCCAGTCGGCGAATCTGCCCCGGCTCCACCAGACGGTGGGCGTGCGCTACTACGACGTGATCATCAAGCCGATCGTGCGCAGCACCGTGCGCGAGACGGTCGGCCAGTACACGCCCGAGGAGATCTACTCGACCAAGCGCGACGAGATCCAGAAGGCGATCTTCGACGGCGTGCTGGGCGCGGTGGAGGGCAAGCACGTCGAGATCGAGGCGGTGCTGATCCGCAACATCACGCTGCCCGACAAGCTGCGCACCGCGATCTCGGAGAAGCTCGAAGAGGAGCAGCGCTCCGAGAAGATGCAGTTCACGCTGCAGCGCGAGGAGCAGGAGGCGGATCGCAAGCGCATCGAGGCTCAGGGCATCGCCGACTTCCAGAACATCGTCTCCAAGGGACTGAACCAGGAGCTCTTGCAGTGGAAGGGCATCGAGGCGACCGAGAAGCTTTCCGAGAGCGATAACGCCAAGGTCGTCGTGATCGGTTCCGGGGAGGGAGGACTGCCGCTGATCCTGGGCGGCAACTGAGGCGTGCGCACGCTGGCGCACGCCGACATGGACGCGTTCTTCGCGTCGGTCGAGCAGCGCGACGATCCCCGACTGCGCGGCCGCCCCGTGGTCGTGGGCGGCCGTTCCGCCCGCGGGGTGGTCGCCGCCGCCAGCTACGAGGCCCGCCGCTACGGCGTGCGCTCCGCCATGCCCTCCGTGCAGGCGCGCAAGCTGTGCCCGGACGCGGTCTTCGTGCGCGGCGACATGCGCAAGTACGCGCGCGAGAGCGGCCGCATCTTCGAGATCTTCCGCCGCTTCACGCCGCTGGTGGAGCGCCTGTCCCTGGACGAGGCGTTCCTGGACCTGACGGGCACGGAGCGGCTGCTGGGCCCCCCGGACGCCGCCGTCGAACGGCTGCGCCGCGAGGTGCGCGCCGAGACCGGACTGGCGGTCTCGGCCGGCGTCGCTCCGGTCAAGCTGGTCGCCAAGATCGCCAGCGACGCCGCCAAGCCCGACGGGGTGCTGTGCGTGGCCCCCGCGCAGGTCCGGGCGTTCCTCGACCCGCTCCCGGTGGGGCGCATCTGGGGGATCGGGCCGGTCGCGCGCGCGCGGCTGCAGGCGTGCGGCATCGAGACGATCGGCGAGCTGGCGCGCTGCGACGACGCCCGGCTGCGCGAGTTGCTGGGCAGCTGGGGCCTCGAGGCGGCCCGGCTGGCCCGCGGCGAGGACGCACGCGAAGTGGAGCCTTACCGGGAGCCCAAGTCCTACGGCGAGGAGAACACCTTCGCCGACGACGTGAGCGACCCGCGCCGGCTGGAGGGCGTGATCCGCGCCCACGCGGAGGCGGTGGCGCGCCGCCTGCGCCGCGACGGCGTGCGCGGCCGCTGCGTCACCCTGAAGCTCAAGCTCGCCCGGCGCCTGGGAGCCGGACGCTATCCGCTGCGGACCCGCTCGACCACCCGGCCGCTGGCGACCGACGACGCCGCCGAGATCGCGTCGGCGGCGCGCGAACTGCTGCGCCGCGCCGGCATGGACACCCCGGTCCGGCTGGTGGGCGTGGCGGTGTCCCGGCTCGAGGCCGCCGCCGACGCTCAGCTAGACCTTTTCGAGGCCGGTTCCGAAGCCCGCGGACGGCGCTCGCGCCTCAACCGCGTGGTCGACCAGATCAACCAGCGCTTCGGCGAGGACTCGATGGTGCGCGCCTCGGCCGAGTCGGTCGAACGGGCGGCGCTCAGCCTGCAGATCAAGCGCGGCCGGGAGTAGCCTGGGGCGGAGCGGCCCCGCGGCCTCTCAGGGCGCCGTCCGCGCCCCTCCGCCGGCCCGGGGCCCGCCCGCGCCGGCGGGGCTCACCCGGGTGTGGAACTCGCCGCGCTCTCCGAAGGCGTCGACTCCCGCGGGCAGCCGCGCCACGAAATCGGGGCCGAAGGAGTCTCCCACGCGCACCGCTCCCCCGTAGTCGCCGAAGGGCGCGGCGGTGATCTCGGCGGAGGCGCCGCTCTCGACGAACTCCCGCATCAGCTCGGCGTAGCCAAGGCCCCAGAGCGGGAAGTGCAGCCTCAGCCCGAGCGCCCGAGCCAGCGGCGCGAAGCTCTCCTCGCGCCATTGCCGGATGTGCTCCAGGTGCAGGTCGCCGAAGACCAGGCGCTCGATCCCGCGGCCGCGGCCGAGCAGCTCGAGCCCGGCTTCGATGCGCTTCAGGTAGGCCGTCCGCGGGTCGAGGGGGATCGCCAGCAGCGGCGCCCCGAGCGCTTCGCTCTGTTCGACGATGCGCCCAAACGGGATCTCCTGATGGGCGACGGTCCGCGAGCGGCCGTCGAAGGTGGTCAGCAGCGCGACGTCCCGATCCAGCGCCGCCAGCTCCCGGCGCAGGTAGAGCCAGGCCAGGTAGGAGTCCTTGCCGCCGCTCCAGAACAGCACGTCGCAGGACCGCTTTCTGAAGAGGCCGGCGTTGATCAGCGCCGGCTGCTGGACCCGCTCCGCGCTCGCGGGCTGCGGGACGTTCTCGTGCTCGAAGGGACAGTGCCGGCACCCGCACCCGCAGCACTTTCCGCGCCGCAGGTGGCCCAGCTCGGTGATCACCTGATAGCCGGTGTCCGGGTCGAGATAGGTCTCGCGCCCCAGGCGCACGGCTTCGGCGTGCAGTTCGCGCGTGTCGGAGACGGCCACGCCCGTCAGCCTAGCGCAGGGGGGTCCGCCGGGAGCGGTCCCGCGGGATGGTTTCCGGCGGGCTACTCATCCGCGGAACCCCCGTCCGCGGCGTCCCGCGCGTAGGCGGGGGCGAGCAGGGGAGGCAGCCCCGGCCCGCCCGCTTCGAAGATCTCCAGCGGCGTGGCGTAGAGCTCGCTCAGCAGGGGGGCGACGAGCAGCTCGGAGGCGGGTCCGGCGCGGGCGCGGCCGTCCCCGAAAAGCAGGATCGCGCCGTCGGCCAGCGCCCGGGCCTGTCCCAGGTCGTGGCAGGCCATCACCAGGCAGCGCCCCGCGTCGCGTTCCGCGGCCATTTCCCGCAGCCAGCTCACCTGGTGGCGCAGGTCCAGATGCGCGGTGGGCTCGTCCAGCAACCACAGCGGGGCCTCGCGCAGAACCAGCGCGGCCAGTTCGACGCGCTGGCGCTCTCCCGCGGACAGCTCGCCCAGGCGCCGATCCTCCAGGCCCTCCAGGTCCAGACGGGCCGCGGCGGACTCCACCCGCGAGCGGTCCACTCCCCTCTCCAGAGCGAGTCCCAGGCGTTCGCGCACGCTCAGTCCGAACTCGGCCGGAGGCAGCGAACCCTGCCAGGCCACCCGGCGCGCCCGTTCGCGGGACGACCAGCTCCGCGGCGGCCGTCCGTCCAGCCTCAGTTCGCCCGCGAGCTCGGCGTCCCCCCGCGACGGCGCGGGACGCGGCAGCCAGCCGCCCAGGGCGAGCAGAAGCGTGCTCTTGCCGGCGCCGTTCGGGCCCAGCGCCACCCAGCACTCGCCGCGGCGCAGCTCCAGGTCGAGATCCCGCAGCAGCACCCGGCCGCCGCGCGCCAGCTCGAGTCCCCGCGCCCTCAGTTCCACGCCGCGCGCCTCAACAGCAGCCAGAGAAAGACCGGCACGCCGATCAGGGCCGTGACCACCCCCACGGGCAGCTCGGCCGGGGCGATCAGGACACGCGAGCCCAGATCGGCGAGCACCAGCAGCGCCGCGCCGCCCAGGGCCGCCGCGGGCAGCAGCGCGCGGTGCAGCGGCCCGAAGATCAGGCGCGCCGCGTGGGGCACGACCAGACCCACGAAGCCGATCGTGCCGGCGGCCGTCACGGCGACCGCCGTGGCCGCCGAAGCCAGCAGCAGCGCGCCCCAGCGCAGCGCCCGAACCGGCGTGCCCAGGGCCGCCGCGTGGTCCTCGCCGAGCAGAAGCCGGTCGAGCCGGGGCGCCAGCGCCAGGCCCGCGACCAGCAGCGTCGCGACGCTCGACCACAGCGCAAACGGAGGCAGCGTGTCCGACGCCAGGTTGCCCATCATCCAGCCCAGGGCCCGGCCCAGTTCGCGCTCGGGCAGAAGCGCCAGCAGCGTCGCCACCGCCGCTCCCCAGAGCGAACCCAGCACGACCCCCGCCAGCAGCAGGCGGTGGGGACCCAGGCGGACGAAAGGCATCAGGGCCGCGATTCCGGCGCAGGCCCCGGCGAACGCCCCCAGGGACGTGGGCCAGGGCTCGGCCGGCGCGAGCGCCAGGCCCCCGATCGCGCCGACGGCGCTGGCTCCCGCGATTCCCAGCACGTAGGGCTCGGCCAGCGGATTCCCCAGCACCAGTTGGAACGCGGCGCCGGCCAGCGCCAAAAGCGCTCCGATCGCCGCCGCCGTCTGCACCCGCGGCCAGCGCAGCTCCCACAGGATCTTCTGGTCGAGCGCCCCTGCCGGCGCGAACGGGTCGATCCAGGCCTCTCCCGCCGCCAGCGCCAGCCCCATCGCAGCGGCCGCCGCCAGCGCCAGAACGGCCAGGGCCGGCAGCGATCCGTAGCGGCGCAGGAAGAGCGGCGTTGCGGCGGGCGAGGAGCGATTCACCTCAGACCACCTCGCCCACGCGGCGCTCGAGGTCGGACAGGTCCAGGCCGTCGCGCAGCGCGTCCGCCAGGCGGTCGAGGTCGCGCAGCCAGCGGTCGCTCAGGTCCTCGCCGGAGGATCCTTCCAAACCCAGCCAGGCTTCGAGCACGGCACGCCGATAGCCGGCGCGGTCGAAGAGTCCGTGGACGTAGGTGCCGAGCACCCGGCGGTCGTCCGAGATCGCCCCGAAGGGGTAGAGCCGCGGGTCCTGCCGACTTTCTCCGTGGCGGATCTCGTAGCCGCAAAACTTCACGCGAGCCGGCCAGCGCGCCCGCTCCGCGAGCGTGCGCACGCTCTTCTCCGGGCGCAGCTCGGCGTCCACAGGCAGCCAGCCGAGCCCCGCAGTCTCGGGCGGACCCTCGATCCCGTGCGGGTCGCGGATGCGCCCGCCCAGCATCTGCATCCCGCCGCAGATGCCGAGTACCCGTCCGCCGTAGCGCAGATGGCGCTCCAGCGCGGCCACCCAGCCGCGCTCCCTCAGCCAGGCCAGGTCCGCCGCCACCGCCTTGGAGCCGGGCAGGACCACCAGGTCCACCCCCGCGAGCGACTCCGGCTCGCGCAGCCACTCGAAGTCGATGCCCGGATCGACCGCGAAAGGGTCCAGATCGGAGGTATTGCTCGCCCGCGGGTAGTAGACCCCGGCCACCCGCAATTCGGTCGCCGCGCCCTCCGAGCCGGCGCCTCGGCCGCTCTCCAGGAACGAGTAGGGCGCGTCCTCCTCGGGCAGCGCGAGGTCCGGCAGGTAGGGGATCCAGCCCAGCACGGGCCGCCGGGCGCGCTTCTCCAGCCACTCGAAGGCTTCGCCGAGCAGCGCGGGGTCGCCGCGGAAGCGGTTGACCAACAGCCCCTGCACGCGTCCCCGGTCCGCCGGCTCCAACGCCTCCAGCGTGCCGAGAAGCGCGGCGAAAACGCCCCCGCGGTCGATGTCTCCCAGCAGCCAGACAGGGACGCCGGCCGCCTCGGCGAAGCCCATGTTGGCGATGTCGCCGGCGCGCAGGTTGGGCTCCGCGGGCGAGCCCGCTCCCTCGACCCAGATCCAGTCGTGCTCGCGGCGCAAGCGCTCGAACGCGTCCAGCACCTCGGGCAGGAGAGCCGCGCGATCCGCTCCGAAGCGGTCGGCGCAGAGCGTTCCGCGCACCCGGCCGGAGACCACCAGCTGCGCGCGCCGGTCGGTCTCGGGCTTGATCAGGACGGGGTTCATCTCGACCCGCGGTTCGAGTCCGCAGGCGAAGGCCTGCAGCGCCTGGGCGCGCCCGATCTCGCCGCCGGAAGCGCAGGCGGCCGAAGCGTTGCTCATGTTCTGCGGCTTGAACGGCGCGACGCGCACTCCGGAACGCGCCAACAGGCGGCACAGACCCGCCACCAGCAGCGACTTGCCCACGCCCGAGGCCGTCCCCTGCAGCATCAGAGCGTTCACCGCGGGGCCTCCGCGCTCCGTTCCAGCAGGCCGGCCTGCAGGATCTCCAGGCCGTCGATCAGGCGCGGTCCGGGGCGGTGCAGGAGATCGGGCGGAACGGGGAGGTGCGGCGGAGCCTGGGCGCCGAAGCGCCGCCGCCAGAAACGCGCGCGTTCGGCCGACTGCCGCGGCTCGCCCGGCAGGACCAGCACGTCGGGGCCCGCGCGCAACACGGCTTCGACGCTGACGCGCGGGTTGGCGACGGGCGCGTCCGCGAACACGTTGACCGCCCCGGCCTCGCGCAGCACGTCGTCGAGAAAGTTGCCGGGACCCACGCCGATCAGAGGTTCGGCGGCCACCTCGTAGAACACCCGCGGCGGCGGGCGGGGGCGACGGGCACGGATGGCCTCGAGCCGTCCGCGCAGTCCGTCGGCCAAGCGGCCGGCGCGCCGCGGGCGGCCGGCCAGGCGGCCGATGCGTTCGATTTCGTCGAGCGCCTCCGAGACGCCGCGCGGGTGGCTGACGGCCACGCGCACGCCCAGCTTCTCCAGTCTTCTCAGGCCGGGTAGGCCCGCGGTGTAGGCGATCGCCAGCGTGGGCTCCAGCCGCAGGGCGGCCTCCAGTGCCACTCCCCGCGCGCTCGCCACGCGCGGAAGCCGGCGCATCGAGGCGGGCTCGTCGGTGTGCTGCACCACGCCCACCACGTCGCCCTCGGCCCCGACGGCGGCCAGTACCTCGGCCACGTGCGGCATCAGCACTAGAATGCGTTCCCCCGCCTCCGCGGGCGCCGCCGCGACCAGTGCGGCCGCCGCCAGTGCGGCCCGCAACGGGGTGGCGGAAGCGCGCGCGCTAGCCCACATGCCGGGCCGGGGGCGCCTCGGGGGGAGCGGGATGGACGCGCGGGTGCAGCGCGTGGGCCAGGATCTCCAGGCTGTCCAGCAGGCGAGGCCCGGGCCGGTTGAAGTAGGCGTTGCCGTCGGTCAGGTACGCGCGGCCCTCCCGCACGGCTCGGAGCGACTTCCAGCCCGGCTCTTCCCGCAGCAGTTCCACGTCCTCCAGGCTGCGCTCCTCGCCGAAGCCGCACAGCGCGACCAGAATCGCGTCGGGATCGCTGGCCGCGACCCGCTCCCAGGAAACGGTCGTCGAGGGCTCGAATGGGTTTCCGAGACAGTCGATGCCGCCCGCGAACTCGACCAGTTGCGGCGTCCAGTGGCCGGCGTTGAACGGCGGGTGCAGCCACTCCAGCACCGCCACCCGGGGGCGATCCCGGGAGGGGAGGGCGGCGGAGCGTTGCCGCACCGCGTCCAGTCGCGCGCGCATTTCGGCGACGGCCCGCCGCGCCTTCCCGGCCTGCCCGGCGGCATCCCCGACCCACTCGACGGTTTCGAAGACTTCCTGCAGCGAAGAGGGCTCCAGGTTGACGACCCGCGGCCGTCCCGGCAGCGCGCAGGCGGCGGCCTCCACTTCGTCGGCGGCCACCGCGCACACGTCGCAGAGCGCCTGGGTCACGATCAGGTCGGGGCGGAGTTCCTCCAGTACGTCTTCGCGCAGACGGTAGAGCGCGTTGTGTTCCCGCAGTCTCTGGCGCACCTGGGCGTCGATCGCGGCACTGGACAGGCCTTCCGGGATCAGCGAGCGGGTGACGATCGGCAACCCCCCCACCGAGGCGGGGAAGTCGCACTCGTGGGTCACACCCACCAGCTGATCGCGCAGACCGATGCTGCACACGATTTCCGTAGCGCTGGGAAGTAGGGAGACGATCCTCATCGCGCTTCTCTCTCGTCCGTTTCAGGTTGCGGGGACCGGGCCCTCCGCCAGCTTCGCCCGCGCGATGCGGTGGGTCCCGAACAGGATCAGGGCGTAGGCCGCGTCGCCGATCAGACTGCGAGCCAGATAGGGCAGCCCGTCGAAGTAGCACTGGATCAGACCCTGCAAAGTGAGCGGGCGGTAGACCCACCAGATGCCCAGGTTGGAGATCGCCCAGAAGGCGAGCCCTCCCGCCCCGACGGCCAGGGCGACGCGGCGCGCTCCATCTCCGCCGCTCAGCAGGCGGCGGCCCACACCGGCGCTGGCCAGAAAGCCCAGGTACACCGCGGCCATCACCACGCCTTCGTACAGGCCGTGGAAGAAGTCGCCCAGCAACAGGGCGCCGAGCGGGATCAGCCAGAAGATCCGTCGCTGCAGGTGGGCGCCGGAGAACAGAGCCAGCGCGCCGATCGGCGTCACGTTGGCCGGGTGCGGCAGCAGGCGCAGCGCCGCCGCCGCGACGATCAGAACCAGGGCCAGGAGCAGCTGGCGTTCGCGAAGCTGTGTCATGCCTGCTCTCCTCTCAGCGCTCGCCGAAGCGGTAGCGGATTCCCGCGTAGACCGCGCGATCCGGAGCGACGTAACCGAAGATCTCCTCGTAGTCTTCGTCCAGCGCGTTTTCCACCCGCGCGAAGAGCTGCCACTGGTCGCTCAGGCGGTAGCTCCCGGCGACGCTGACCAGAGTGAAGTCGTCCAGCTCGACGGGGCGGGACGGCCAGCTGGAGAAGTCCGTGTCGCCCTGCCGGCCGTTGTAGTCGATGTTCAGGTTGAGGTTGACGCGCCGGGCGGGCGAGATCCAGTTCAGATTGGCGCTGGCGACGTGTTCCGGCCGGCGGATCTCGTCGCCCTGCCGGCCGGAAGCGTCCTGTTCGCTGGCGTCCAGGCGGGTGTAGGAAAAGCGCAGGTCGAGCGATTGGCCGAGCCGCCAGAACCCGCCGAGCTCCAGTCCCTTCCGCCGGCTCTCGCCGGGCTTGTTGACGGCGGTGAAGCCGCCGTGGACGGGGTCGTAGGCGAAGCCGTTGATCTCGTCCTCGAGCCTCTCGTCGAACCAGGTCAGGCTCAGCTCGAGGCGCTCCCCGAACAGGCTCTGGTCGACGCCGACTTCCCAGCCCCTGGACTCCTCCGGCTCGAGCCGGGAGTTGCCGATGAAGTGGGTGTAATAGCCGAAGCGCTCGGTGAAGGTCGGGTTCTTGATGCCGGTCCCCCAGGCGGAGCGCAGCTTGGTGCGGTCGGCGACGCGCCAGGCGGCGCTGACCCGGCCCGTGCTCTTGTCGCCGAAGTCGCTGTTGTCGTCGCGGCGCAGGCTGGCCTGCAGCCAGAGCGCCGACAGGGGCTGGCCCTGGTACTCGAAGATCCAGGAGCGGGTGCGCATCTCCTCATCGTGATTGGGGTCGCCGAAAATCGACGCCTGGGCCCGCTGGCCCCATTCCTCTTGCTGGCTCTCGAAGGCGGCCGTCAGCGCGTGCTCCTCCGTCAGCGCGAAACGCGTCTGGTAGCCGGCGAGCTTGACCTTCGCCGCGGTCGAAGAGTTGCGGGCCCCGTCGCTGTGGTTGTCGTTGTCGGTGTCGGTCAGCGCGTAGCTGAAGCGGTGGGTCCAGCGCCCGTCCAGCGTGTCCAGGTGAGCCGCGACCCGCCCGTAGAGCCTCTGGGAGTCGGTTTCGCGGTCGTTGTCGGAGGGCGGCGAGCCGGCGTCGAACTCGTTGGAGGCATCCGTGTACCTCAGCGCGGTCTCGACCCGGAAGGCGCCGGTCAGCCGGTAGCCGAGACCCAGGTGGGTGGTGAGATTCTCGTAGCCGTCGTCCTCGTTGCCCCGCCGGGAGATGTTGTTGCCGTCGGTGGCGAGACGATCGATGCCGAGGCGCGCGTTCAGGCGCTCGTCCGCGTAGGCCAGGCTGCCTCCGAAGCGCCTCCAGGCGTCGCTGCCGCCCTCGGCGAAGACGTCCGAGTGGAAGCCGGGCGCCGCCCGACGCGTCTCGATATTGACGACTCCCGACAGGGCGTCGCTGCCCCACAGGGCGCTCTGCGGTCCGCGCAGCACCTCGACCGATTCGATCCCCGAGTTCAGCAGGTGGGCGAAGTTGAACTGGCCTCCCCCGGCCGGATCGTTGGCCTCCACGCCGTCGACGAACACCAGCACGTGATTGGCTTCGCCGCCGCGCAGCCTCAGGTCGGACTTGGACCCGACGACCCCGGCGCGGCTCATCGCGACGCCCGGAAGCGAGCGCAGCAGCTCGCCGACAGAAGCGCTCTGGCGCCGTTCCAGCTCCTCGCGGCCGAGCACGCTGGCGGAACTGCCCGAATGGCTCGCCGGCAGAGGCAGACGCGCGGCCCGCACCAGCAAGGTTTCCGGCCGATCGTTCCGGCTGGCGGCGGCTTCGGCGGCCGCCTCCTCGGCGTGGGCGATCCCGGTCGCCGCCAGCGTCGCGACGGCCAGCGCCAGCGCGATCTGACCGGCCGCCGCCACGCGGCGGCTTCCGAGTGACTTCCGATCGAACATCGACTTCCCTTTCCCGCGGGCATTCCCGGCCCGTCTCGGAGCCGGCCGAACGCGTGGAAGTCGGTGTTGTCGGAAGCGGACCGGGAGTCGCGCGAGGCGGCTCAAGGGCCACGGGACATCCCCGACCGTCGGGACGGGGCGCCGGGGGCGATCGCTCGCCGGGCACCCGCGTCCATTCCCCGAGACAGCGGGCTCGTTTTCTGCGTTTCGGGCAGGTCTCCGGGCTCACGGCCGTATCTCCCGCCGCCTTCCCAGGCCGTTGGGGCCCAGTGGCGTCGTGACGGGAGTTTGACCGCCTACCGTGGCGGGTCCGCGTCTGCTTTGGTCAGACTTCCCTGTTCGAACGGGGGTTTCCTTTCCCCGCTCTCCCGCCGGCCGCGCACCTCGCGCGACCGACGACCCGAAACGCGCGGCAGTATCCGCGAACCGCCGACTCCGTGTCAACGATTCGCTGCGGACGGGCGGGGGCGCGGCTGCGCCGTCGGGATCAGCGCCAGGCGCGGAGCTTGCGCTCCAGTTCGTCGACGCGCCGGGTCAGCTCGCTCGGGACGCGCTCGCCGAAGCGTTCGTAGTGCTTCCGGATCAGCGGCAGTTCCTGCAGCCAGCCTTCGGCGTCCACGTCCAGCAGCGCATTCAGGTCGTCGGCGTCGATGTCCAGGCCGTCGACGTCCAGGTCGCTGGCGAGCGGCAGGTGGCCGATTGGCGTCTCCTGGGCCTTGGCGGTGCCCTCGCAGCGCTGGAAGATCCAGCGCAGCACGCGGCTGTTCTCGCCGTAGCCCGGCCACAGGAACTCGCCCTCGGGGCTCTTGCGGAACCAGTTGACCATGTAGAGGCGCGGCAGCGCTGCGCCCCGGAGCCGGCCGATCTCAATCCAGTGGGCCCAGTAGTCGGCCATGTTGTAGCCGCAGAAGGGCAGCATGGCCATCGGGTCGCGGCGCAGCTCGCCGATCCTGCCGGCCGCGGCGGCGGTCTTCTCGCTGCCGATGATCGAGCCCAGGAAGGTGCCGTGCGTCCAGTCCAGCGCCTCGGTCACCAGCGGCACGACCGACGCGCGCCGGCCTCCGAACAGGATCGCGCTGATCGGAACGCCGGCGGGGTCTTCCCACTCCGGCGCGATCACCGGGCACTGGCTGGCCGGCGCGGTGAAGCGCGCGTTCGGATGGGCGGCGTTTTCGCCGGACGACGGGCTCCAGTCGCGCCCCTTCCAGTCGACCAGGTGAGCAGGAGGCGTGTCGCTCATCTCCTCCCACCACACGTCCCCGTCGTCGGTCCGCGCGCAGTTGGTGAAGATGGCGTTGCGCGCCAGCGAGTGCATGGCGTTCGGATTCGAATTCATGTTCGTGCCGGGAGCCACGCCGAAGAAGCCCGCCTCGGGGTTGATCGCGTACAGACGCCCGTCGTCCCCGAACTTCATCCAGGCGATGTCGTCGCCGATGCACTCGACCTTCCAGCCGGGCACCGAGGGGGTCATCATCGCCAGGTTGGTCTTGCCGCAGGCGCTCGGGAAGGCCGCGCACACGTAGTGCGACTTTCCCTCGGGAGAGCTGAGCTTGAGGATCAGCATGTGCTCGGCCAGCCAACCCTGGTCGCGCGCCATCACCGAGGCGATGCGCAGCGCGAAGCACTTCTTTCCCAGCAGGGCGTTGCCGCCGTAGCCCGAGCCGTACGACCAGATCTCCCGCGTCTCCGGGAAGTGGACGATGTACTTGCGCTCGCCGTCGCAGGGCCAGGCGACGTCCGCTTCGCCTTCCTCCAGCGGCTGGCCGACGGAGTGCATGCAGGGGACGAACTCGCCGTCGCCCAGCGTCTCCAGCACCGCGCTGCCCATGCGCGTCATGGTGCGCATGTTGGCCACCACGTAGGGCGAGTCGGTGAGCTGCACGCCGATGTGCGAGATGTGCGAGCCGAGCGGGCCCATCGAGAAGGGCACCACGTACATCGTCCGGCCGCGCATCGAGCCCGAGAACAGCTCGTCCAGCGTCTTGCGCATCTCCTGCGGATCGCGCCAGTTGTTGGTCGGGCCCGCGTCCTGTTCGCTCTGCGAGCAGATGAAGGTTCGGTCCTCGACCCGCGCGACGTCCGCGGGATCCGAGCGGATCAGGTAGGAGTTCGGCCGCCGTTCGTCGTCCAGCCGCTCCGCGGTTCCGGTCTGAAGCATGAGCCGGAACATCTCGTCGTACTCTGCCTGCGATCCGTCGCAGAAGCGTACGGCGTCGGGCCGGCAGAGCTGGCGCATCCGCTCGACCCACAGCTGCAGCTTCCGATTGCCTGCCATCGCTTCGCTTCCCCCCCGCCCGGAACGCCGTCAAAACGGCGAGCGGCGGCTCCCCGGAGGGGGCCGCCGCGCTGTCATTCTGTCGAGCCGAGATGCCTCAACCCGCTCCTTCCCAGCCGCCCGAAGTGTACTCATGTTTGCGTGGCTTGACGAGTTGGACGGGGTGCGGTCGAAGCTCGCTCGCGGCCGCCGCGGAACCCCCGCCGCCGCCCGTCCGGCGCGCCGGCCGCTCGACCGGAGTGTTTCCCCGGCGCGCTAGACTCGGCGCCGTGGAACGCCAGCCAAGCGTGCGTCGGATCAGTGGCCGCGAGGCCGTGCAACGGGCGCTCGAAGCCGGAGCCGAAGTGCGCCTGCTGCTGGTGGACGAGAACGCGGGCAGCGGGGCGCTGCTGCGCCTGCTGGAGAGCGCCCGTTCGCGCGGCATCGCCGTGCGGACGGCGACCCGGCGCGTCATGCAGCGGTTTTCGGAACGCGCTCCCTCGGAGGTGCTGGCGCTGGTCGGTCGCGATCCGGACGCGGGCGTCGAGCCGATGCTGGCCGCGGGCGGGGCGGTCTGGCTGCTGGTGGGCGTGGCGTATCCGGGCAACGTCGGAATGGCGATCCGCACGGCCGAGGTGTCCGGCGCCGAGGGGATCGCCATCCAGGCGGACTTCGACCACGAGGGCCGGCGCGCCGCGCTGCGCGCTTCGATGCGCGCCGACCGCTTCATGCCCGTCCACTGGTGCGGTCCCGAGATCGTGCTGGACGCGGCCGAGCGCCTGGGCCACTCGGTCTTCGCCTTGGACGAGGCGGGCGAGAGCGCTCCCTGGCAGCTCGACCTGACCGGCGGGCGGGTGTTCGTGGTCGGCGGCGAGACCGGCGGAATCCCGGACGAGACCCTGCGGCGCTGCCACGCGCGCATCCGCGTGCCGATGGCGGGCTTTATCCCCTGCTACAACCTGCAGGCGGCCGTCTCGGCGGTCGCCGCCGAGCGGCTGCGCCAGCAGGCGGACTAGCTGTCCATCGCCGCGAACTGGAAGAAGGCCGCGGCCTCCAGCCGGGCGTCCTCCCCCGCGGCCTCCTCGGCGCGCTCGGCCAGAGCCAGAACTCCGTCGGCGAAGCGCTCTCCGAAGCCCCAGTCTTCGAGCTTGGCGGGGCGTGCGGCGGGCAGGCCTTCGATCACCCGCTCGATCAGGTCGGGGCGAAGCTGGCCGCCCGCGTCGATCACGATCGGAAACCAGCGCGCTGCCGACTTGAAGACGCACAGCAGGCCGCCGCCGCGCAGCTCCTCGTGGGGCAGCTCGAAGAGCGCCGCGCGTCCGCGCGGCCCATCGGCCAGCTCCAGCAGCAGCCCCTCGACCAGCGGGTGCCCGCTGGCGTAGAACTCCAGTTCGTCCTTGGCGATGGCTTCGCCGCGGTCGAACGTCCCCAGCCAGCGGCTCTCCTCCGGCACCCCGGGGATCGCCTCGACGGTCAGCGAGGTGCCGAGTTCCAGGTAGTAGAGAGCCTCGCCGCCCTTGTCGACGATCTTGACGCCCAGGTCGTTGGCCGCGCCGAGCACGAACTTGCGCATCCCCTGTTCCAGCCCCTCGGGGATCTGCGCCAGGATGCGCTCCGCGTCGGCCGCTGCGTAGGCGTCGGAGTAGACCACCCGAGGCAGGTCCTGCACGGACTCCGCGCGGGCGCGCTCGACCTCCTCGGCGACGGCGTCGGCGTCGATCTTCCGGCGTTTCTCGACCGCCTCGGACAGCCGCGCGGCCAGGCCTTCGAGCGCGGCGTCGAGGCCCGCGGACGGCCGCGCGAACAGGTCCAGGCGCTCGAACAGCCCCGCCACGTCGGGCCGGGCCTTCTGGCAGCGGAAGTAGACGATCTCCACGTCCTTCTCGCGGCCGATGCGATCGAGCCGGCCGATGCGCTGCTCGAGCTGCACCGGGTCGAGCGGCAGGTCGTAGTGGACCATGCGCTCGCAGAACTGGAAGTTGCGGCCTTCGCCGCCGGCCTCGCTGCACAGCAGGATCGGCAGGCGCGACTCGCGGAAGCGCGCGATCTCGATGTCCCGCTGCCCCTCCGTGAGCTGCTCGTGGAACACGGGGACGTGCAGCTGGGTCTCGGATTCCAGGTACTTCTTGAGCCTTTCCAGGCTGCGCAGCTCGCGCACGAAGATCAGCGCCTTCTCGCCGGCCTCGTGCCAGCCCCGTGCGCGCTCGGCGATCCAGCGGGCGCGCGGATCGCGCTTGGGGTCCTTCATGGCGGGGGGCAGGTCGACCGGGACCGGGACCCGGGGGGGCAGGCCTCCCAGGTCTTCGCGCCGGACCGAGCTGGTGCACGGGAAGACCGCCGCGCCGGACTCGACCTGCGACAGGAACTCGCCGGGGTCCGGGAAGCGCTCCGGGTGAAGCAGCCGAAGCAGGTCGAAGAAACCCTCGCGGTCGGCCGCCAGCGGAGTGGCCGTCAGCAGCAGGACGTGCCGCGCCCGTTCGACCAGCGGGTGGACCGCCCTCGCCAGCTCCGGCCGCGCCAGGCGGTGCGCCTCGTCGACCACGACCAGGTCCGGGGAGATCTCGGCCGCCGCGGCCGCCAGCTCGGCCCGGGACTCCAGCAGCTCGGTAGACACCACGGCGAACGGGTGCACGTCGAAGGGGTTGTTGCCCTCGCCGTAGTCGCGTTCCACGCTCTCGACGCGCTCCGGATCGATCAGCACGAACACTTGGTGGAACTTGCGGTACAGCTCGCCGAGCCACTGCACCGTCAGCGTGGACGGCGCCACGATCAGGGCGCGTTCGGCGCGGCCCGTGCGGACCAGGGCCGACAGGATCAGGCAGGCGACGATCGTCTTGCCCAGCCCGACCTCGTCGGCCAGCAGCCAGCGCACGCGCTCCATCTCGACCGCCCGCTGGGCGGTGTGGAGCTGGTGAGGGAAGAGCTCGATGCGCCCGCCCAGAAAGCTGCCGAGCCCGCCCGCCTCGCGCAGCTCCATCAGCTTGAGACCCTCGATGCGGTTGCGGAGCGCCCCCAGGCGGTCGGTGCGCCCGTGCGCGAGCTGCTCGATCGGGCTGTCGGCGGGCTCGGCTGGCCACAGCGCCGAGTCCTCGACCACCCGCCCGTCGGAAAGCGTGTAGCAGCCGTCGGCGTAGGCCGCGACGGCCACGTCCTCGCCGGAGTCGATCAGCACGGCGGCGGAGCCCGGCGTCAGGATCATCGGCTCGAGGCCGGCTCCCTCCGCGGCCAGCGTCACCTCGCGCTCGGCCGACGGGAAATAGACCTGCAGGTAGCGTCCGTCGATCTGACGCACGAAGCCCACGCCCAGTTCCGGGTTGAAGGGGTGGACGAGCTTCTGTCCTTCCCGCCACATCGCGGGCATGGGGGTAGCGAAATCCCGGCCGGCACGCAGCCGTCCGGGCTGCGGGAGCCTCGCGGCTTGGGGTAGGCTTCGGGCGCCCCTGCCGGAGAAGACGAGTTGAGCGCCGACGACCGCAGCGACTCCCACGACCCCCGCGCCTACTGGCGGGCCCATCTGCGGGTCCTGGGCATCCTGCTGGGGATCTGGTTCGTCGCCTCGTTCGGGCTGGGCATCCTGCTGGTGAGGCCGCTCAACGCGCTGATGCTGGGCGGCTTCCCGCTGGGCTTCTGGTTCGCCCAGCAGGGATCGATCCTGGTGTTCGTGGGGCTGGTCTTCGTCTACGCGCGCTGGATGGACCGGCTCGACGCGCGGCTGAGCCGCGACTAGGCGCGCCGATGGGCATCCAGGGCTGGACCTATCTGATCGTCGCCCTGACGTTCCTGCTCTACATCGGCATCGCCGTCTGGAGCCGAGTGCGCACCACCGCGGGCTTCTACGTGGCGGGCCAGGGCGTTCCCGCGCTGGCCAACGGCATGGCGACCGGGGCGGACTGGATGAGCGCCGCCTCGTTCATCTCGATGGCGGGCCTGATCTCGTTCATGGGCTACGACGGCGCCATGTACCTGATGGGCTGGACCGGCGGCTACGTGCTGCTGGCCCTGCTGCTGGCGCCCTACCTGCGCAAGTACGGCAAGTACACCGTCCCCGAGTTCGTGGGCGACCGCTACTACTCGCAGGCGGCGCGGGTGGTCGCGGTGGTGTGCGCGGTCTTCATCTCCTTCACCTACGTGATGGGGCAGATGCGCGGCGTGGGCGTGGTGTTCTCGCGCTTCCTGGAGATCGACATCAACACCGGGGTGGTGATTGGCGGGGCGATCGTCTTCCTGTACGCCATCCTGGGGGGGATGCGCGGCATCACCTACACGCAGGTCGCCCAGTACTGCGTGCTGATCGTCGCCTACCTGATCCCGGCGGTGGCGATCTCGCTCCAGTTGACCGGCAACCCGATCCCGCAGTTGGGTTTCGGCTCCACGCTGGTCGAGGGCCCCAGCGCGGGCGTGTACCTGCTGGAGGCGATCGACCAGATCCACCGCGACCTGGGCCTGCCCGAGTACACCGGCGCGTTCGTCGCCGGCAAGAGGAGCCTGATCGACATCGCGGCGATCACGCTGGCGCTGATGGTCGGGACCGCGGGGCTGCCGCACGTGCTGATCCGCTTCTACACCGTGCGCAGCGCGCGCCTGGCGCGCTGGAGCGTGATGTGGGCGCTGGTCTTCATCGCCCTGCTGTACACCACGGCGCCCGCGGTGGCCGCCTTCGCGCGCGTGAACCTGATCCAGACCCTGCACCAGACGCCCTACGCGGAGGTCCCGGAGTGGTTCACGAACTGGGAGACGACCGGTCTGATCCAGTTCAACGACCGCGACGGCGACGGAGTCATCACCTACGGCGAGGACCCCGAGACGCGCGAGCTGGAGATCGACCGCGACATCATGGTGCTGGCCAATCCGGAGATCGCCAACCTGCCCGCCTGGGTGGTGGCGCTGGTGGCGGCGGGCGGCCTGGCGGCGGCGCTCTCCACCGCCGCGGGGCTTTTGCTGGTGATCTCCTCGTCGATCTCCCACGACCTTTTCAAGTCGATCCTGCGGCCGGGGATGAGCGAGGCGCAGGAGCTGCGCCTGGCGCGCTTCGCGGCGGGCGGCGCGGTGCTGATCGCGATCTACTTCGGCATCAACCCGCTGGACTACGTGGCCTCGACGGTCGCCTTCGCCTTCGGCCTGGCCGCGGCCAGCTTCTTCCCGATCCTGGTGCTGGGCGTGTTCAACCGCCGCGTCACGCGCGAGGCGGCGGTCGCGGGCATGCTGGCGGGGATCGTCTTCACCGCCGCCTACATCGTCTGGTTCAAGCTGCTGGGCTGGGGCGGTCCGGAGGACTGGTGGCTGGGCATCAGCCCCGAGGGCATCGGCAGCCTGGGAATGCTGATCAACTTCGCGGTCACCCTCGCGGTCAGCCGCTTCACGCCGCCACCGCCCGACGAGGTCCGGGAACTCGTCGATCGTATCCGCCTGCCCAGCGGCCACTGACGCGGACCGGAGGCGCTTGGCGCTCCGGCGTGCGGCGACGGGCCGCCGCCGGCGCTACTCGGACGACTCCACGTGCGTCACCGGCAGGCCGGAGGCGCGGCCGATGCGGCTGGGCAGGTCGATCTTGAGCCACTCCGAAATGCCGTGCGGGAAGGTGGAGACGATCACCTCGTCGAACTCCCGCTGGAGCATGACGTCGCGCACGGCGGCCATCGGGTGGTAGTCGCCGACCGCTCCGTCCACGCTGGCGCCGACCTGGCGCAGGCGCTCGCTGGCGGTATCGAGGCGCAGCCGCGCCGCGTCCTTCACCTCTTTCTCGTCCCAGGTAAGGCTCGCCACCGGCGGCGTCGCCGGGCAGACGATGAAGAACTCGCAGGGTCCTTCGCCCAGGCGGCGTTCGACTTCTTTCACCAGATGGCTGCCTCCGGCGGTCTGGTTCGCCACGATCAGGATGCGCTTGGAGCTCATCGCTTCGTCCTCTTCTTCGAAGGTGGATCTTCGCTGCCGTTCCGAGCCGCCGGGCCGGTCTCAGTCTTCCAGGGTGAAGCCGATCTTCATCGTGACCTGCCACTGCGACACGTTGTCGCCGTCGATCGCGCCTCGGGTTTCGATGATCTGGAACCAGCGCATGTCGCGGATCGTCTTGCCCGCGCGCCGCAACCCGTTGTCGATGGCTTCCTGGAAGCCGATCGACGAAGAGCCCGTGATCTCCAGGGTCTTGTAGACATGATCCATCTCGACTCCCTCCTCAACTTGGGTTCAGTTTCATTAAACGAACTGACGCACCCGAGGGCAAACACTTCGGACGTTCGGCGCTCTAACGCCGTGCCGGCGTGCTAACGGCGTAAATGCCCGTGCGAGCTGCGCCTTCGGTCGGTCGAGCCCGGCCCCGGCCCGCGCGCGGCGGCGTCGCCTCAGGCGCGGACCCAGCGCGGCAGCCGCAGATCTTCGACGGGGGCGAAGACCACCCGCACCGGTTCGCCGATCACGATGCTGGCGGGGTCGATCTCGTTGATCGCGCCGGTTTCGGAAGTGACCAGATTGCCGACCATGCGCAGGCTCGGGTCGTCGTCGAGCGCGACCGTGATCACGTTGTAGGGCGCCAGCTCGGCGTAGGCCGGCAGCAGGGGAGGGTGGGGGACGACGTAGGACCACACTTTTCCGCGCCCGGAGACAGGCGTCCAGACCGCGTCGGTCGAGCGGCAGGCGGGGCACATCGGCCGCGGCGGGATGCGCCGCGCGCCGCAGGCGCCGCAGGTCTGCACCCGCAGCTCGCCGCGATTGCAGCCCTCCCAGAAGGGCGCGA
>JAGWBS010000018.1:0-32749 GCA_021295775.1 Pseudomonadota bacterium | reverse complement strand
TCGACCTGGCTGGTGGATTCGCCGCGCATCTGGCGCACCCCCTCGAGCACCAGGTTGAAGCCGTGCACGTAGGCCTCGGACATGCCGCCCCCCGAGGTGTTGGTGGGCAGGCGGCCGTCGGGCCACTCGAGCGCGCCGTCCTCGGTGAAGGCGCCGCCCTCGCCGCGCTCGCAGAAGCCGTAGCCCTCCAGCGACAGCGGGATCAGCGGGCTGAAGGCGTCGTAGATCTGCGCGCAGGAGACGTCGTCGGGGCCCAGTTCGGCGTTGGCCCAGAGCCGCGACGCGCAGGCGTGCGAGGGCCCGAGCAGCGGGTCCTCGCAGAAGTAATTGGTCATCGTCTGGTGCTGGGGCGGCAGGCCCTGGGCGTAGGAGTGGACGTACACCGGCGGGTGTCGCAGGTCGCGCGCCCGCTCGGCCGAGGTGATCACCACCGCCAGCGCCCCGTCGGTCTCCAGGCAGTTGTCGTACAGGCACAGCGGCTCGGAGATCCAGCGCGCCTCCATGTACTGCTCGCGCGTGAGCGTGCGCTCGTACATGGTCGCGGCGGGATTGCGGTTGGCGTGCTTGCGGAACGCCAGCGCCACGTTGGCCAGGTGGTCGCGGGTGGCGCCGTACTCGTGCATGTAGCGGCGCGCCAGGGTGGCGATCTCGTCGACCGGGCGCAGCATTCCGAACGGGCGCGTCCACTGCCAGGCGTCGTCGATGCGGCGGCTGGTCTGCGCCCAGGGCCGGCTGGCCTTGGACGCGCGCTTGCGCGCGCGCCAGGCGACCGCCACGTCGCACTGGCCGCCGGCGACCGCCAGCGCCGCGTGGCCGACGGTGCCGCAACCGGCCCCGCCGCCGTAGCCGATCTCGCAGAAGAAGGTGATCTCGCCGAGCCCGACGTTGCGGGCGACCTCGACTTCGCGCCCGCCCTCCATGTTGAACATCGCCAGGCCGTTCACGTCGGAGGGCTTCAGCCCGGCGTCGTCGATGGCGGCCGAGATCGCCTGGCAGGCCAGCGACAGCTCGCTGTCTTCCAGGCCTTTGTTGGTGAAAGCGGTCTGGCCGATCCCGACGATGGCCGTGCGGTCCCGGAGGGTCTGCGTCATGGGCTGGGTCCCCGCGTTCGAGCGCCCGGCCCCGCGTTCCGCGGCGCCGGGCGCGGGGATTCTCTCACGCGCCCCGACCCGGCAACAAACCGCTGCGGCCGGTTTGGGTGGCGCCGCGGAACAGGCTGGAGCCGGCTTACCCGGTTCGGCCGGGCCCCGCGGCTCTTCGGACGGCGGGCGGCTAGACCAGACCCAGTTCGGCCACGAGATCCGCGGCGACCACGATCCGGCCGCCGTAGCGCTGCGGCTCCGGGCAGCCGGCCAGCCAGGCGGTGGCGCGCGCGGGAACCTCGACCGGGTGCGCCTCGGAGATGTCCGTGTTCGACGAGCCCTCCGCGTGCTCCGCGATCTCCGTGCGCGTATAACCCGGGTCGAGCAGCAGCGCGTGGACGCCGCTCGGGCGCAGGTCGCGGTTCAGCCCGACGGTGAAGACGTTCAGCGCGCCCTTGGTCGAGCCGTAGGCGAAGCCCGGCACGGGGCTCTCGACCGGCTGGCCCGCGCCCGAGGTCACGTTCACGATCCGCCCGGCGCCGCGCTCGACCATCCCCGGCGCCAGCGCCTTGCACAGCAGGAACGGCGCGTGCACGTTGACCGCGAACTGCAGGGTCCAGCTCTTGAGCGTCAGCTCCTCGAGCGAGTGGTAGGCCGCGCGCCCGAAGAAGGCCGCGTTGTTGACCAGTAAGTCGACCCGGCCGAAGGCGGCCAGCGCCTCTCCGGCCAGGCGCTCGACATCCTCGGTCCGGCTCAGGTCGACCTGGAGCGGGGCCGAGCGCCGTCCGAGCGCCTCGACCGCCTCGGCGGTCTCGCGCAGCGTCCCGGGCAGCCAGGACTTCTGCTCGAGCGTCCGCGCCGCCACCACCACGTCGGCGCCCGCCCGCGCCAGCTCCAGGGCGACCGCCTTGCCGATCCCCCGGCTGGCCCCGGTCACCAGCGCGACCTGCCCCGCCAGCGACGCGATCGCCTGTCTCTCGCTCACTCTCACCTCGCGCGCGCCCAGCATACGGCATCCGCCCGCCGGCGATGCCTGGCCCATCCACGCTGATAAGATCGCGGCGCAACCCCGGGGGAGATCCCATGAGCGAACGCGGCGAGCGGATCTGCGAGCGGCTGCGCGGGCACGGCGTCGAGTACGTGACCTGGCTGCCGGACAGCGAGACACGCTTCCTGCACCAGGCCATGCTCGAGGATCCGGGCCTGGAGATGATCCGCGTGTGCTCCGAGGGCGAGGCGCTGTCGATCGTCGCCGGCCTGCACGTGGGGGGCAAGCGCGCCACCACGCTGATCGAGAACAACGGCCTGTTCGACTCCGGCAACGCCCTGCGCTGGCTGTCCGACTCCCGGCTCCCGCTGGTGCTGCTGGTCGGCTACATCAGCTACCGCTACATGACCCCGGGTCCGCGCGGCCGGATGTGGAGCGACGACTACTGGCCCGGCGTGCGCGACCTGACCGAGCCCTTCATCGACGCCTTCGAGATCCCCCACTACCTGATCGACTCCGACGACGACGTGGACAAGATCGACCAGGCCTACGCCGAGGCCGAGCGGACCTCGCGGCCGGCGATCGCGCTGATCACCAGCGCCGACGGCTACCTGGCCGGGACCTGAGGAGGCGGCGATGATTCAGCGCAGCGATCTTCTCCGGGCCGTGCGCGAGGCCACGTCCTCGGAGATCGTGGTCTCGGTCATGAGCGCGGTGAAGGGCTGGGACAGGCTCCCCGAGCACTTCTTCTGGTGCACCGCCATGGGCTACGGCTCGTCGGTGGGGCTGGGCCTGGCGCTCGCCCAGCCCGATCGCAAAGTGATCGTTCTGGACGGCGACGGCAGCCTGCTGATGAACCTGGGCTCGCTGGTCACGATCGCCGGCGTCGCCCCGCCGAACCTGATCCACGTGGTGCTCGAGAACGGTCTGTACGAGCTGCCCGGCGCCGTCGAGCTGCCCGGCGAGGGCCGCTTCAGCCTGAGCGCGTTCGCGCGCGCCGCCGGCTGGACCCGGGTTTGGCAGGCCCGCGAGCTCGGAGAGTTCGAAAGCCGGCTGGCCGCCGCTCTGAACGAACCCGGCCCGGTCTTCCTCAGCGCCGAGGTCGCGCCCGGCTCCGGCGAGGGCCTGCCCAAGATGACCCTGGTCGGCATGACCCGCGAGCTGACGCGGGCGCTCGAGCCGGAATAGCCTCGGAATCCTCGCGCATCCGCCTCCGCGCGTCGCCGGGAAACCGGCTCGGCCGCTGCGGTGGGGCGGTCTCAGGCGAGCGCGAAGGCCGCCGGGTCGGGGCGGCGGGTGCGCCACCAGTACTCGAAGGTGTAGCCGGGCCAGAGCGTCCAGTTGCTGCCGTCGGGGCTCAGGTACCAGCTTTGGCAGCCCGACAGCCAGACGGTGCCGCGCATGCGCCCCTGCAGCCGCTCGGCGAATGCGCGCTGGGCCTCGGGCAGGATCTCGATGCTGCGGCCCCGCTCGCCGCGCAGCCTTTCGAGGCAGCGCAGCACGAAGTGAACCTGCGCCTCGATCATCAGCACCACCGAGTTGTGGCCCAGGCCGGTGTTCGGCCCCACCAGCAGGAAGAAATTGGGGAAGTCCGCCACCGCGATGCCCAGGTAGGCCTCCGCGCCGCTCCGCCAGCGCTCGCCCAGCTCCGCACCGCCGCGGCCGAAGACCTTCATCGGGGCCAGGAACTCCGTGGCCGCGAAGCCCGTGCCCAGCACGATGGCGTCGGCGGGGTGCTCGCGTCCCTGGCGGTCGAGCAGGCCGCGCCCGGTCGCCCGCTCGATTCCGGCGCTGACCAGCTCCACGTTGTCGCGCTGCAGCGCGGGGTAGTAGTCGTCGGAGATCAGGACGCGCTTGCAGCCCAGCGGATAGTCCGGGGTCAGGGTCCGGCGCAGCTCGGGGTCGGCGACCTGCGACCGGAGGTGCAACCGCGCCATCCGCTCGCCCCCGCGCATACAGCCGCCGTGTCCCAGGAAGCCTGGCGCCAGGCTCTCCTGGCGCAGCCAGATCCGGTAGCGGCGCCAGCGGCGCAGCCACGGCCAGCGCGCCAGGCGCCGGCGCTCGGCGTCTTCGAAGGCGCGGTCTCCCTTGGGCACGATCCAGGGCGGCGTGCGCTGGAAGACGGTCAGCCGCCGCGCAAGCGGCGCGAGTTCCGGCACGATCTGGATCGCGCTGGCGCCCGTGCCGATCACCGCCACGTCGCGCCCGCGCGGGTCGAAGCCGGGCTCCCAGCGCGCGGAGTGGAAGACCTCGCCGCGGAATTCCTCGAGTCCGGGCAGATCGGGCTCCAGAGGGCGGCTGAGCGGCCCGCTGGCGTTGACCAGCACCTCGGCCTCGAAGCGGCGCCCGTCCGCCGTCCGCACGCTCCAGAGCTTCGCCTCCTCGTCGAAGCGCGCCTCGCTCACCTCCGCCCCGAAGACCACCTGCGGGAGCACCTGATATTTCCGGGCGCAGTCCTCCAGATACTTCCGGATCTCCTCCTGCGGCGGGTACATCCGGCTCCAGTGCGGATTGAGCTCGAACGAGAAGGAGTACAGGTGCGAGGGGATGTCGCAGGCGCAGCCCGGATAGACGTTGTCCCGCCACGTCCCTCCGACCGACTCGGCGCGCTCCAGCAGCGTGAAGTCTCCGAACCCCGCGCGCTTGAGCCGGATCGCCATGCACAGGCCCGAAAAACCCGAGCCGACGATCAGCACCCGCAAGCTAGACGTCCGCCGTCTCCACCGCCCCGCTGGCGATGTGCCGGTTCAATTCGTCGGCGCTCAGGCCGGCGATTTCGCGGAAGACGTACTCGTTGTCCTGGCCGATGGCCTCGCCGGCGCGGCGGGTGCGTCCCGGGGTGCCGGTCAGTCCCAGGGGGATGCCGGAAGCGTGGACCCTGCCCTTCTTGAGGTGCTCGATCTCTTCGATGAAGCCGCGCTCGGCCAGGTTCGGATCGCGCTCGAACAGATCCTCGGTGGTCTGGACCACGCCGGCGGCGAGGCCGGCCGCCTGCAGGCGCGACATGATTTCGTAGTCGCGACCGCTGCGCGTCCAGGCGCCGATCAGCGCGTCCAGCTCCTCGCGCTGCGCCACGCGCCCGGCGTGGTCGGCGAAGCGCGCGTCAGCCCGCCACTCGGGCTTCCCGGCGGCTTCGCACAGGCGTTCCCACTCGTCGTCGCCGTCGACCGCGATCGCGCACCAGCGGTCCTCGCCGCGGCAGGGATAGCAGCCGTGGGGGGCGTAGTGAAGCGATCCGTTGCCGAGTCGCCGAGGCTCGCGGCCGTTGGCCAGGTACTCCAGCACCACCTGGCCCACGGCCGACACGGTGGTCTCGAACTGCGACATGCCGATGTACTGACCGCGGCCGCTGCGGGCGCGCTCGCGCAGGGCGCTCATCACCGCGAAGATTCCGTGCAGGGCGCTCAGCGGGTCGGGGTAGGCGAAGTGGCTCATGGTGCAGTCGCGCCCCGAAAAGCCCGTGAATTTGCTCAGTCCCGCCAGCGCCTCGATGTTCGGCCCCCAGGTCACGTAGTGCTGGTTGGGGCCGCTGTCGCCGTAGCCGCTGGAGCTGAGCATGACCAGCTCCGGCCGGATCTCGCGCAGGCTGGCGTAGCCGAGACCCAGCTTGTCCAGTACGCCGGTGCTGTAGTTGGCGACCACCACGTCGCTGCGCGCGATCACGCGCTTGCACAGCTCGACGGCCTCAGGGCGGGTCAGGTCGAGCGAGACGAAGCGCTTGCCGGCGTTCCAGTCGGTGAACCAGGGCGAGAGCTGCGGCTGGATTCCCAGCTCGGGGTTGCCTGGGGGGATGAACAGACGCGGCACGTCGGGATAGTTCTTGGACTCGACCTTGATCACCTCGGCGCCGCACCAGGCCATGAAGCGGCCGACCCAGGGACCGGCCATGCCGGTGCCGAACTCGACGATGCGCAGGTCCCCGAGCGCGTCCCGCCGCCCGTTCTCGGGGACGTCAGGGGCGAACGGGGTGCGCGGCGGCTCAGCCAGGACCTCGCGGGTGTGTTCGCCCAGTTCCGGGGCGCGGCGCCGGATGCGCCAGGGAGTGGCGTCCGGCCTGAAGGGAGCGCCGGGATAGGTCAGCGTCCGCCCGCCGGGGTGCTCGACCGGCACGAAGTAGCATCGCGCCGCGAGCTGCGGGTCGCGGACGATCGTCTCCGCGGTGTTGCAGGGCGTGAAGGCGATGTGGCGTCGCTGCCCCTCGTGGTAGACCTCGTCCTGGGACAGCCGCGAAGTCATCTCCGAGATGAACAGGTCGAGCAGCTCGCGGTAGGGCAGGCGGTTGGACGACGGCCCGTCGAACATCGGGTCCAGCACTTCCCGGTTGCCCGTCACCTCGTGGATCCAGCCCGCCAGCGCCTTCCAGTGGGCCGCGCGGTTGACCATCAGATAGACCGTGCCGTCCTTGCAGGGGTAGGCGCCGGAGGGAACCGAGGCGACCAGCCCGGTCCCGATGCGCTTGGGGATGATCCCGTCCTCGAGCCACTTGCCGATGCCCGCGATGTGCGACATCGCGACGGTCGTCTCCTGGGCCGAGATGTCGACGTGCTGGCCGGCCCCGGTCCGGTCGCGGTGGTGCAGCGCGATCAGGCTGCTGGCCGCCGCGCACACCGCGGCGATCAGGTGCGCCTGTTCGCCGCCGTGCCGCACCGGCGGGTCTTCCTCTGCGCCGATCACGTACATCGCTCCGCCCATCGCGCTGGCGATCAGGTCCGTCGAGCGGAACCCCGCGTGCGGTCCGGACTGTCCGAAGCCGGTGATCGAAGTGAAGACCAGGCCCGGGTTGGCGCGGCGCATGTCCGCGTAGCCGAGCCCCCGGGCCGCCAGATGGCCGGGGGCGAAGCTCTCGATCAGCAGGTCGGCTCCCGCGGCCAGCCCGCGCAGCCGCGCCTGGTCGCTCTCGTCGTCGAGGTCGAGCACCAGACTGCGCTTGCCGGTGTTGGCGTACAGAAAGGCCAGCCCGCGATCGGGGTGCGGCTCGTCGCCCCAGAAGGGCGCGCGGCGGCGCGCCTGGTCGCCGCCGGGGGGCTCGACCTTGATCACGTCGGCGCCCATGTCGGAGAAAAGCTTGCCGCAATAGGCGCCGCGCTCGCCGGCCAGCTCCAGCACGCGCAGCTCGGAGAGCGCGGCGGAATCCGGGGTCTCGGCGTCGGCGGACATGGCAGGCGGCGTCTGCTCGGTGCTCAAGCGCGGCGGATTATGCCACGGCCGGCGCGGCGGCGAACCGGGGCCTCAGTCCGCGACCGGAACGCGCCGCAGGGTGCGCTCCCGCCCGGGGTCGACGTCGGTTCGGGCGTGCTGGAGGGCGCGGTTGTCCCAGATCAGCAGGTCGCCTCGGCTCCAGCGGTGGCGGTAGAGGTGTTCGGGGCGGTAGAGGTGGTCGAGCAGTTCGTCGAGCAGCGATTCGCTCTCGTCGGCGTCGAGCTCGACGATGCGGTCGGTCATCAGGCGGTTCACGTACAGGATCGGCTCGCCCGTGACGGGGTGGCGCAGCACCACCGGATGCGTCGCGCGCGGAGAGGCCGGATCGGCCGTGGCGTCCCGGAAGCGCCGGTCGCCGCGGTCGCAGGTCTGGTCGTAGACATGCAGGGCCGACAGCGACTCGATCCGGCGCCGCAGGCGCTCGGGCAGGTCGGCGCAGGCCGCGCAGGCGTCGGCGAACAGCGTGTCGCCGCCGCGCTCGGGGATGGCCACGCCGTACAGCAGCAGCGCGCGCAGCGGCGCCTGGCTGAAGCACTCGTCGGAGTGGAACAGCAGCGCCCCTTCGCGCGCCACCCCGTCGGGCTCGCGGTTCGACACGTACATGTACTGGCCCTGTGTCCGGTGGTTGTCGACATAGGGGTTGTCGCTGGGCTGGATGGTTCCGAAGCGCGCGCCCAAGGCGACGGTACGCTCCGGATCCAGCTCCTGGCCGCGGAACAGCAGCAGCCGGCGGGCCGCCCACAGCCCGCGCAGCTCATCGAAAAGCGCGTCCGGCTGATCCCGGGAAAGATCGACGCCCAGGATCTCGACTCCGAAGCCCGGCGTCAGTTTTCGCGTGGCGATGGGCACTCCGGCCGGCCCTCCCCTGTCCGTCCCGGATCCGCAACGGATTGTGGGAAGCCGCCGTGCGAGCTGTCAAACTCCGCCCGGGGGCGGAGGACGCCGGCGGGTAAACCGAATCGGCCCCCGGACGGTCTAACTCCGCAAAGGTCAAGCATCGGGAGGCGACCGTGGATTTGCGAAGACGAACACTCTGGATCGGGACCGGAATCGCGCTCTTGGGCGCAGTGGCCCTGGCGCTCCCGGCAGTGGCGGGGCAGGGTGGCCGGCACGGGGGAGGGCCGGCCAAGCTCGGACGGGTGATCGAGAAGCTGGATCTGGACGAAGCGACCTTGGAGAAAATCGATGCCGTGAGGGACGCCAGCCGCGTCGAGAGTCGCAAGCTGCGCCGGCAGATGCGCGCGGCGGGCAAGGAGATGCGGGCGCTTCTGAAGCAGGACTCTCCCAGCGAGGAGGCCGTGCTGAAGCAGGCCGAAAAGTTGGGAGAGATGAGGACGCAGGCCCGGAAGCTGCGACTGAGCACGATGCTGAAAGTCCGCGCGCTTCTGAGCCCCGAACAGCGCGAGAAGCTCCGGAAGTACATGCGCTCCATGCGTTCAGGCCATGGCAAGGGTTCCCGCTGGCACCGCGGTTCCGGGCATCACGGCCAGGGGAAGGGCTATCACCACAAGCAGGGCAAGCCGGAATGACGGGGACCCGGTCGTCGGGGCACCGCCCGCGGGGGTGAAGGGGCGCGTGACGGCACGGGCGGAGACCATCGGCCGAGTGGAAGCGGACACCGCGGTCGAGCGCCGTTTCGCCGAGTTCGTGGCCCGGCACCGCGAGCGCGCGGTCGGGCTGGCCTGGCGCCTGATCGGAGGGGACGCGGCCTCCGCGGAAGACGTCGCCCAGGAGGCTTTCGTCCGCGCCTATCGCGGCTTGGGACGCTTCCGCGACGACGCGCGCATGTCGACCTGGTTCTATCGCATCCTGCTCAACGAGGCGCGCCGCCACTTGCGCCGCCGGCGGATCCGGCGGCGCATGGGCGGCGGCGAGGGCGAAACCGGCCCGGAGCTGGGCTACACCCCGCCCGAGGCCGACCCGGGGCTGGCGCGTCGCATCGGGCAGGCGCTGGAGCGACTCCCCGCCGGCCAGCGGGAGGTCTTCGTGCTGGTCCACCTGCAGGAGCTGAGCGTGGCCGAGGCGGCCGGGCTCACCGGGCGGGCCGTGGGCACCGTCAAATCGCACCTGCACCGCGCGCTGAAGGCGCTTCGAGCCGATCTCGCCGACGTGCGCGAGCTGGAGGAGGGGAGAAAATGAGCGACGGCCCCGAACTGAGCGGCGAGCAGCGGCGCTGGATCGAACGCGTCTCGCGGTCGTACCGGGCCGGACCCATGCCGGCCGCGCGCCGGAGAGCGTTTTCCGCCGCCCTGGAGGAGCGCTTGCAGCGGCCCGACCGGCGCCCGCTCTGGGGCACCCTGGGCGCCGCGGCCGCGGCGGCGCTGGCCGCGCTGTGGCTGGGAGCCCCCGGCGCTCCCGAGTCTGCCGGCCCGGGTGTCGAGTCCGCCCTCCGGGAGCTGAGTCTGGCGGCGGATCCGTGGCAGGAAGAAGGGTTCGACGAGTCCTTGCCCGAGGAGTACCTGGCGATCGAGAGCCTCTTCCTCGAGGGCGCCTGAGGGCCTGACGAGTGAGGGTTGCACCCATCCTGGAGGGCGCGGGGCGCGGGGCCATCGTCGCACGGGTGCTGGTGGTCGCCCTCGGTCTGTGCGCGCCCGCCGCCAGCGCGGGCGCAGGGCGGGAAGGGCCGCCCGGACCGCGGGAAGCGCATGCGCAGCGCCTGGTCGACGGAAATGCGGAGCGGCTCGGCCTCGACGCTTCGACTCGCGCTCGGATCGACGAGATCTCGCGCGCGGCGCGCGAACGGCGCCGGCCGCGGGCCGAGAGGCTGCGCGAACTGCAGCGCGAACTGGAGCAGCTGCTCGACCGGGAGCCGGTCGACGAGGCCGCGGTCCTGCGCCAGGCGGAACGGATCGGAAAATCCCGGGTCGAGCTGGGAAAACTCCGGCTGTTGACCCTGCTGCGGATCCGCGCCCTGCTGACGCCGGAGCAGCGCCGGAAGCTGCTGGAGATCCACCGCGAGGGACGGCCCGGCCTGCGCGAGCGCCTCCGGGAACGCCGGAGCGGATCGGAACCCGGCCCCTGGGGACCGTGACGTGAGCGGATCCCGCATCCGTGTCGGCGTGAGCAGTTGCCTGCTCGGGGAGCAGGTCCGCTACGACGGCGGGCACAAGCGCGACCGCTACCTGACCGACACGCTGGCGCGTCACTTCGAGTTCGTGTCTTTCTGCCCGGAGGTCGGGGCGGGCCTCGGCGTGCCGCGCCCGGCGCTGCGGCTGTCGGGCGACCCGCGGGCGCCGCGGGCGGTCGGGGTCCGGGACGCCTCGCTCGACGCCACCGAACGGATCTCGGACTACGCGCGCTCCGTCCTGCCGCAGATCTCCGAACTCTCGGGCTATCTGTTCAAGCGCGCCTCGCCGAGCTGCGGGCTGGAACGGGTCAAGGTCTACTCGCCCAGCGGCCAGCCGGCGGGCACCTCCGGCGGGATCTACGCGCGCCGCGTGCGCGAGGCGCTGCCCTGGCTTCCCTGCGAAGAGGAGGGCCGGCTGAACGATCCGCACCTGCGCGAGAGCTTCGTCGAGCGGGTCTACGTCTACCACCGCTGGCGGCGGCTGGCGGCCGAGGGGCTCAGCGCCGGCAAGCTGGTCGAGTTCCACACCCGCCACAAGCTGCTGCTGCTCTCGCACAGCGAAGTCCACTACCGGCGGCTCGGCCGGCTGGTCGCGGAAGCCGGCCGCGCCCACCCGCGCGAAGTCGGCGAGCGCTACATCGCTCTGCTCCTCGAGGGCCTCGGGCGCCGCGGCACCCGGCGCCGCCACGCCAACGTTCTGCAGCACCTGCTCGGCTTCTTCAAGCGCGTGCTCGACGCCGGCGACAAGGCCGAGTTCCTGCGGACCGTGGACGAGTACCGCGCCGGCCAGATCCCGCTCGCGGTGCCGCTGCGCCTGCTGGAGCACCACCTGCGCAGGCACCCGGACGGCTACCTCGAAGCCCAGTACTACCTCGACCCGTATCCGCCGGAACTCGGCCTGCGCTCGCACCTGTAGAACGGCGCTGGAAGCCCGCTGCTTCGGGCGGACCGGATTCAGCCGCGGTCGCGCCCGGAGAGGATGGCCTGCGCCACCCGGCGGGCGAGGCACCGCGCCCGCGGCGCCGCCTCCGGATCGAAGGGATCGGCCAACAGGCCCTCCAGATCGTCGCGATCCATTCCGGGCAGTACCCGGCTCTGGGCCGAGGCCTCGAAACCTTCGGGATGCCCGGGATCCGAGGTCCAGATGCGCGCCCCGTCTCGGGGGCTCCAGGTCCAGGCTTCGCGCACTCCCATGCGGAAGTAGGGTCCGAGCTTGTGGCTCGACTCGACGCTGCGGTCGATCTCGACCACCAGGTCGGGCACCGGATGGCCCTTGCGCGTATCGAGGTAGTTCTCGACCCGAAGGGCGGCTCGCGCCCTGGCCGGGTCGGTGTAGAGACTCTCGTCCGGCTCGAAAGCGCCCTCGTCGCTCAGCAGACGGCTCGCCCGCGTCAGGAAGAATTCAGGATTCTGACCGGAGTCCTCCAGCACGAACTCGATCCAATTCAGGAACCGTCCGACCATCGCCGCCCGCCCGTCGTGACCGATTCCCGGCTCGGCCACGTATTCGGCCATCCCCGTGGCCATGTCGTAACGGCAGCGCGGCGCGCGGTCGTGGTCGGTCAGCCGGTCGAAAAGCGCGCGCGGCATGGCGACATCGATCCGCACCGGCGAATCCGGATTCCGGCCGGGATCGCCTTTCCGGTCCCCCTGCGACGGAGGCTCCGCCTCGGCGGTGGGAGACGGCGCGTCGACTGCGGTCTCGGAAGTCATGAGCACTTCTTTCGTGCGGGACGGGAGAGGGCAATCTAGCAGTATCGGGGTTCGAGTCCAAGAAATAAGGATACTGTTCACATACCTTTGCCACGATCCGAGGGGCCGGCCGGCGGCGGCAGGCGAATCGTTCGGCGCGGGGTCTCAGGCGGGCCGGTGGCGGGCGAGGAAGAGGCCCAGGGCTTCGAAGTAGGCGGAGCGGCCGCGCCAGAGCAGGTCGTTGTGGCCCGCGCCGGGGATCGCCACGAACTGCTTGGAGGCGGATCCGATCAGGTCGAAGGTGGCGCGGGCGGATTCGAGCGGGATCAGTTCGTCCCATTCGCCGTGGATCGTCAGCAGGGGCAGGCTCAGGCCGCGGATCTTCTCGGTGTGCGCCCGCAGCAGTTCGGCGACCTCGGCGGCGCCCGTGTCGATGCCGAAGAGCTCGGCCAGGCGGGCCAGTTCGCCCGAGCCGCTCTCGATGACCAGTCCGGCGAGCCGCCCCCCGAAGTGCGCGGCGACTTCGAGGGCGCAGTGCGTGCCCAGCGAGCGGCCCTTGACGAAGCTCGGGGCGGCGAAGCCGCGCTCGGGCAGGGCCCGCGCGGCGAACTCGAAGCAGGCGCGAGCGTCGTCGATCATCGCCGACAGGCTCGGGCTGCCGCTGCTGCGGCCGTAGCCCCGGAAGTCGGCGACCAGCAGTCCCGCCCCGACGCGCGCGTATTCCGCGGCGAGGCCGTCATAGTCGCTGACGACTTCTCCGTTGCCGTGGAACAGCAGCAGGCTGGGGGCGTCCGGGCCGGCGGGATGGAAGCGGGCTCCCAGCACGGCCCCCCCGGCGACAGGGATTCCCAGGTCCAGCGCTCCCGGGGGCGCCGGCGAGTCGTCGCGGCGCGGGTAGAAGATCAGCGCGCTGGCTCGGTCGAGCGGGCGGTAGTCGAGCGGCTCGCGCGGCCCCTCTCCGCCCTCGGGCGCGCCCATCAGCGCAGGATTCCGCCCGGACGCGGGACTCCGGCGGCTTCGCAGGCCTCGTAGTAAGTGCGAAGGTTGGTGCGGGCGTCGCTGACGTGAGTCACTTGCCCGGCTTCGTCGAGGTACTCCGTCTGTCCGTAGATCACCGAGAGTGTCTCGGTCGTTTCCGGGCCCTGCGGGACGCAGAAGGTGTGCACCGAGCCCGGCGGCTCGTACAGGTAGGAACCCGCGCGATTGACGAAGTCGTGTTCCCGGTAGACCCAGGCACCGGAGAGCGTGAACATGTGCACCGCGCCGGTGTGGCGGTGCGTGCCGACTTCCAGGCCGCCGGTCAGGCGGCCCGCCAGCACGTACAGCCCGACGTCGAAGTCGGCCTGCAGCAGGCGCATCTGCGATCCGGGATGGACGGGGCTCGGGACCCAGGGCACGTCTTCGATGCCGGCGTGACGCGCTACGGCTTCGAGGATGGTGGTCGGGCCGGCTGCCATGCGCGGATTGTAGCGCGGGGCGTGGACGAGACGGCGGGAGCTCGGGCGCCCCGCGGCCGGTGTGGCCTCCGGAGCGGAGCTGGGTCGCGGGGCCGAGCCCCGCTTACAGGCCCGGGCTGCGCTCCTCCGCGATCCGCTCCAGGAAGTCCCGCGCGGTCATCTCGCCCAGCTCGCCGGCATCGCGCGAGCGCACGTTGAGCGTGCCGGCCTCGGCCTCGCGTCCGCCGACGACCGCCGCGTAGGGGATCTTCTGCAGGCTGGCCTCGCGGATCTTGTAGCCGACGCGGTCGTCCTTCAGGTTGACCTCCGCCCGCAGTTCGGCGTCGAGCAGCTTTTCGTGCACGGAGCGGGCGTACTCGACGTGCTTGGCGCTGACCGGAATGACCAGCACCTGCACGGGCGCCAGCCAGAGCGGGAAGCGCGCGGCGAAGTGCTCGATCAGGATGCCCATGAAGCGCTCCACGCTGCCGTAGCAGGCGCGGTGGATCATCACCGGGGTGTGGCGCTGCCCGTCGGCGCCGATGTAGTGCAGGCCGAAGCGCTCCGGCATCGAGAAGTCGAGCTGGATGGTGCCGCACTGCCAGGAGCGCTTGAGCGCGTCGCGGATGTGGAAGTCGATCTTGGGGCCGTAGAAGGCGCCGTCGCCCGGGTTGAGCTGGTACTCGATGCCCGACTCTTCCAGCGCGCTCTCCAGGCTCGCCTCAGCGCGCTCCCAGATCGCGTCGCTGCCGATGCTCTTCTCCGGCCGCGTCGACAGTTCGACGCGCACGTCGTCCAGTTCGAAAAGCGCGTACACCTCGCGGAAGAACTCGATCAGCAGGCCGATTTCGCCGCCGATCTGCTCCGGCGTGCAGAAGTGGTGGGCGTCGTCCTGGGTGAAGGCCTGCACCCGAAACAGGCCGTGCCGCACGCCCGACAGCTCCCGCCGGTGCACCAGGCCCATCTCCGAGAAGCGCAGCGGCAGGTCGTTGTGGCTGCGCGCGCGGCTGCGGTACACCAGAAGGTGTCCCGGGCAGTTCATCGGCTTGACGGCCAGGGGCCGCTGCTCGTCGACGTTGTCCCGCACCGCGCCGGAGTCGCCCTCGTCGCGCAGCTTGAGCTTGGTGAAGAACATGTTCTCGAGGTAGTTCTCGTAGTGCCCCGAGGTGTGCCAGAGACTCTCCGAAAGGATGACCGGGGTGCGCAGCTCGTGGTATCCGCGCCGCCCCAGCAGCCGGCGCATGCTGTCGATCAGCAGCGTGAACAGCACGTTGCCGCGCGGGTGGAAGAAGGGAAAGCCGGGCGCGTCCTCTTCGAAGTGGAACAGGTCCAGGCGCTCGCCCAGCACGCGGTGGTCGCGCTTGCGCGCCTCCTCGATCCGGCGCAGGTGCTCTTCCAGGTCGGCCTTGGAGAAGAACGCCGTGCCGTACACGCGCACCAGCCGCTCGCGCTCCGCATCCGCGCGCCAGTAGGCGCCGGAGACGGACGTCAGCCGGGTGTGCTTGAGCCAGCCGGTGTGGGGTACGTGCGGACCGCGGCACAGGTCGACGAAATCGCCGTGGCGGTAGAGGGTCAGTCCCTCGCCGCGGCCCTCGATCTCGCCGACGAGTTCCGCCTTGAAGCGATTGTGGCCGCCGTCGATCGCCCGATAGCGCGCGAACGCCTCGTCGGCGTCGCGCTCGCGCACCTCGCAGCGCTCGAACGGATGCGCCCGGCCGGCGATGCGGCCCATCTCGGCCTCGATCGCCGGGAAGTCGTCCGGGGTGAGCGCGCCCTCCGGCAGATGGATGTCGTAGTAGAAGCCGTCCTCGACCACCGGGCCGATGGTGAGCTGCGCCTGCGGAAAAAGCCTCAGGATCGCGTCGGCCATCAGGTGCGCGGCCGAGTGGCGCAGCACGTCGAGAGCCTCGGCGTCGCGGCGGGTCAGGATCGCGACCTCGTCCCCGCCGCGCAGGGGGCGGGACAGATCGACGACGGCCGCCTCTCCGTCCGAATCCGGCGCGGCGGTGCCTTCGGTGTCGCGCGCGGGGCGCCTGACCCGCGCCGCCACCGCCGCCTTGGCCAGTCCGGGGCCGATCTCGGCCGCCAGGTCCGCCGCGCTTGCGCCCTCGGGCAGCGTGCGCGAACTCCCGTCCGGGAGAGTCACTTCCAGCATCGTCGGTCCTTTTCGCGGGACGGCTACTCCCGTCCTCGCCGACCCGCCGACGGACACCCCCGCCGACAGGCCACGCACGCCGGAGAAGTATGGAAAATTCCCTCCGGCGAGGCGAACCGGCCGCGCCGAACCGCTTCGCGGAAGAGGGGGCCTAGTCTTCGACCCAGGTATCGGGAGCCGGATCGATGCCGAGCCGTTCGAAGACCGCGTCGATCTCGCTGCGGTCCTCCTCGGACAGCGTCCAGTCGACCGCGCCGACGTTGTCCTCGACCTCGGCGACGTTGCGGCAGCCGACCAGCGCCACGCTGACCGCCGGATGCGAAGAGGTCCAGCGCAGCGCGAGCTGCGGCAGGTTCTTGCCGTGACGCCGCGCGATCTCGGTCAGCTGGCGGGTCGCCTCGATGTTGCGCCGGAAGTACTCCGGCCCGAAGAGCGTCCGCGCCAGGTTGATGTTGCCCATGTTGCCGCGCCGCGAGCGCCAGTCGTCCTCGTCGAACTCCGAGGTCTCGACCAGCGTGCCCGTGAGCAGGCCGTAGGCGAGCGAGCCGTAGGCCATCACCCCGATGTTCTCCTGCCGGCAGTAGGGGAAGACCTCGCGCTCCATGCGGCGGTCGAACAGGTGCAGCCCGTTCTGAGACACGTCGATGCGCCGCAGCGGCATGCACTCCTGCATCTGCTCGCGGCGGAAGTTCGAAACGCCCACGAAGCGCGTCTTGCCCTGCTGCACGATGTCCTCGAGCGCGCGCATGGTCTCTTCGAAGGGCACGTTCACGTCCGGCCAGTGGATCAGATAGAGGTCCACGTAATCGGTGCCCAGGCTCTGCAGGCTGGACTCGATCGAAGCCATGATCCGCTCGCGGCTGGAGTCGCGGTAGTTGGGCTTGTCGGGGTAGCCGACGCCCACCTTGGTGACGACCAGCGCCTCGCCGCGGCGCGAGCCGAGCGCCTGCGCCAGCGCGCGCTCCGAGGCGCCGAAACCGTAGGCCTCGGCGGTGTCGAAGCAGTTGATGCCCAGGTCCAGGGCGCGCCCGACGGCGCGCTCGAACTCCGCCTGCTCGATCGCGCCGTAGCCGCCGCCGATCTCCCAGCAGCCCAGGCCGATCGCCGAAACTTCCAGTCCCGTCTGACCGAAGGGTCGATACTCCATGCGGCTCTCCTCCCGGCTGGGTCCGCTCGCGTCCAGCGCCGGCCATTCTGGAGCAGGGGCGCCTCGCTGTCGCGCCCAGTACCCGCGCGCTACCCTGCGGTCATGCAGGTCCGACCCCGACGCCTGCGAACCAGCGCCGCCCTGCGCGCCCTGGTGCGCGAGACGCAGGTGACGCCCGCCCATCTGGTGCTGCCGATGTTCGTGCGCGAAGGCGAGGGCGAGGCCACCCCGATCGGATCCATGCCGGGCCACGCCCGGCTGTCGGTCGACCGGCTGGTCGAGCGGGCCGCGGAAGCCCAGGGGCTGGGAATCTCGGGGGTGGCGCTGTTTCCCGTGATCGACGACGCCGAGAAGGACCCGCGCGGCAGCGCCAGCGCCAAGCCCGACGGCCTGCTGCAGCGCGCGGTGCGCGCCCTGAAACGGGCCCTGCCCGAACTGCTCGTGGTCACCGACGTGGCGCTCGACCCCTACTCGTCCGACGGGCACGACGGCGTGCTGGTCGACGGCCGCATCGACAACGACGAGACGCTGCCGATCCTGGCCGAGATGGCGCTGAGCCAGGCCCGGGCGGGCGCGGACGTGGTGGCGCCGTCCGACATGATGGACGGGCGGGTGGGCGCGATCCGCTCCGCGCTGGACGCCGCGGAACTGACCGACGTGGCGATCGGCAGCTACTGCGCCAAGTACGCCTCGTCGTTCTACGGACCCTTCCGCGAGGCGCTCGACTCGGCCCCGCGCGCCGGCGACAAGAAGACCTACCAGATGGATCCGGCCAACGCGCGCGAAGCGCTGCGCGAACTGGCCCTGGACGAGGCCGAGGGGGCCGACTGGGTGATGGTCAAGCCCGGCCTGCCGTACCTGGACGTAATCCGCCTGTTCCGCGAGCACACCCGACTTCCCGTGGCCGCCTATCACGTGAGCGGCGAGTATTCGATGCTGAAGGCGGCGGCCGAGCACGGCTGGCTGGACTACGACGCCTGCCTGCTCGAGAGCCTGGTCAGCCTGAAGCGCGCGGGCGCTGACGTGATCTTCAGCTACGGGGCGCTGGACGCCGCCCGCCTGCTGGGCTGAGGCGGCCGCGGTTGCCGTGAGCGGTCCGCAGGAGGGGGTCGAGTGAGTCCCGAGTATCCCGAGATCGACTTCGCGACGGACGACGTCCCGAACCTGCACCGGATCCTGGCGGACCTGCGCGCGCGCCACCGGGTCGCTCCCGTGGTCTACCACGGAAAACTCGCCTGGCTGGTCACGCGCCACCGCGACCTGCACGCGGCCTTCGCCGACGACGAGGCGCTGCCCTCGGCCGCGGCCTACCTGCGCCACTCCGGGCCCGTGATGGGCAAGACCATCCAGTGCATGGGCGGCGACGAGCACCGCCGCAACCGCGCGCTGGTGTCGCACGCGTTCCGGCCCAGGCGCATGCAGGCGTTCGTGGAATCCTTTCTCACGCCGGTCGCCCACGGCCTGATCGACGAGTTCGCGGGACGCGGCCATGCCGAACTGGTGGCGGAATACACCACCCGCTACGCCTTCACCGTGATCTCGCGGCTGCTCGACTTTCCGCCCACGGCCGAGGACGACCTGCGCCGCTGGGGCGACGGCCTGCTCGAGTTTCCGTGGGATCCCGAGGGCGCCCTGAAGGCTTCGCAGGAGTTCACCGCCTACCTCGAACCGCTGGTCGAAGAGCGCCGGAGCAACCCGGGGGACGATCTGATTTCTTCGCTGGCGAGCGCCGAGGTCGACGGCGAGCGGCTGACCGACGAGGAGATCTTCTCCTTCCTGCGGCTGCTGTTCCCGGCCGGCGCCGACACCACGTACCGCGGGCTCGGCAGCATGCTCTTCGCCGTGCTCACCCACCCCGAGGTCTACGCGGAGCTGTGCCGCGATCCGGCGGCGGTGCCCGACGTGGTGCAGGAGTCGCTGCGCTGGGAACCGCCCACGGCGCTGCTGCCGCGCTTCGCTCCCAAGGACCTGAACTGGGCGGGGATCGAGATCCCCGGCGGCTCCGAGGTGATCTTCGGCATCACCTCGGCCAACCGCGACCTGGAAGTCTTCGAGCATCCCGACCGCTTCGATCCCGGGCGCCGCTCGCGCGACAGCCTGCACTTCGGCCACGGCCTGCACTTCTGCCTCGGCTCGCACCTCGCCCGGCGGGAGATGGAGGTCAGCCTGAAGGCGCTGGTCGAGCGGCTCCCCGAGCTGCGCCTGACCGATCCCGAAAGCGTGCGCATCTCGGGCACGGTCCTGCGCGGTCCCGAGTCGCTGCCGGTCGGGTTCAGCCCCGCGTAGCCGAACTCTCCGGTTCCTCGAGCGCGGGAGCGGCCGGCGCCACGAAGATCGGCGAGGACCAGGCGCGCTCCTCCACCTCGCTCAGGCAGTCGTCGTCGAACGGCGTGCGCTCGTCGAGATAGCAGGGCCGGACGCGCACGCAACGGTCCAGCTCGTCGGTCTCGCAGCGCAGGCCGCCCCCGTTGACCGCCGGGCTCGGCTCCTGGATCGCGCGTGCGTAGTAGGCGGTCTCGCGCCCGCCGGACGCGAACTCGGGGTCTTCGAACTCCAGCTCGCAGGCCGCCTCGTCCGCCGGGCAGGCGAACACCCTCCAAGGGTCTTCGATCCGCCCGGCGATGCCCGCGGCGGCTTGGCTGCGGGGGAGGATGCGGACCACCTCGATGCGCGTGATGCGCCGGCGCCGGTCGGAAGGGTGGTAGCACTCGCCGAGGCACAGCTTTTCGATGCGTTCGTCGGAAAGAGTGGAGCGGACGTGCGCGGGACAGCCCGGCCGCTGCTCGAACGAGCCCAGCGCGCGCACCCGAAAACGCGGCGCCTCGACCAACCCGGCGACCTGCGCGCCCATCGCGGCGGGTCCCTCCGGGGCGTTGAGCAGGTCGAACCACAGCAGGATCCGGTCGCCCGAGGTCGCGTACACCTCGCGACGCTCGAGAGCCTTCCAGATCGCACCGCGGTTGCGCCCCTGCGAGTGGGCGGCCGCGAGCCCCCCGGTGAGCAGGAAGGAGGCCCCGCGCTCCATGTCGCGCCGCCGATCGAGCGGCAGGCTGTTCACGTCGACGGCCTGGCTGGCCGCCACGGGTTCGCGATCGTCCTGGCCGCGGCCGGGCGCGCCGCGCGCTTCAGTGAGCTGACGGCGGGCGTGCTCCTTGAAGCCGTTGCCGGGACGCCCGGAGTGCACGTCGCTCGAACCGATGAATCCGAAGCGGAACCCGGCTTCCGCCAGGGCGTACTGCGCCGACATGCCGGGACGGAAATTGAACGCGGGGGTGAAGCAGTCGCGGCACTGCCCGCAGTCCTTCCAGTCCTCGAGGGTCGCGCCGGGGATCGACCAGTGCGCGCCCACGCCGGAGGCCAGATAGTCGCCGCGCGCCTGCTGGACGCTCGACCGGCACTCCTCCGAGTCGGGGTCGTCGCAGCGCGAGCGGACGATCTCCCCGGCGCGCCAGCAGCACGGCTCGTACTCCGCCGTCGGCGCGGGACACACGGCCTGTCCCCGCTCGTCCAGTTCATAGGCGCGCCAGTTGCGGTTCTCCTCGGAACTGCCGTGGCCCGAGTGGATCTCCATCAGGGTCTGGCGCGCATCGATGCGTTGTTCGGGTCCGGCCTGCAGGTCCCAACTGCTCCGCGGCGGCGTCATCAGCCCCCAGGCGTTGCCGTGCGGGATGATCAGGCTGGGAAAGCCCCACTGGTCCAGTTTGGCGGACAGCTCGGCGGGGTCGCGCGCCACCTCGTGGCACTCGTCGGGCAGTTCGCGCGTGTCCACGCCCTCGGGGCAGGCGGGCGTGGCCTGCACCTCGCGCTGGTACTCGAAGTAGTCCAGGTATTCCTGGCGGCGCGAGAAATACCTCATCGGGAGCAGGATGCGGGCCGCCAGCGGCATCAGCGGTACGCGGAAGTCCGGACGCGGCGCGGCGATCGCCCGCCGGGGAACCTCGTCCTCGCCCAGGTCGCGCAGGACCACGTTCTTGTGGCCGTAGTGGGTTTCGGGGGTGGGTCCGACCTGAGACCACTCCCAGCCGAGGAAGGCCACCGTGTCGGGGTTCGCGGGGTCGGCGGACACCGCGTTGCAGGCGCGGATCGAGTCGACGGTCTCGCGCCAGTGCCGCGGGCTCAGGCCCTCCGCATGGTCGTTGATCGACCAGAAGTCGAGCGACGCGCAGTGGCGCGCGTAGTCGCAGGCGTCGGCGGGCGGGTGCGCGCCCTCGCCGCCCATCAGCGGCAGGCTCATCACGAACGCGTCCGGCGAGAAAGTGGTGTGCACGTGCAGGTCGCCGAACAGGATCTGCTTGGACCCGTCCGCAACCGGTTGGCGCTCGGCGCGCCGCGTGACCTCGGCGGGATCGGCCGGCAAGGGGTTGACGGTTCCCGGGCCCTGGTGCTCGCCCTGGCAGGCCAGCCCCAGCGCTCCCCCCAGAGCCAGTCCGATCCAGATCCTTTTCATCCGCCGTGATCCCAATTCAAGTGATGTGATTGTGTTGGGCATCTGGCGACCCGCCCCCATCGGGTGGCCCAGTTCGAATGTTAGTGCATGGACTCAAGTCGCTCCTGACTCCGAGCGCCGGAAAAGCCCACGCCCCCGAACGTCGATCCCGACGAAGAGCTCGAAGGAGGTGTGCTAGCCGCGATCGAGCGGGGAGCGGAAGCCCCCCTGGGCCAGCAGCGCGCGGAACTCCTGGTTCTCGTGCCGTCTGGCGTCGACGCTCGGCTCCAGGCGCCAGCGGGTCAGGCTCCTGCGGATCGCCCGCAGGGAGGCGAGCGGGTGGGCGGCGATCTCTCCGGCGGCTTCGAGCGTGCTCTCCAGGAGCCGGTCGTCCGGCACGCGGCGGAACGCCAGGCCGATCTCCACGGCCCGTTCCGCGTCCACCCAGTCGGCGCCGAGCAGCATCCAGGCCGCGTTCTGCCAGCCGACCAACTGCGGCAGCCGCCAGCTCGAAGCGGCTTCCGGGGCCACGCCCAGGCTCGCGAAGGGCGTCCGGAAACGCGCCGATTCGCCCGCGAACACCAGGTCCACGTAGGTCAGCAGGGTGGTGCCGATTCCGACGGCCATGCCGTTGACCGCGGCCAGCAGCGGCTTGGGGTAGTCGTCCAGGATCTCCTGGAAGCGGTTGGCGGCGTCGACGAAGTCCTGGCTGGCGCTCCCGTCCGCGCTGGCCGCCAGCTCGGCCACGTCCGCCCCGGCCGAAAAGGCCCGCCCCCGGCCGGTGAGCACCAGCGCGCCGACCGCGTCGTCGCCCGCGGCCTCTTCCAACGCGTCCCCGCAGGCCGAAAACAGGCCCGCGTCGAAGGCGTTGAGCTTCTCGGGCCGGTCGAGCGCCACGAGGCGCACGCGCTGCCTGTTCTCGATCACGACCATGGCGCGATACTCCCGCTGTTCCGTCCGGGCCCGGGGGCCGGCCTCGAGGGAGGCGGCATGGTCTTACGCGCTGAGCCTCGGTGCAAACCGGGATTCCGGCGCCGGGCCCGAAGCGATGCGGTTTCTCTTCCGGCCGAGCGGGGACCGGGCTGCGTTCCCACCGGAATCCGGACCGGGGGGCAGCCCGCGGCCGGGACCGCTATTGGTATGCGAGAGGACGCGGCGAGGAAGCGGACGGTGCCTGACCGCTACATCGAGAAAATCCTGAGGGCGCGGGTGTACGAGGTCGCGCGGGAGACGCCTCTGGAGGAGGCGCCGCGCCTTTCGCAGCGGCTGGGGCAGCGCGTGCTGCTCAAGCGCGAGGACCTTCAGCCGACCTTCTCGTTCAAGGTGCGGGGCGCCTACAACAAGCTCGCCGGACTCGACCCCGAACGTACGGCGCGGGGCGTGATCGCGGCTTCGGCGGGCAACCACGCTCAGGGCGTGGCGCTGGCGGCCTCGCGGCTGGGATTCCCGGTGGTCATCGTCATGCCGCGGACCACGCCGGACATCAAAGTCGCCGCGGTGAGCGCGCTCGGGGCGGAAGTGGTGCTCTTCGGGGACTCCTACGACGACGCCCAGGGGCACGCGCGCGAGCTGTCCGCGGCGCGCGGCCTGGAGGCCATCCATCCGTTCGACGACGACGACGTGATCGCGGGGCAGGGGACGATCGGAGTGGAGCTGCTGCGGCAGTGCGCGGGCCCGCTCGACGCCGTCTTCGTCCCCGTCGGCGGCGGGGGCCTGATCGCCGGCATCGCGACCTATCTGAAGTTTCTGCGGCCCGAGGTGCGAGTGATCGGCGTCGAGCCCGAGGGTGCCGCCTGCCTGAGCGCCGCGCTCGAGGCCGGCCGGCCGGTCGATCTGGCCGACGTCGATCTGTTCGCGGACGGGGTGGCGGTGCGGCGCGTCGGCGACGAGCCGTTCCGGCTGCTGAAAGAACGGCTCGACGGGGTCGTGCGCGTGGACACCGACGAGATCTGCGGAGCGATCCTGGACCTGTACCAGGACACGCGCAGCATCGCGGAGCCCGCCGGGGCCCTGGCCGTGGCCGGGCTCAAGAAATACGTCGCGGCCAAGGATCTCCCTTCGAGCACTCTGGCGGCGGTCGTCAGCGGCGCCAACCTCAACTTCCACCGCCTGCGCCACATCTCCGAGCGCGTGGAGCTGGGCGAGCAGCGCGAGGCCATCCTGGCGGTCACCATCCCGGAGCGGCCCGGCAGCTTCCGGCAGTTCTGCATCGCTCTGGGCGACCGCTCCGTGACCGAGTTCAACTACCGCCACATGGGCGGCCGCGAAGCCCACGTCTACGTGGGTATTCAGCTGGGCGGAAAGCCGGGCGAGCGGGAGGCGGTGATCTCCGATCTGGAGCGCGAGGGCTACGCCGTGGTCGATCTGACGCACAACGAACTGGCCAAGATCCACACCCGCCACCTGGTCGGCGGCCGGGCCCCCCAGGCCGGGGAGGAGCGGGTGTTCGCCTTCGACTTCCCCGAACGGCCCGGGGCTCTGCGCAGCTTCCTCGACCGTCTGAGCGAGGACCTGAACATCACTCTCTTCCACTACCGCAACCACGGCGCGGCGGTCGGCCGGGTGCTCGCCGGACTGCAGCACAACGCCGGCGACGCCGCCAGAATCCGGCAATTCCTGGACGAGGTTGGCTACTCCTATCGGGAGGAAACCGACAACCCCGCGTACCGCATCTTCCTGTCCTGAAGGCGGAGCCGAGTGCATGGCGGAGTTCGATCCGGTCTGGGAGCGCATCGCCGCCCACGAGCGCGCGTTCTTCAAGACGCACGGCGGCCGCTGGTTCACTTACCGGATCGAGGGCGAGGATCTGCTCCCGAGCCAGACGGAGCTCGCCATCCCGCGCTCGGATTTCGAGCTGGCGTATCCGCTGCTGCCGGTCCCTCCCCCGAAACTGAACAAGTTCGTGCGGGGGCCGGCATACGTGTGGGCGATCCTCCACGACCCCCGGATCTCCGCGGGACAGTGGTAGAGGCGAGAATAGGAGGATGAGCGGGTACGACTTCGACCTCTTCGTGATCGGGGCGGGCTCGGGCGGGGTCCGGGCCAGCCGCATGTGCGCCGGCCACGGCGCGCGCGTGGCGGTGGCGGAAGAGCGCTACCTGGGCGGGACCTGCGTGAACGTGGGCTGCATTCCCAAGAAGCTTTTCGTGTACGCCGCGCACTTCTCCGAGGACTTCGAGGACGCGGCGGGCTACGGCTGGAGCGTGGGCGAGCCCGCGTTCGACTGGCAGGCGCTGCTCGCCAACAAGGACCGGGAGATCGAGCGCCTGAACGGCATCTACGCCCGGCTGCTCGATGGAGCCGGGGTGAAGCGCATCGAGGGCCGGGCCCGGCTGGTCGACGAGCATCGGGTCGACGTCGGCGGGCAGGTCTACAGCGCCGAGAACGTGCTGCTCGCTGCGGGCGGCTGGCCCCACTTCCCGGACATCCCCGGCATCGAGCACGCCATCAGTTCCAACGAGGCGTTTCACCTCGACCGGCTGCCGGAACGCGCGATCATCGTGGGCGGCGGCTACATCGCGGTGGAGTTCGCGGGCATCTTCCACGGGCTGGGCGTGCGCACCACGCAGCTCTACCGCGGATCCCTGTTCCTGCGCGGCTTCGACGACGACGTGCGCGAGACGCTGGCGGACGAGATGCGCAAGCGCGGCATCGACCTGCGCTTCGAGGCGCGGGTGGAGAGGATCGAGCGCGGCCCGGACGGCCTGGTGGCGATCCTGGCCGACGGGGAGGCCCTGGAGGCCGACCGGATCCTGTACGCGACCGGGCGCCGGCCGCTCACCGCCGACCTGGGTCTGGAGGAGGTCGGCGTGGAGCTCGACGCCTCGGGCGCGGTGGTGGTGGACGAGTACTCGCGCAGCTCGGTTCCCCACATCTGGGCGATCGGCGACGTGACCGACCGCATTCAGCTCACTCCGGTGGCCATCCACGAGGGCATGGCGCTTGCGGAGACGCTCTTCGGCGGGCGCCCGACCCGCCCCGACCACATCGACGTGGCGTCGGCGGTGTTCAGCCAGCCGCCGATCGGCAGTGTCGGGCTGACCGAGGCGCAGGCCCGCGAGCGCTACGGCGAGGTCGAGATCTACCGCAGCCGCTTCCGCCCGCTCAAGCACACCCTCACCGGCCGCGACGAGCAGACGCTGATGAAGCTGATCGTGGAGCGCGGAGGCGGGCGCGTGGTGGGCGCCCACATGGTCGGGCCCGACGCCGGAGAGATCATTCAGGGCATCGCCATCGCGGTGAAGATGGGCGCCACGAAGGAGCAGTTCGACCGCACGATCGGCATCCACCCCACCGCTGCCGAGGAGTTCGTCACCATGCGCGAGCCGGTCTCCTGACGCGCCCTCCCCGCCGATGGATCTGCAGGACCCCACGCCCGATCTGCTGATCCGCGCCTACTCCCGCGGGATCTTTCCGATGGTCGACCGGCGCAGCGGCGAGGTCGTGTGGCTGAGCCCCGATCCGCGCGGGATCCTGCCGCTCGACGGCCTGCGGGTGTCGAAGAGTCTGGCGCGCGCGGTGCGCTCGGGGCGCTTCGAGATCCGCTCCAACGGCGCCTTCGGCGAGGTGATTCGCGAGTGCGCGGCGGCGCGGCCCGGGCGCTGGGAGACCTGGATCGACGAACGGCTGGTCGACGCCTATACCCGGCTTCACGAGATGGGACTGGCCCACAGCGTCGAGGCCTGGAGGGACGGAGAACTCGTGGGAGGTCTCTACGGGGTGCAGGTCGGGGCGGCGTTCTGCGGCGAGAGCATGTTCAGCCGCCCCGAGCGGGGCGGCACGGACGCCTCCAAGGTGTGCCTGGTGAAGCTGGTCGAATGGCTGCGCGGCGGCGGCTTCCAACTGCTCGACACGCAGTTCACCTCGCCCCACCTGGAGCGCCTGGGGGTGATCGAAGTCCCCCGGGACGCCTACCTGGAGCGCCTCGGCGAAGCGCTGCGCCGCTGGGGCGACTGGCCGGGGTGCTCCGCCTGGGCACCCCCCGGGCGGAGCTGAGAACCCCGCCGTAGCCGAGGGTCGGTCAGTGACCGGAGTCGGGAGGCGGCTCGGAGCCCAAGCGCAGGGCGAGCGCCTTCCACATCCCTTCGACCAGTCCTTCGACTCTGGAGACGCGATTCGCCAGTTCGACCTGGAGCTGCGCCAACTCGGCCCGTAGCTGATTTCGCTCTTCCCGGGCCTCGTCGAAGCGTCGGTCGATCGCACTGAAACGGCGGTCGAGACGCCGGACGATCCACGCTGCGGCGGCGCCTCCCGCTGCCACGAGGCTGACGAAAAGAGTCGCGAGACCGATGACGGTTTGCATGCTCCTAACAGCTCCGGTCCGGCGCGGCGAGATTCGACCGACTTCCCTGTTCATGCCATGGATTCGGCTCGGTCGCTATCGCGAATCGGCGTCCACAGTAGGATTTCGGCGCCGGGGCGGCGGCTCACCCCTCCGGGAGGTCGTGGCCCATGCTGTGGCCGCAGGTCATGCCGCCGTCGACCGGCAGGGCGACGCCGGTGACGAAGGAGGCGTCGTCGGAGAGCAGGAACAGGCAGGCGCCCGCGATCTCCTCGGGGCGGCCCAGCCGGCCGAGGTGGTGCGACTGGGTGATGAACTCGCGGGTCCGCTTCATCTCCTCGCTGCCCAGCACCGATTCCAGCAGCGGCGTGACGATGAAGCCGGGGCAAACGGCGTTGACCCGGATGCCCGCCCGCCCGTAGTCGATCGCCATGTTGCGGGTCAGCAGCACCACGCCGCCCTTCGAAGCGTTGTAGGCGCTGCCGCCCTGCGAGCCGATCAGGCCCTCGATGCTGGCGATGTTGACGATCGAGCCCCCGCCCGAAGCCAGCATGGCCCGCGCGACGTGCTTGCAGAACAGGAAGGTGCCCTTGAGGTTCACGTCCATCACCCAGTCCCAGTGCTTGGAATCCAGGTCATGGACCGCGCCTCCTCCCGCCACGCCGGCGGAATTGACCAGTCCCTGGAGCGAGCCGAAGCGCTCCAGCGCGGCCTCGACGCAGCTCCGGACCGAGTCCTCCTCGCGCACGTCGCCGCGCACGAAGATCTCGCCCGGCGCTTCGGCGGTGGCCCGCTCCCAGGCGTCGCCCTCGGGCTCGTTCAGGTCGAAGCCGGCGACGTTGGCGCCCTCATCGGCGAAGCGCCGGACGCATTCCAGACCGATCCCCGACGCCGCGCCCGTGACCAGCACGCTGCGTCCTTCGAGTCGTCCCATGGGCTGAATCCTCCGCCGCGGGGTTCGCGGGCGCGCCATGTTCGGGAAGAGAGGTCGCCGCGGTCAAGCGGCGGGTAGCTGGGCGGGGCGAAAGAGCGCTACGTTCGCTCGCCCAGGCGAGGGGGTCGAGGCCGTGATCGAGCCGCGGGTGATCGAGATCTGCCGCGCCGTCGGCGCCGCCGGGGGACGTGCGCTGATCGTGGGCGGCTACGTGCGCGACCGGCTGCGGGGCGAAGACCCCAAGGACGTCGACGTCGAGGTCTTCGGCCTGCCGCTCGCCGAGCTGCGCAGGATCCTCTCGCGCTACGGGCGGGTGGTCGAGATCGGCCGCGCCTTCGGGGTGCTTCGCCTGCGGGAGATCGACGTGGATTTCTCGCTGCCGCGCCGGGACAGCAAGGTCGGGGCCGGGCACCGGGGATTCGACGTGGAGTGCGATCCGGAGCTGAGCTTCGCCGAGGCCGCCCGCCGCCGCGACCTGACCATCAACAGCATGTCCCTCGACCCGCTCACGGGCGAGATCGTCGATCCGCACGCGGGCCGGGACGATCTGGAGCGCGGGGTGCTGCGCGCCACCGACCCGGCCCGTTTCGCCGAGGACCCGCTGCGCGGTCTGCGCGTGGCGCAGTTCGCGGCGCGCTTCGAGATGCGGGCGGACGCCGAGCTGCTGCGCGAGTGCGCGGCGCTCGACCTGGGCGAGTTGGCGGCCGAGCGCATCTACGAGGAGTTCCGCAAGCTGCTGCTCAAGGGCGTGCGCCCGTCGCTGGGGCTGGAGCTGCTGCGCGAGACGAGCCTGCTGCGCTTCTTCCCCGAACTCGAGCGGCTGGTGGGCGTGCCCCAGGACCCGCAATGGCATCCCGAGGGGGATGTCTGGGTCCACAATCAGCTCGTGGTCGACGAGGCGGCGCGCCTGCGGCAGGGCCGGGACGACGAGGACCTGGGCGTGATGTTCGGCGCGCTCTGCCACGACTTCGGCAAGCCGTCCACCACCGCGCACAGCGACGGACGCATCCGCTCGCTGGCGCACGACGTGGAAGGCGTCGCGCCGGCGCGCGCCTTCCTGGAGCGAATGCGCGCGCCGGCCGCGCTGACCGGGCGCGTCGCGGCCTTCGTGCGCTACCACCTCGCTCCCGCGCTGTACGTCAAGAACGCCGCCGGGCCGAAGGCCTATCGCCGGCTGGCCCGCAAGCTGGCCGCCGCCGGCGCCACGCTCGAAGAGCTGGCGCGCGTGGCGCGCTCCGACCACCTGGGCCGGACCACGCCCGACGCGCTGGCGCGGCGCTTCGAGGCCGGCGACCGCTTCCTGGAGATCGCCCGCGAGCTGACCGTCAGCCGGGAGGCGGTGCCGGACGTCGTCCGAGGGCGGGACCTGATCGCGCGCGGGATCGAACCGGGCCCGGGCTTCGGCCCCATCCTGGCGCGCTGCCGGGAGGTCCAGGACGAGACCGGCTGGACCGAGCCCGAGCCGATCCTGGAGCGGGTCTTCTCCGAAACCGACCCCGAACGCCCGGGCTGAACGGCCGGCGCGCCCCGGCCGTGGCGCTCGGCCGGCCGCCTCAGATGCGCCGTTCGCGCCCTTCCCAGTAGGGGTCGCGCAGGCGGCGCTTGTAGAGCTTGCCGTTGGGGTCTCGCGGTAGGGCGTCGGTGTAGTCGATCGAGCGCGGCCACTTGAACTTGGCCAGCCGGTCCCCGACGAAGGCCATCAGTTCGTCGGTCAGCGGGTCGCCGGGCTGCACTCCAGTGGCCGGTTCGACCACCGCCTTGACCTCCTCTCCCCAGTCCTCGTGGGGAATCCCGAAGACCGCCGCGTCGCCGACCTTGGGGTGCGAGAGCAGCACGTTCTCGATCTCGGCCGGGTAGATGTTGGCGCCGCCGGAAATGATCATGTCGATCTTGCGGTCGGACAGGAAGAGGTATCCGTCCGCGTCGAAGTAGCCGACGTCGCCGACCGTGAAGAACTCGCCCGCCTCGCAGCGGAGCCGGTTCTTGCGCGTCTTGGCGCGGTCGCCCTTGTATTCGAAGTCGCCCGTGTCGGGCACCTTGAAGTAGATGGTGCCGCGCTCCTCCCGCGGGACTTCCCGCCCTTCTTCGTCGAAGACGCGCACGTCGGCGCCGGGCCAGGGCCGGCCGACCGTCCCCGGGTGTTCCAGCCACTCCCGCGGCGAGACCATCGTGCCCCCGCCCTCGGTGGCCGCGTAGTACTCCCAGATCGACTCGCCCCACCATTCGATCATGCGGCGCTTGACCTCGGGCGGACAGGGCGCCGCCGCGTGCACCATGTGGCGGGTCGAAGAGCAGTCGTAGCGGGCGCGCACCTCTTCGGGCAGGCCGAGCATGCGGTGGAACTGAGTCGGAACCATGTGGGTGGTGGTCACCCGATGGCGGTCGATCAGGTGGAGACAGGGCTCGGGCAGCCACTTGTCCATCAGCACCACCGTGTGCCCGTGATGGAACGAAGCCTGCGACCACATGATCACCGCCGTGTGGTAGAGCGGCGAGCCCACCAGGTGGACGTTGTCGGCCTCCGGCTGGATGCCGAACAGCATCAGCAGCCCGGTCATGGCGCCGGCAAGCTGGTCCGGGTCGACGCCCGGGAGAGGACGCCGCACGCCCTTGGGGTTTCCGGTCGTCCCGGAGGTGTAGTTCATCACGTTGCCCGCGGTGCGCTCGTCGGGGCGCGTATCGGGCTGGTCCTCGGTTAGGCCGGCGAAGTCGCGAAAGCCCTCCAGGCCTCCCACGGCGATGCGCGCCTGGGGGGGGACCGAAATCTGCTCGGCGACGGCGGCGTTGGCCTCGATGCGCGCGTGGCCCACGAACGCCTTGGCCTCCGAATCCTCGACGATGTAGGCGATCTCGGGCGGGGAGAGATGCCAGTTGATGGGCGTCAGGTACAGGCCCGACTGCTGGCAGGCGAAGTGGATCAGGTAGTACTCGGCGCAGTTCGGGCTGCAGATCGCGACCGAGTCTCCCGGGGCCAGGCCCAGCGCTCTCAGTCCGTGCGTGGTGCGGTTGACCTCGCTCACCAGCTCCGCCCGGCTCCAGTGGCGGCCGTCGGGATCCACCAGCGACAGCTTCGACGGAGCCTCTTCGGCGTACTTCCACAGTCCCTTGGACATTCTCTGGCCTCCGGCCCCCGCGGCGTTCGCCCCGCGGACGGGGAGCGGCGAGGATACCCGAGAGCCTCGATTCGGGGCGATGCGCGCGGATCCGGTGGAGAGTCTCGATCCGGGGGCGAGTTTGCGCCGCGTCCGCCGCGCCGCGTAGGCTTGCCTCCGCATGGAATCCGCGTGGAGTCAGATTCTCGGCCCGGCCATCCTCTTCGCGCTGATGATCGTGGTGGGCCTGCAGCTTTCGGTGGCGGATTTCCGGCGCGTCCTGGAGGTCCCGCGGGCGGTGGTCGCGGGCACGGCCGGGCAGATCCTGTTTCTGCCGGCGATGGCCGCCGCCATCGTCTATCTGTTCGGAATCGAACCCATGCTCGGGGTGGGCGCGGTGCTGCTCGCGGCGGCGCCGGGCGCGGCGCTCTCCAACGTGCTGACGGCCGTCGCCCGGGGGCACGTGGCGCTCTCCGTCACTCTGACGGCGGTGTCCTCGGTGCTGGCGGTGCTGACGATCCCCGGCCTGACCGCGCTGAGCATGCACCTGTTCCTCGGCGACGCGGCCGAGGTCCGCGTTCCGTTCCTGGAGGTCGCCGGCCAGCTCGTGCTCTACCTGCTGCTGCCGATCCTGCTGGGCATGCGGATCCGGGCCTGGAGGCCGGACTCGGCGGCGCGCTACATCCAGTGGGCCAATCGCATCGCGATCGTCGGAATCGTCGCGCTGACCGTCCTCGGCGTGATGACCGGTTCCTCGGACCTGCCCTCGGGAGCGGCGTTCGGCCGCAGCGCGCTGGCCGCGCTGGTCTGGACCGTCTGCGCGATGGGCCTCGGCTGGGGGATCGCCACGCTGCTTCGGCTGGATCTCCGCGACCGCTTCACTTTCCTGATCGAGTTCTCGGCCCGCAACCTCGGCCTGGCGATGATCGTGGCGCTGGCTTCGTTCCAGAGCCTCGAACTCGCGCTTTTCGGCGGCGTCTACTCCATGAGCGGATTTCCGCTGGTGATCGGCACCGCGGTGCTGATCGGCCGGATCGCGGGCCGCCGCGAGGCCGCGGCGGGCAGCTCGGGTTGAACCTCAGTCCGCCGGGAGATCGGGGCCCGGACCGCAACGGAGGAGAGCGCATGGGAGAGACGACGCGCTGGGACGCGCTTCCCAGCGAGCGGATCTCGGATCACATCCGTCGGCGCATGGTATGGGGCGAGAAGCTGATGCTGGTGCGCTGGGAGTTCGCGCGGGGCGGCTACGTGGCGATGCACCGCCACCCCCACGAACAGGTCGTGGTGGTGGAATCCGGACGCCTGAAGATGAACATCGCCGGCGAAGAGGTGGCGCTGGGACCGGGCGACATCCGCGTGATCCCTCCCGACACCCCGCACGACGCGGAGGTCCTGGAGGACGCGCGGGTGATGGACGTCTTCAGCCCGCCGCGCGAGGACTTCCTGGGGGACGAAGGGCCGGGGTATCTGACCCACGGCCGCTAGGCGGCGCGGGCTGGCGCGGGTCGGCTCACAGCACCCGCTCCAGGAACGCCAGCAGAGCGGCGTCCGACTGGGCCTGGGTCTCCTCGTCGCGGCCCACTATGTAGCCGGAGCGGACGCAGTCGCCCAAGGCCCCCCCGGTCGACAGCCGGGCCGCGATGCGCTCTTCGCGGGGAGTGTCCAGTGGCAGGTCGACCAGGAACCGGCCACGACTCACCGGGCGTCCCTGGGGGTCGTAGTCGAATTCGCAGCCCGTGACGTAGGGAGACTCCGCGGAGAGGTGCCGGGGCTCGGTGTTTTCCCAGGCATGCCCGGCGCCCGGGTAGACGTGGGCTTCCACCTCGACTCCGAGCGCGCGCAGCTCGTCTTCGCGGCGCAGGCAGGCGGAAAGCTCGTTAGATGCGTCCTCGGTCCCGCGCAGGGTGAGCAGCGGCGCGCCCGTGGCCTCCGGGGTGTTGAACTTCTGGAAACAGGGGCCGTAGTAGTCGACGTGGGCGGCGAATCCGGGCTGTCCCGGCAACAGCGCGTCCGCGACCCTCTGGTCCATGGCGACGCGGACGGCCATGCCGCCGTAGGAGAAGCCCGCCACCCCGATGCGCTCGGGATCGATCGCCGGATGGGTGCGGAGCAGCCGAAGCGCGCCATACGCGTCCGCGGCCGCGTCGAACTCGGTGACCGACAACACCCGCAGCATGTAGTCGATCTCGCGGGTGAAGCCGCGGGGCAGGTAGTAGTCGATGACGAAGACGGCGTAGCCCTGGGCCGAGA
>JAGWBS010000017.1:9512-66475 GCA_021295775.1 Pseudomonadota bacterium | reverse complement strand
ATCGCCGCCCTGCGCAGCGCCTGGGGCGAGCGCCTGCCGCGCTACGCCGGTCCGCACTTCGCGTTCGACGACTTCATCATCGACCCCTGCTCGCCGCGGCGCCGGCTGCCGATCTGGCTCGGCGGCCGCTCGCCCCGCTCGCTGCGGCGAGCGCTGGCGGCCGGCGACGGCTGGGATCCGTTCGGCCTGACGCTGGCGGAGATCGGCGCGCTGCTCGCCCGCGCCCGCGACTGGCCTGAGTGGCGCGAGCGCGAGGCGCCGCTGGACGTCGCGCTCGGACTGCCCGAGACGCTCGACCTCACCCGGCCGGGCCAGACCGAGGCGATGCTGGACCTGGTACGCCGCACGCGCGAGGCCGGAGCGACCTGCATCCATGTCCGCTTCCGCTCCGAGTCGCTGGACCACTATCTGGAGCAGCTCGAGCGCTTCCAGGGCGAACTGGTGCCCCGGCTTGAGTAGCCCGGACGCGACCGGCCGCGGCGCCTCGCCCGCCTACGCGCGCTGGGCGCTGGGAGTGCTGTTCTGCGTGTACGCGGTCAACCTGCTGGACCGCCAGATCCTGGCGATCCTGCTCGAACCCATCAAGCGGGAACTCGGCGTCTCGGACAAGGCGCTGGGCTTCCTGACCGGCTTCGCCTTCGCGCTCTTCTACAGCACCGCGGGCATCCCGATCGCGCGCTGGGCCGACCGCGGCTCGCGCGTCAACGTGATCTCGATCGGTCTGGTGCTGTGGAGCAGCGCCACCGCCGCCTGCGGCCTGGCGCGCTCGTTCGTCCAGCTCGCGGCCGCGCGCGTGGCGGTCGGGGTGGGAGAGGCCGCGGGCACGCCCCGGCCCACTCGCTGATCTCGGACTACTTCCCGCCCCAGCGCCGCGCCACCGCGCTGTCGGTCTACAACATGGGCGCGAGCCTGGGGATTCTGCTGGGGCTGTTCGCGGGCGGCTGGCTGAGCGACACCTACGGCTGGCGCGCGACCTTCTTCGCCGTCGGCCTGCCGGGCGTGGGGATGGCGCTGGTGGTGCGCCTGGGGCTGCGGGAACCGCCGCGCGGGCTGAGCGAGGGCCGCCCCGACGAGGGAGGGCAGCCGCCGTTGGGCGAGGCCCTGCGCCGCCTGGCCGGCCTGCGGACCTACCGCCACATCTGTCTGGCCACGGCGCTGTACAACTTCGCGTCGTACGGCTTCCTGGCCTGGGCCGCGACCTTCCTGATCCGCGTCCACGGGCTCAGCGCGACCCAGGTGGGGATGACGCTGGGGCCGATCGCGGGAATCGCGGGCGCCGCCGGCGGCCTGCTCGGCGACTGGGGCGCGCGACGCGACGCGCGCTGGCAGATGTGGGTCCCGGCGATCGGCGGCTTCGCCACGGCGCCCTTCCTGATCCTGTTTTTGACCTTGGACAATCCGTATTGGGCGCTGGCGAGCTACGTCCCGGCGGCGCTCTTCGGCGGCTTCTGGGGCGGGCCGACCTACGCGGTCACCCAGGGCCTGGTCGGCCTGCGCCTGCGGACGATGGCGTCGGCGGTGCTGCTCTTCGTGCTGAACTTCATCGGCATGGGCTTCGGCCCGTTGCTGGTCGGCATCCTCAGCGACGCGCTCCAGCCCGCCTACGGCGCCCACGCCCTGGGCTACGCGCTGCTGATCGTCGGTCTCTCCAAGGTCTGGGGCGCGGTCCACTCCCTGCTGGGCGCGTCAAGCGTACGCGCGGAACTGGCGGCGGCGCGGGCAGAGGCCGCCCATCCCCGTGGGAGCGGATTCGCGTAAGATCCGCGCTGCACCGACACGGGAGAACGCTTCGGCCATGCTCGAGCCCGGCGACTATCAGGCGATCCAGATCGAAAAGCACGACGACGGCGTGGTCCTGGCCACGCTGAACCGGCCCGACCGGCTCAACGCCATGGGCGGCTCGATGATGGTCGAGTACAGCCGGCTGCCGCAGGATTTCGACTCCGACCCGGACTCCAAGGTGCTGCTGCTCACGGGCGCGGGGCGCGCCTTCTGCGCCGGCGGCGACTTCAGCCCCGAGCCGGGCTTCAAGAACCCCGAGTACCTCAACGGCATGCGGCTGTCGCGCATGATCGTCGACAACATGCTCGACTGCGAGAAGCCCGTGATCAGCGCCGTCAACGGCTACGCGCTCGGACTCGGCGCCACCGTCGCGCTGCTCAGCGACGTGGTGATCGCGGGCCGCAGCGCCGTCTTCGGCGACACGCACGTGCGCATGGGCATGAGCGCCGGCGACGGCGGGCAGCTGATGTGGACCATGCTGATCGGCGCCGCCCGCGCCAAGTACTACATGATGACGGGCGAGCGCTTCGGCGCCGAAGAGGCGGAGCGCATGGGCCTGGTGGGCTTCGTGGTCGAAGACGAAGAGCTGCTGGACCGGGCGCTGGAGCTGGCGCGCAGGCTCGCCGCCGGGCCCCAGTACGCGATCATGGCCTCCAAGGTGCCCATCAACAAGTGGCTCAAGTTCGCCTCCAACCTGATCATGCCGCTCTCGCTGTCGATGGAAGAGGTCTCGATCACCCATCCGGACCACGCCGAGGCCGTCCAGGCTTTCCAGCAGAAGCGCGACCCGGTTTTCGGCAAGAGCTGACGGGCCGCCGAGCGCTCCGGCGCCCATAAGGCCCAAGCGCCCTCGCCGTCAGGCCGCGCTGGGCTCGGCCGTCGCCGCCCGGGCGCCCGGGCCGTGGCCGGGCAGGCGCACGAAGGCCAGCAGCGCGGCCGACAGTGCGTAGACGCCGATGAAAGGCGCCAGCATGGTGGTGTAGCTGCCGGTCAGGTCGTAGACGTGCCCCGCCAGCGGCGGGATCCCGCCGCTGAGCGGCAGCATCACGAAGCCCCCCAGACCCATCGCCCGCCCGAACGTGGCGCGCCCGAACACCGCCCCCAGCAGCGCCCCGTGCATGGGCCAGAGCCCGCCCATGGTCAGGCCCCAGAGGGCCGAGGCGGCCAGCAGCAGGGCGTAGCCGGGCTCGCTCAGGAAGACCCCCCAGGCACAGATCTGCAGCCCCAGTGACAGCCACATCGCGGCGCGCCGTTCGATCCGGTCGACCAGCGTGCCGAAAAGCAGCTTGCCCAGCAGGGAGCAGAACGCCACGCAGGACAGGACGTAGGAGGCGCTCTGCGTGTCGGCGCCCAGGCTGCGCGCCAGCGGCACGGCGTTGCTGATGAACGTCGCCGTACCGCTGAAGGCGAGCCCGAAGACCAGCCCGAGCAGCCAGAAGTTCGGCTGGCCCAGGAACTCGCGCAGCGAGCCTCCCGGGGCGGCCGCCTCGCCGGGAATCGCAGCCGACCGCGCGTCTCCGTCGGGGTGCTGCCCGACGTCCTCCGGGCGTTTGATCACCAGCGCCCAGATCACCGGGATCAGCAGCCCGGCGCACAGCGCGCCGTAGATCTGCAGCGTGCCGCGCCAGCCCAGACTCTCGATCATTCCCGCGGTCAGCGGCGGCATGAACACGCCCGCAGCCGTCACGCCCGTGGCGGCGACCCCCAGCGCGGTGCCGCGACGCCGGACGAACCAGTTGGCGATCAGGGTCGTGGACGGCAGCGGTCCCACCAGGGCCACGCCGCTGCCCACGCACAGGCCCAGCGCCAGCGTGAGCTGCCAGAGCTCGGTCGCCCGCGCGAGCAGCGCGAAGCCGCCCGCCAGCAGCAGCGCGCCGGCAATCATCAGCGGCCGTAGCGGGCCGCGGTCGATGGCCCAGCCGATCAGCGGGCCGAGAGCCGTCACCACCAGATTCAGGATCGAGAGCCCGAGCAGCGTCTGCGCCCGCGTGGCGCCGAACTCGGCCTCGATCGGCTCCAGGAAGAGTCCGTAGGCGCTGAAGGTGCAAGCCAGCGCCACCGCCTGGATCAGAAACGCCGCCGCGATGATTCGCCGCCCGAAAAAACGCCCGGCCGTCTCCGGATCCGCCACGCGCGCGAGTCTACCGCAGGCGGGCCGCGCCCAAGCTCGATCCGGTGTCGGGGCGGGCCGTCCGCGGCCGCCTGCCCGGGCGGTCGCCCGCGCGCGGCCGGGGCGGTGGTAGGCTGGAGGCGCATGTCTGCGCAGGGATTGCTGGCGGGAAAGACGGCGATCGTCGCCGGCGGAGGCGGCGCGGGCATCGGCGCCCGCATCTCGCGCTTGCTGGCCGGCGCCGGGGCGTCGGTCGCCGTGGTCGACATCGAGCCGGACCGGGCCACCGACGTCTGCGCGCAGATCGAGGCGGCCGGCGGGGCCGCGCTGCCGGTCACGGCCGACCTGCGCGACGCGTCCGCGGCGCCCGCGATCCTCGACGCCACCCTCGGCGCCTTCGGGCAGGTCGACGCGCTGGTCAACGTGGCGGGCGGAATGCACGCGCACGCGCCGTGGCGTCCGCTGGTGCGCTGGCAGGTGGACGACTGGGACCGGATCGTCGAGATCAATCTTCGCTACGTCTTCCTGATGTGCCGGGCCGTCATCCCGGCGATGATCGAGCGGGGCGCGGGCGGGTCGATCGTCAACATCACCTCGATCAGCGGCGTGTTCGGCGCCCCCAACCACTCCGCCTACGGCGCCGCCAAGGCCGGCCTGATCCACCTGACCAAGTCGCTCTGCCTGGAGTGCGGCCCGCACGGCATCCGCTGCAACGCCGTTTCTCCCGGCGCCGTGCAGACCGCCGCCGTTTCCGGCGCCATGGACGAACAGCTCGAGGCCGTGCGCCGCGCCACCCCGCTGGGGCGCGCCGGCTCCCCCGACGACATCGCCCAGGCGGTGCTCTTCTTCGCCTCTCCCATGTCCGCCTACGTCAGCGGCCAGATGCTGCTGGTCGACGGCGGCGTAGCGGCCCGCTTCCCCCTCGGCACCCCCGAGCCCGCCGATGGCCAATAGCGGCGCCCGCGGGGGCGAAGCTTCAGGACACGATCTTGTTGATCGCGAACTCGACCACGCCGCTGGCGCCGGCTTCCACCAGGTCCGGGATCAGCTCGCGCGCGATCTTCTCCTCGACGACCGTGATGACCGCGACCATCTTGCCGTCGGCGAGCGGCGAGACGGTCGGAGAGGCCAGCGCGGGCAGCAGCTCGATCACCTTGCTCAGGCGCTGATTGGGGCAGTTCAGCATCAGCCCGACCTTGCCCTCGGCGGCGGTGGCGCCGGTGAGCATCATCGCCATGCGGTCTAGCTTGCGGCGCTTCCAGGGGTCGCGGTAGGCGCTGCGGTTCACGATCAGGCGCGGCGTGCTCTCCATCAGCGTGGCGGCGATGCGCAGCTTGTTGGCGCGCAGCGAGGAACCGGTCTCGGTGACGTCGACGATGGCGTCGGCCAGCAGCGGGGGCTTGACCTCGGTCGCCCCCCAGGAGAACTCGACCGTCGCCTTGACGCCTTGCTGCTTCAGCCAGCGCCGCACCAGCCCGACGGCCTCGGTGGCGATGCGCTTGCCCTCCAGGTCGGCCGGGCCGCGGATCGCGGAGTCTTCGGGCACCGCGAGCACCCAGCGCACCGGGCGGAAGCTCTGCTTGGAGTACTTCAGATCGGCGATCTCGGTGACTTTGGCGCGGTTCTCGACCACCCAGTCGTGGCCGGTGATGCCGGCGTCGAGCACGCCCTGCTCCACGTAGCGCGCCATCTCCTGCGCGCGGATCAGCACGCACTCCAACTCCGGGTCGTCGACGCCGGGGTACAGCGAGCGCTCGGGGAACGTCATCGAGTAGCCGGCGCGCTCGAAAAGCGCGGCCATGGCTTCCTGCAGGGATCCCTTGGGAAACCCGAAGCGCAGCACCTGCGTGCCGTCTTGAGAGCGCCGCGCCCCCAGAGCCATTCCGGCCTCCTCCCCCGATCGGGGCGGCGAGCTTATCGGCTCCCCAGGGCGGCCGCCAGCCGCCCCCGGTGTTCCGCCAGCTCCGCCCAGCGCGGACCCCGGCTCAGCACGGCGTCGCCGGCCCGCGTCTCGACGTCCGATTCCAGGATCCCCTCGCGCACCAGCCAGTCCAGGGCGTTGCCGCCGGTCACCGGCGAGAGGCCCTCGGAGTGGCGCGCCTCGGCCAGGCTCAGGCGCTCGCTCTGCAGCTCGCCGGCGGCCTCGACCAGCGCGGCCCGCGTCCCGCGTCCTTCGCGCAGGGCGACAGCGTCGAAGAGCGCCGCGTAGGCCTCCATCACCGGGCGGATCTGCGCGATCCAGTACGCCTGCCAGGGCCAGCCGGCGGGGGCGGCGGCCAGCCGTCCGGCCGCGTCCCTCTCCAGCCAGCCCCGCCCGCGCTGGTACTCGACCACGCGGTTCAGGCGCTGGTCGCGGGCGCGTCCGGCGGACGGGAAGTACTCGAGCTCCAGCAGGTCCAGCCAGGCCGAGGCGCTGCGCAGGACTTCGCCGCTCTCCCCGGGTTCCTGAAGCGCCAGCGCCAGCGCCGCGGGCCAGACCAGGGCGGGGGTCAGCGGGGCGCGGTAGTAGTCGAGGGTGTCGCGCGCCCCCGCCCGCACGCAGAGCAGGTCTTCGACCGCAGAGCGGTTCAACTCCACGCGCTCGGCCTGCAGCAGCGGATCGACCGCGGAGTCCGCCCGTTCCTCCTGCAGGCAGGCCTGCAGGGGCTCCGAAAACGGCACGTCGAGGAACTCCAGCATGGCGCAGGTCTCGACCACACTCTCTCGGAACGCGCCGCGCCTCAGCGCCGCGCCCGGAGCCCCGAGCAGCGCGGCCGAGGCGACCGCCGAGCGCTGGGCGGTGACCAGCCGGTTGATCTCCCTGCAGACGCGCAGCCCCAGTTCGCGGGTGGCCCGCCGCAGGTCCAGGCGCGGCGCCGAGTCCGCCGCGCCGGGAGTCAGTTCGACCGCCTGGGACAGGGGCAGAGGCTCCCCGAAGCGGACCGTCACCGCGCCGAAGCGATTGCGCAGCAGCGATCGGGCCCGCAACAGCCCGAACAGGCTCTCGGCGGACTTGGACGCTCCCCGCCGCTCCTCGCTGAGCGAGGATTCCTCCACCAGGCGCTCGTAGGTGAATCCGACCGGCACCACGTAGAGCTCGCGCCGGGCGCCGCGCGCGTAGGCTTCCATCACCATCCGCAGCAATCCCAGCCGGGCCTGGAGCGTCTTGCCGGTGCGCGAGCGCGTGCCCTCGATGAAGAACTCCTGAGTGACGCCGTCCTTGATCAGCAGCTGCACGTAGGCGCGGAAGACCGCCGTGTACAGCCGGTCCCCGGCGAAGTCTCGCCGCAGGAAGAACGCCCCGGCGCGGCGGAACAGCGGCCCGAGCGGCCAGAACGACAGGTTCTTTCCCGCCGCCACGTGGGGCGGGACCATGTGTCGCCGGTAGAAGAGCCAGGACAGGATCACGTAGTCGAAGTGGCTGCGGTGGTTGGGGAGCAGGATCAGCGGGTGCAGCTTGGCCGCGTCGACGACGCGCTCGAAGCCGTGAACCTCGAAGCGCGTGAACAGCCGTCCCATCACCCAGCCGGCGACCAGGGCCAGGAAGGCCAGCATGGTCGGGCTCGGATGCGCGGCGATCTCCCGCAACTGCCGCGACGCGCGATCCCTCACCCGCACCCGGCTCTCGCGCGTCCGGCGCGCCTCCAGCTCCACCGCGTCGCGCACCTCGGGGTCGTCGAGCACGGCGCCGTGCACGCGTTGGAAGGTGCGCAGCGCCGAGCCCACCACGGGCTTCTCCTCGCGGCGCAGGAAGATCAGCAGGGAGCGCCGCACCTGCCGGACGACCCGCTGCGGACCCTCCCCTCGCCGCCGGTCGACGAACCCGCGCAGGTCGATCGGAGTTCCGACGCGCACCGCCAGGTTGCGGTAGTTGAACAGGAACGAAACCAGCTTGACGAAGCTGCGCGGCCGCTGCGGGCCGCCGTAGAACAGGTCGAGGAACGGCCGCGTGGGCTTGGTCCCCTTGCGCCAGAACAGCGCCAGCGGCACCAGCGAAACCGTCGCCTCGGTGTCGAAGCAGGTGGCGACGATCTCGTGCAGGTAATCGGTCTCCGAGCGCCCGCTGCGCAGCGCCCAGCGGCGGGGCGTGAGGGCCGAGGGAATCTTGTCGGTGCGCAGGAAGAGGAAGGCCGAGCCCCCGGCCCGAATCGCCTCGCAGGTGCGCTCCCGTCCTTTGTCTCGCGCGCCTCCGCGCCCCAGCCTCAGACGCTCGCCCAGCCGCGCCAGCCACAGCCGGACCGCCTCGAGCAGCGGCCGGTAGTAGTAGAAGCGGATTCCGTTGGCGCCCGCCGAAGGCCGCACGCCGGCGACCGCGAACAGCCAGTTGAAAAGGAAGTAGTCCAGCCGCGAGCCGTAGCGCATCACGTACACCACGGCGCCGCGCTCCTCCAGGTCACGGAGCTGCTTGACGTCCCCCTCGGCGAGCTGGAAACGGCCGAAGAATCGCCGCCCGAAACGCTCCGCCCACCAGTTGAAGCGGGGCGTCATCGAGGAATAGGGGTCGGAGGTCATGCCGTGAGGCTAACGCACCGCGGGCGGGCCCGGTCGCGGAATATTTCGGCGCCCGCTCACGCCCCCATGTCGAAGCCCTGATCGTCGGGCAGGAAGATCGCGTCTTCGCTGTTGGCGATGTCCAGCGCCGAGAAGCGCTGTCCCGGCTGGGTCCTCATTCCGTCCGGACCCACGATCTTCATCTCCGCCACGCGCTGTCCCCCCGCGTACAGGAACTTGCCCGTCTTGTCGCCGGAGAGTTCGCTGCACATGTACAGCACCACCGGGGAGACGCGGCCGGGATCTAGGGCCTCGCGGGCCTGATCGTTCTCTTCGCCGCCCATCAGGTCGGAGGTCAGGCGGGTGAAGGCGACCGGGGCCAGTCCCCACACCCGGATGCCGTACTTGCGGCCCTCGAGCGCCAGACAGCGCGTGAAGCCCGCGACGCCCGCCTTGGCCGCGCCGTAGTTGCACTGCCCGAAGTTGCCGATCAGGCCGGAGGTCGAGGAGGTGTTGACGATCACCCCGCCCTCGCCGCGCTCCTTCATGTGGGTGAAGATCGGCCGCGTCGCGCAGTAGGTGCCGCGCAGGTGCACCTCCACCACGGCGTCCCAGTCATCGGGCTCGGTCTTGACCAGCGTCTTGTCGCGCAGGATGCCGGCGTTGTTGACCAGGATGTCGACCTGTCCGAAGGCTTCCAGCGCCGTCCGGCAGATGTCCTCGCCGCCCTCGGGCGTCGAGACCGAGGCGTAGTTCGCGACCGCCTCGCCGCCGGCCGCCCGGATCTCGCCCACGACCTGGTCGGCCATCGCCTGTCCGCCTCCGCGGCCGTCGCGCGCCCCGCCCAGATCGTTCACCACCACCCGGGCGCCCTCCTGCGCGAAGAGCAGCGCGTGCGCGCGGCCGAGGCCCCCTCCGGCGCCCGTGATGACGGCTACCTTGCCCTCCAGAAGTCCCATCTTCGCTTCCTCCCCGGACTCTCTCAGTCCAGCACGACGAGGGTGTCGCCCTCTTCCACCGCCTGGCCCTCTGCGACCGGAATCTGCGCCACGCGGCCGTTCCGCGGGGCTTCGACCGGAATCTCCATCTTCATCGATTCGAGCAGAAGCAGTTCCTCGCCCTCCTCGACGTCCGCACCCACGCGGGTCTCGATGCGGAAGACCGTCCCGGTCATCTCGGCCTGGATGTTCGTCGCCAAATCAGAACTCTCCCGTGCCGCCCCCCTGCGGCGGGGCCGTACTCTAGCAGAAGGGCTCTCCGGGCCGGCCGAGCCGGGACGCGCTACCGTGGCGCCATGCTCGAGACCCTGACTCGAGGCTTCCGCCAGGCGCGCCACAAGCTGGGCGGAGTCGCGGAGCTCGACGAGCGGAACGTCGCCGGGGCGCTGTCCGAAGTCCGGCGCTCGCTGCTCGAGGCCGACGTCGATCTGGAGATCGTACGAGGCTTCCTGGAGCGGGTGACGCAGCGCTGCCTGGGCGAGCGCGTGCGGCTGGTCGCCGGCGGCGGCGATGGGCTCGAGGTCTCGCCGGGAGACCACTTCACCAAGGCGTGCTTCGACGAGCTGGTGGAGCTGATGGGCGAGGAGGCTCCGATCGCCCCGATCGACTCGGGCACCCGCAGCCTGATGCTGGTGGGCCTGCAGGGCACGGGCAAGACCAGCACCGCGGCCAAGCTGGCGCTGCACCTGAAAAAGCAGGGCGAGCGTCCGCTGCTGGTCGCGGCCGACGTGCACCGTCCGGCCGCCCGGGAGCAGCTCCGGGTGCTGGGCGAACGCGCCGGAGTGGAGGTCTTCGCCCGCGACGGCGACGACGCCGCCGCGATCTGCGCCGAGGCCGTCGAACACGCCCGCGCCAGCGGCCTGCACAGCGTCATCCTGGACACCGCCGGCCGTCTGCAGATCGACGACGCGCTGATGGGGGAACTGGAGCGGATCGCGGAGCGCGCGAAGCCCGAGCACGTGGCGCTGGTGTGCGACGCGATGGCGGGGCGCGAAGCCGTCAACGTCGCACGCGGCTTCCACCGGCGCTTCGCGCTCGACGGCCTGATTCTCACCAAGCTCGACGGCGACTCGCGCGGCGGGGCCGCGCTGGCCATCCGCGAGGCGACCGGCGTGCCGATCCGCTGGATCACCACCGGCGAGGACCTCGACCGACTCGAGGGCTTCCGCCCCGAGGGCCTGGCCTCGCGCATTCTCGGCATGGGCGACGTCGTCGGGCTGATGCAGGACTTCGAGCAGGTCGTCGACGAAGAGACCGCCGAGGAAGAGGCGCGCAAGCTTCTGCAAGGCGATTTCAGCCTGCAGGACTTCCTCAAGCAGCTGCGGACGATCGGCAAGCTGGGGCCGCTGTCGGAGCTGATGGAGAAGATGCCCGGCATGGGCGACATGATGCCCGAGGGGACGCAGGTCGACCCCGGACAGCTCAAGCGCACCGAGGCGATGATCCTGTCGATGACTCCGCGCGAGCGCGCGCAGGTCGAGCTGCTGAACGAGCGCTCGCGCCAGGAGCGCGTGACCCGGGGTTCCGGCACGAGCCTGAGCGATCTGCGCGAACTGCTGGAGCGCTTCGGCGCGATGCGCGAGCTGATGGCCCAGGTCGGCCAGGCGGGACCCGGCCTGCTGAGCCGCATCCCCGGGATCGGACAGATGTTCGGCGGCGGACCGCCGGGAATGCCCGGATCCCTGCCCGCGGAAGCCCTTGCGGGACTCGGTCCCGGTACCGGCAACCGGCGCATGGCGCGCGCGCAGCGCTCCGCGGAAAAACGCCAGAAGCGCCAGCAGCAGCGCAAGAAACAGCGCCGCCAGAAGAAGAGGAGGCGCCGCTGACGCACGGCCGCCTCTCCTTTCCGCGATGAGCGACACCTGGGTCTTCGGATACGGCTCGCTGGTCTGGCGTCCGGCGTTCGCGCACTCCACGGCGCGCCCGGCCCGGCTCGAAGGCTGGGGGCGTCGCTTCTGGCAGGGTTCGACCGACCACCGCGGGGTGCCCGGCGACCCCGGCCGGGTGGTGACCCTGGTCGAGGAGCCGGGCGCAAGCTGCCGCGGGACGGCGTACCGGGTCCCGGCCGCGCAGGCTGCGCGGATCCTTTCGGACCTCGACCGGCGGGAGCGCGGCGGCTACCGGCGGCGCCGGGTCGAGATCGGCTTCGACGACGGTTCGAGCGTCGGCGCGCTGGTCTACGTCGCGTCGCCGGACAACCCGAACTACCTGGGTCCGGCCCCGCTGGAGGAGATCGCGTCGCAGATCGCGCGTTCGCGCGGACCCAGCGGCCGCAACAGCGAATACCTGCTCGAGCTGGCGGCGGGACTGCGGGCCATCGGCGCCCGCGACGAGCACGTGTTCGCGCTTGAAACCCTGCTGAGAGCCGGTCCGAGCGCGGCTCCGGAGCCGGTCTAGTCTTCGGGCAGGGGCCGGCGCCGGCGGCGCTTCTTGTCTGCCCGCTCGCGCTTGGAGCGCAGGCGGCGCTCGATCGAAGCGCGCCCGGGGCGCGTCGGACGCCGCGCACGCGGGGGGCGGGCGACCTCGGCCAGCATCGCGCGCAGCTTGTCGAGACAGTCCCGGACGTTGAGCGAGCGGTCGCGGGTCAGCTGGCTGTTCAGCACCAGCACGCCGTCGGAGCGCATGCGCGTTCCGAAGCGCGCCGCGAAGCGCGCGCGGACGTCCTCCGGCAGATGGCGGCTGCGGGCGACGTTCCAGCGCAGGACGACCTTGGAGTTGACCTTGTTCACGTTCTGGCCGCCCGGCCCCGAGCTGCGCGCGTAGCCGAACTCGAACTCGCGCAGCGGAATGCGGATGCGGTCGTCCACCACGAGCACCCGCCCAATGTACCGCGCCCTTCCCGCCCGCGGGCGGCCCGCGCGCTTGACCGGATCCGCCGCGGGCGAAAGACTCCACGCGTGCCCAAGCCCGCCGGCGGGCCGCCCCCGGACGCCCGCACCTCGACCCTGCGCTACCGCGTTCCGTTCTACGACACGGATGGGATGCAGGTGGTGCACCACGCCAACTACGTGCGCTACCTGGAGCTGGCGCGGGTGCACTACCTGGAAGAGCACGGCCTGCCCTACGCCGTCTTCGTGCGGGAGGGGCTGCACTTCGCGGTGACGCACTGCGAGGTTTCCTACCTGCGCGCGGCGCGCTTCGACGACCGGCTCGAAGTCACCTGCTGGTTGGATCGGGTGCGCGGGGCGACCATCGGACTGAGCTACCGGATCGAGCGCGCGGGAGAGTGCGTCGCCCGCGCCCGCACGGAGCACGGCATGGTCGACCTGGACGGCCGCCCACGGCGCATCCCCCGGGTTCAGCGCGAGGCGCTCGCCGAGCTGGCGTCCACCGGGACCTCGGACGGCGAGTAAGCCCTCGGTCCCGGTGATGAAGAGGGGGTGCGGGTTTCGCGGCGGTCGGCTCAGTTCTGGCCGACCGCCTCCTCCCAGTTGGCGCCCTCGCCGATCAGTTTCTTGTACTGGATCAGCGCCCGCGGCCGGTTGAAGGCCAGCACGCCGACCAGCCGGCCGGCGCGGCCGTAGAGCGCCACGAACTTGCGCTCGTCGATCGAGCCCCACACCACCTGCATCCGATCCTCGGCGCTGAGGCGCCCCGCGAACTGGATCTTGACGTCGTACTGGTCCGACCAGAACCAGGGCACGTGCCGGTAGGGCTGCGCCGCCTCTCCGGCCAGCATGTTGTCGGTCGCCGCGACCGACTGCTCGGCCGCGTTGCTCCAGTGCTCGATGCGCATCACCTCGTCGAAAATCGGGTTGTGGAATCGCGCCACGTCCCCCGCCGCGAACACGCCGGGCGCGGGCGTGCGGCAGTGCGCGTCGCAAACCACGCCATCCTCGAGCGGCAGGCCGGAGGATTCGAGCCAGTCGGTCACCGGCGCGGCGCCGACTCCCACCACCACCACGTCGGCTTCCACGCTGGACCCGTCCGAGAGCCGCACGCGCTCCACCCGCGATCCGCCCTCGAAGCCCGTGACTCCGATGCCGCAGCGCAGGTCCACCCCGTGGTCCCGGTGGATCTGCGCGCTGACCTCGCCCATCCGCTGGCCCAGCCCGCGCAGCAACGGCACCGGCATGGGCTCGACCACCGTCACCTCTAGTCCGCGCTGGCGGCAGGAGGCGGCCACCTCCGCGCCGATGAAGCCGGCGCCGACCACCAGCACGCGCGGGCTCCCCTCCAGTTCTCCGCGGATCGCCAGCGAGTCGTCCAGCGTCCGCAGCAGATGGATCCCTTCGAGGTCGGGCTGGCCCGGCAGCGAGCGCGCCGCGGCGCCGCTGGCGATCAGCAGCGCGTCGTACTCCTCCCGGGCGCCTGCGGCCAGTTCGACGACCCGGCCGGACGGATCCAGGCCCGTCGCTCGCGTGCCCAGCCGCAGTTCCAGATCGAGCTCCTCGTAGGGCTGGCGGCGCAGAGGGATCCGGTCGGCGTCCCAGGTCCCCTGGAGGATCTCCTTGGAGAGCGGGGGCCGGTCGTAGGGCAGGTGCGGCTCGGCTCCCACCAGCACCAGCCGGCCGTCGTAGCCGGCGCGGCGCAGGTTCTCGGCCCCCCGCAGCCCGGCCAGCGAGGCCCCGACGATGACGATCTTTCGAGGTGAATTCACTCGCGATTTCCGCTCAAAGGCGCGCCATCATAGTCCAGCGAAGCGGGACAGGGCGATCCCGCTGGCGGTCGCGACATTGACCGAGTCCACGCCCTCGGCCATCGGGATCCGCACGCTCCACTCGCAGTTCGCCAGCGTCTCGCGGGCGAGTCCGTCGCGCTCGTGGCCGAGCACCAGCACCAGGCCCGCAGCGGACGCCAGCGCCTCGACGGCCGCGTCCAGATCCGAGCCGCCCGGGTCCGGCGAGAGGGCCACGCGCACCAGCCCTTCCGACGCCAGCCGTTCCAGCGCTGCGGGCCAGTCTGCCGCGCGGACGAACGGCACCCGCAGCGCCGCTCCCATCGAGGTGCGCAGCGACTTGCGGTACAGCGGGTGGGCGCAGCGCGGATCGAGCAGCACCCCGCTGGCGCCGAACGCGCGGGCGTTGCGGAACGCGCTGCCGACGTTGTCGGGATTGGTGACCGCTTCCAGCGCCGCGATCAGGGGCCGGCCCGCGGCGCCTGCGGCCAGCAGCGCCTGGAGTTCGAGTTTCCCGGGCACTGGAAACACTCCCAGGGCCCCCTGATGAAAGCGGTATCCGCCCACGGCCCGCATCAACTCCGGGGTTGCGACGAAGACCCGGAGATCGCCGCGGCGCTGCCGCAGCGCCGGCTCCAGCGCCGCCAGCGCCACGCGCGTCAGCAGGAGATCGGGCGGCCCCAGGCGCGGCTCGGCCAGCGCGATCTCGATCACCTGCCGGCCCTCGGCCACGAACAGCCGCCGTCGCTTGAGCCACTCCGGGTCGCGCACACCGCGGAAATCGGCGATCCGCGGGTCGTCGGGATCCCGCACTTCGACTGCGTCCACCGGTCCAGGATAGCGCCAGACTCGACAGCTCCGGCCGCTGGCGCATCCTTGGGGCGTGCCCGAGACGAGCGGTGTACTGCTGATCAACCTGGGGACGCCGGAAGCGCCGACGGCGCGGGCGGTCCGCGCCTATCTGCGGGAATTCCTGAGCGACCCGCGCGTGATCGACACCGGACCGCTGACCCGAGCCGCCCTGGTCCAGCTGCTGATCGCACCGTTCCGCGCGCCGCGCTCGGCACGGCAGTACCGCAGCGTCTGGACGCGGGAGGGGTCGCCTCTGCTGGTCCACGGACGGGCGCTGGCCGACGCGCTGGCGCACGCCCTCGGCGCCGCCTATCGCGTGGAGCTGGGAATGCGCTACGGCCGTCCTTCGCTGGCGGCGGCGCTGGAACGCCTGGTGGAGGCCGGCGTGGACCGAATCCACGTCGTGCCCCTCTTTCCCCAGTACGCCGCGTCGTCGACCGGGTCGGCGCTGCAGCGCGTCTTCGAGGCCGCCGGCGGGCTCTGGAACGTCCCGCCCCTCGACATCCTGCCCGACTTCTACGACCACCCGGGGTTCATCGCCGCGCTTGCGGCCGTGACCCGGCCGGTGTTGGAGAACGGGCGCTTCGACCACCTGCTGCTGAGCTATCACGGCCTGCCGGAGCGCCAGATCCGCAAGAGCGCGCCCGCCGACCCGCTGTGCCTGACCGATCCGGACTGTTGCCTGCAGCTGCGGCCCGCGAGCCGGCGCTGCTACCGCGCGCAGGCGTTCGCGACCTCGCGGGCGCTGGCGCGGGAACTCGGACTGGAGCGGGAACGCTGGTCGGTCTCGTTTCAGTCGCGGCTGGGACGCACGCCCTGGATCCGGCCCTTCACGGACCACGTGCTTCCCGAGCTGGCCGGCCGCGGCGTGCGCCGGCTCGCGGTCGCGTGTCCCTCGTTCGTCGCGGACTGCCTGGAGACGCTGGAGGAGATCGGGATTCGCGCCCGGCTCCAATGGCGGGAGGCCGGCGGCGAGTCGCTGGAACTCGTGCCCTGCGTCAACGCCCACCCGGCATGGGTCGACACGCTCGCGCGGATGCTACGATCGCGCGCGCTCCCGGCTCCCGGCCCGAACTCCGAATGCTCCGACCCCTGAACGCCCCGGCTCCGAGCGCGCGCGCCGCGATGGCGGCTCCCTGCGCGGTCCGCCCGCGCGAGTCCGGCGCGTGACGCGCGCGGAGAAGGCCGAGCGCATCGTCCGGATTCTGGACCGGCGCGTTCCCCACACACCGGTTCCGCTGGAGCACCGCGACCCCTTCACCCTGCTGATCGCGGTGCTGCTCTCGGCCCAGTGCACCGACGAACGCGTCAATCAGGTGACGCCGGAGCTGTTCGCGCGCGCTTCCACGCCCGAGGCGATGCTTCGCCTGGGGCGCCCCCGGGTTCAGCGCCTCATCCGCTCCTGCGGTCTCGCCCCCTCCAAGGCCAGAAACATCGTCTCCCTGTCTCGGCAGTTGATCGAAACTCACGCCGGCCGCGTACCGGAGAGTTTCGAAGAACTCGAGCGCCTGCCCGGCGTCGGACACAAGACCGCCAGCGTAGTCATGGTGCAGGCGTTCGGCGTGCCCGCCTTCCCCGTGGACACGCACATTCACCGGCTGGCGGCGCGCTGGGGTCTGTCGAGCGGCCGTACCGTGGAACAGACGGAACGCGACCTGAAGCGACTCTTTCCCCGCGAGGCGTGGGGCAAACTCCACCTACAACTGATTTACTTCGGACGTCGGTTTTGTCCCGCGCGGAGTCACGATCTGACCCGCTGTCCGATCTGTTCCTGGGCTGCGACCAAGAAACGCATCGCCCAGGAAATGGGGGCGAGTACGCTCCGTCAGGCAATTTCCGGCGGTATTCGCTAGGATCGCAGGCCTGATATCAGACTGGATAAGGTGACATGTCCTGGCAGCAGACCCTGAAGAAAGCCCTTGGAGAACTCCAACAGGAAGAGCGTCGCTTGGCGGGCGAACTCAGCGCCGTACAGGAGAAAATCCAGAAACTCTCGAACATGTCGACGTCCAGCGGCGCGGCCCCGGCCCGTGGGCGGCCCCGGACCAAGGCGAAGGCCAAGGCCAAGCGCAAACTCAGCGCCGAAGGCCGGGCGGCGATCTCGCGCGCGGCCAAGAAGCGCTGGGCCAAGCACCGGGCCGAGCAGCGCAAGAAGACCTCTTCGAAGCGCGCCGAAAGCTCCTGAGCCCGGGTCCTTCCGGGTACTTCTAAGTCCCCAGGTATTCCAGAGCCAGAAGCGGTCCCTCGGGAGTTGTCCCGCCGCGCAGGTCGACGGTCGCCCGAAGGCACCAGAAACCGTCGTCCTCGGGATCGAGGAGGCGCTGGGTGACTTTCCAAACACGCGGTCCCTGTGAATCGAGCCGGGTGTGCTCGGCATGGCGGGCGCGCTCGTCGAACATCAGTTCCGGATAGTCGGCGTAATAGGGCTCGAGTACCGCCTCGAAACGTTCCGGTTCCCAGGACTCGGCGCCGTCCGCCCGCACCAGCAGACTGGCATCCGCGTAGTCGCGGGCGGCGAGCGCCTGAACCAGCCGGTGGACCTCGGCCCGAACCCGCGCCTGCAGGCCGCGCGGGTCGCGCGCCAGGTCGTAGACGGGCTCCGGGGAAGAACCGCTGGCGGCCCGCGGGTCCCGCAGGTTTTCCCACTCGTTCACCAGACTGCGGTCGACGTGCTCGATCAGGGCGCGGAGATAGGCCTCGACATCGGCTACCGCCTCGGTCTTGGCCTGCTCCGGGACCGTCCGCCGCAGCGTCGAATAGACCTGGCCCAGATAGCGCAGCAGTACCCCCTCGAAGCGCTGCAGGCGGTACAGCCGCACATAGTCACCGAAGCGGTAATACTGGCTGAAGAGCTCGCGAGCCACGCACTTGGGCCGCACCTCGTCCCCTCGCACCCAGGGGTGCCGCTCGCGGAAGATCTCGAACGTCTCGCGGATGAACTCGGCGCCGGGCCGGGGGGGCTCCACCTGCTCGAGTTGCCGGATCCGCTCTTCGTAGGGCACGCCCTCGCTCTTCAGCCTGGCGAGCAGCTCGCGCCGCGCGCGTTCGACCTGGGCGGACAGAACCACGCGCGGGTCTTCCAGGATGGATTCGACCAGGCTCAGGACGTCGAGCGCGTAGTCGGGCGCTTCTCGGTCCAGACAGGCGACCGCATCGAGCAGATACAACGAGAGATTGTGCATCAGCGAGAAATCCCACTGAAGCTCGACGTCGATGAGAACCCGGCGGCCGGCCCGGCCGGCGTCCCCGGCCAGGGAGACGATGCCTCCCTGGCGCAGCGAGCGGAAGACCGCCGCGGCCTCGCGCCGCAGGCGCCGCTTGCGCGGCGCGGACTCGTGACTGAGTTCGATCAGTTCGACCAGACCGCGGTAGCCGCCGCCGGATTCGCGCCGCAGCACGTGGACCGCCACGTCGTGAGTGACTCGAAATCTCGAGACCAGTGTCTCGGGCGGGCGCTCGACCAGGCGCTCGAAGGTCGGTCGGTTCCACGAGACCTCATCCCTGGGCCTCGGAGGCGACCCGCGGCGGCGGCCGCGCTCGCGCCGGCGCCGGGCCTCGATCACGTGTTCGGGCGCCTGGCAGACCACGCTGCCCCGTTCGTCGAAACCCCGGCGGCCGGCCCGGCCGGCGATCTGCTTGAAGTCCCGGACGCGCAGCAGGCTCACGCGGCGTCCGTCGAACTTGGCCAGGCGGGTGAACAGCACCGTTCGGATCGGGATGTTGACGCCCACCCCGAGCGTGTCCGTGCCCGAGATCACGCGCAGCAATCCCTGCTGCGCCAGCCGCTCGACCAGCAGCCGGTACTTGGGCAGCAGTCCCGCGTGGTGCAGGCCGACGCCGAAACCCAGGCAGCGCCGGACGTCCCGCCCATAGGGGGTATCGAAGCGGAAACCGGCGATCTCCCCGCGGATGCGGTCGCGCAGCGGCCGGTCCGCGACGCCGGCGCTGGTCAGCGCCTGCGCGAGATCGGCGGACTCGCGCTGGGTGAAGCTGACGACGTAGATCGGCGCGCGCCCCTCCTCCAGCAGCGTCTCCACGCTGCGGTGCAGAGGCGTCTCGCGGTACTCGTAGTCGAGCGGCACCGGCCGCTCCTCGTTCTGGACCCAAGCCACGTCCCGGCCGGTCCGCCGGCGCAGGTTCCGGGCGATCCCCGACATGTCTCCCAGCGTGGCCGACATCAGCAGAAACAGCGTCCGGGGCAGACTCAGCAGCGGCACCTGCCAGGCGAAGCCGCGCTGCGGGTCGGCGTAGAAATGGAACTCGTCCATGACCACGTAGGGGATCTCCGCCCGCTCTCCCCGCCGCAGGGCGACGTTCGCCAACACCTCGGCGGTGCAGCACACGATCGGCGCCTCCGGGTTGATGCTGGCGTCGCCCGTGAGCATGCCCACGCTCTCGGGTCCGAAGTCGCGGCACAGCGCGAAGAACTTCTCGTTGACCAGTGCCTTGGTGGGAGCGCTGTACCAGGAGCGCCGGCCCTCGCAGAGCGCCTTGAAGTGCAGCGCCACCGCCACCAGCGACTTTCCCGAGCCGGTGGGGGTGCTCAGGATCACGTGCCGGTCCGAGGCCAGCTCCAGGAATGCCTCCTCCTGCCCGGCGTAGGGCTCGATGCCCGAGTCCTCCAGCCAGTCGAGAAAGCGCTCCAGGATCTGAGCGGCGTTCAGGCGGCCGGCGCGGCCGACCCGGTCGCCGAGGGTGAACTCCTCGCCGGCGGCCTCAGGCATCGTCCTCGCCGGCCAGGCTCACCCGCAGCGGCTCGCGGCCGATGACCACCACCCGTCCGACCAGCCCCGGATCGAGATCGTCCGGGGGATCGAGCAACTCGAAGCGCGGCCCCACCAGCTGCACCAGCCGCACGCCCCCGTCCAACTCGACGAAGCCCTTGGCGCGCAGCGCACGGCCGCGCAGCAGGGCGCTCTCGAGCCGCTCCGGATCGATTCCCGGCGGGACTTCCAACTCCCGGGACGCGAAGTCCTCGTGGCTGTGCTCGCGGCGGGGATCCGGACCGCCGCGCTCCGGCCGCGGCCGGGGCACGAAGAGCAGCCGCGGGTCCACCCGGCCCCGCACCGCGCGCACGATCGGCGCCTCGGGCTCGATCTCGCGCAGGCGCGCTTCGAGCGCCTCGACCCGGCCGGCGTCCACCAGATCCAGCTTGTTGAGCACCAGGTAATCCGCCGAGGTGACCTGATCCTCGAACGTCTGGGTCAGATCCCGACCGGCCGCGAGCTGCTCGGCGCCGACCACCACCACCGCGATGTCCTCGCCCACCCAGCGCGAGACCGGCTCGCGGTACAGATTGAGCTGGGTGTCGTACGGCAGGGCGACGCCGGAAGTCTCGATCACGACCCGGTCGGGGCGCACTTCGCGCCGCAGACTCTCCAGCGTCTCGACCAGCTCGTCGGTGAGCTGGCAGCACACGCAGCCGCCGTCCAGCTCGACGAACGCCTGACCGCCCCCGCCCAGGAGCGCACGGTCGATGCCCAGCTCGCCGAACTCGTTGGAGACGACCGCCACGCGCGAGCCGCTGGCCTGCGCGTCGCGCAGCAGGTGGCGCACCAGGCTGGTCTTGCCCGAGCCCAGGAACCCGGACACCACGATCACGGGGGTGCGCGGAAACTTCGGTTCGCGTGTCGGCATGTCGCCGCCAAGGATGCCGGAGCCCGCGCGGAGCCGCATGGTGGAGCGCGCCCGGGCGCTGGCCGCGGGGCTGCGGGAGCCTGCCGCTGGGGCGCGCGCTGCGATAAGCTCAAGCTCCCGCGTCCGAGCCGCGCGGACCGGCCTCGGGGGGATCGGCTTCCCGGTCAGAAGCCACGTCCCGCCGGACAGGTGGCGCTGGAGCCGGAGCGCGGGCTTGGGAGGAGGAGACAGATGGGCCGCAGGAAAGGCACCGAGGCGGTGGCGCGCCTGGCACTGGTCCTGGCCGGCCTGGGGCTGACGGCCTGTGCGTCGACGTCGGGGACCCCGGCCGCACTGGACGATCCGCTGGAGAACGTCAACCGGCCGGTGTTCACTTTCAACGACGGGCTCGACCGTCAGATCCTGGAGCCCGTCGCGCGCGGCTGGGAGGCGATCACGCCGCATTCCGTCGTGGTCCACATCGACCAGTTCTTCGAGAATCTGCAGACGCCGGGATATTTCGTGAACGATCTGCTGCAGGGCGACGTCAGACAGTCCGGTGTGGAGATGTTCCGCTTCCTGCTCAACTCGACCGTCGGCCTGGCCGGCCTGTTCGACCCCGCTTCGCACTATCTGGGCCTGGAGAGCCGGGACGAGGACTTCGGCCAGACGCTGGGCGTGTGGGGAGTTCCGCCCGGGCCTTACCTGATGCTGCCCGTGGCGGGATCGTACGCCGCCCGCGATCTGGCGGCGGCCCCGGTCGATCTGGCCCTGAACGCCTGGACCCTCGTGCCCGGGGTCGGCCTGGTCTACACCATCAACCGCCGCAGCCTGCGCATCGAGGAATTCCGCGAAGCGCGGGGGGCCGCGCTCGACCTGTACGTTTTCCTGCGCGACAGCTACCAGCAGTCCCGAGAAGCGGCCGTGATGAACAGCGATTCGCCCGAGGAGGCCCCCAGCGATGACTTCTACGAGCTGGACGAAGACCCCTAGCGCGGTCTTCGCGCTGGCGGCGGCGGTGCTCTGGCTGGGCGCGGCCCCGGCCGGAGCGAGCCCGGAGCAGGAGGCCCGGCAAGCTCTGCGGCAGACCCTGGACGAGTTGCTGGCGGTGCTGAAGGACCCACGGGTCGGCAGCGAGCAGAAGCTGGCCGATCTGACCGTGGCCGCGGAGCGCCGCTTCGCGATCGAGCGCATGAGCGCCCTGGTCCTGGGCAGGGAGAACCGCCGCAAGCTGACCCCCGAACAGCGCGCGGAGTTCCTGCAGGAGTTCAAGCGGCACATCCTGACGACCTACGCCGGCAGCCTGATGCGCGTCTCCGAGGAGAAGGTCGAGGTCACGAGCAGCCGGCTCGAGCGCAACGGCGACGTCACGGTCTTCAGCCGCGTCGTCGGGGGAAGCGCGGACGGGCTCGAGCTCGGCTACCGCATGCGCTCCCGGGAGGGCCCCTGGCTCATCCTCGATGTCTTCATCGACGGTGTCAGCGTGGCTCGGAACTTCCGCTCGCAGGTGCAGGAGATCGTGGCCACGCAGGGCGTGGAAGAACTCATCCGGACCCTGCGGGAAAAGAACCGGCGGGCGGCGGCGGAGCGCGCCGAGGAAGCGGCCGGCGGTTGAGAGGCGGACGAGGATCAGTCCTCGGCCTCCCACTCCTCCAGCTCCTTGAGCACGTCGAGCACCTCGCCATTGACTTCGCGCAGCTTGGAAAAAAGCTGCTTGATCAGCGCGGCGCCCTGCTTGAGATCGGCGGCCAGTTCGTCGATCGGAGTCTCCGAGTCGTCGAGGCGGGTCAGGATCTGCTCCAGGCGTTCGACTTTCTGTTCGTAGCTCAGTGGCGTGGACTCAGCCATCGTCGCTCTCCAATGTCTTGTGCACCACGCTCTCCAGCTGCCCGTCGGCCAGGCGCGTCAGGGTGGTCTGACCGGCGCTCACCCGGTCGATCGAGCGGATCAGGTCCCCGGAGGAGTTGAAGACCAGCGAGAAGCCGCGCGCCAGCGCGCGCTCGGGATCGGCCGCGCGCAGGGCCCGGGCGCGCTGCTCCAGCGCACGCGATTCGGCCTCCACGCGGCTCAGGAAGCGGAGGGGCCGCAGGCGGCGGCGCTGGACGCCGAACGCCCGCCCCCGCCCGCGAAGCGCCTCGCGGCCGCCCCGTACCAGCCGATCGCGCAGCGCGGAGCCGGTGAGCCGCTCCCGGCCCAGACGCGCCACCGCCAGCGCGCCGCAGCGCGCGCGCCACTGTCCCAGGCGCTGCCCCTCGAGGGCCAGGCGCCCATTGGCCCGCGCCCGGACCCTCTCGGCGCCGGTGCGCAATTCGCTGCGGCGCATCGCCAGAAGCTTGCGGCTGCCCTGCCTCATTCCCGTCGTCGCGTGGCTCAGAAAACGCCGTTGCGCGCCGTGCTGCAGGTTCCAGATCGAGCGCAGGCGCTGCGAAGCCCGCTCCAGGCGCAGTTCGACTTCGGCGAATCGCGCCACCAGCGCCTCGGCCGCCGCGGTCGGCGTGCGAAAGGCGCGGCCCGCGACGAAGTCCAGCACGCTGGTATCGGTCTCGTGCCCGATGCCGGTCCAGACGGGAAACTCCGCGGCGGCGATCTCCCGCGCCACGACCTCGTCGTCGAGCGAGGCCAGATCGCTGCGCGAGCCGCCGCCGCGGACCAGCAGCACCAGTTCCACTCCCGCCCGCCGGCACGCCCGCAACCCGTCCAGAACGCCGCGGCGCGCCCCCGGACCCTGAACCACGCTGTCGGCGACGTAGACGCGCAGCCCGAAGCCGCTGTCGAGAAGGGTGTCGACGACGTCGTGGTAGGCGGCGCTGCCGCGGCTGGCCACCAGGCCGATGCGGTTGGGCAGGAGCGGCACCGGGACGCGGGCGTTCCTTCCCACCAGACCGTCTTTCTGCAGCGCCTCGAGGATCTTGCGGCGGCGCAGTTCCAGTTCGCCGAGGGCGACCCCCGGGTCCATGTCCAGCCCCTTGAGCGAGAGCCCGTGGCGCGGGTGGTACTGCAGCTGGCACTGCAGTCCGACCAGCGTCCCGTCGCCGAGATCCAGATCGAGTCCCACCGTCTCGAATGCGCGCCGCATCCGGGCCAGGTCCGACGCCCAGATCGTGCAGCGGAGCTGGGCGAGGATCCCGCCTTCCGCGTCGGTCTCGACCAGATCGCAGTAGAACGCACCGCGGCGTTCGCGGCCGGAGCTGATCTCGGCCTTGACCCAGAAGCTGCGCCCCAGGGCGGGGCGCAGGTAGTCCTCGATGCGGCGCGCGACCGCGCTCAGCGAGAAGAAAGTACGGGACACCCCGCCAGCATATCGCCGGCGAGGCGCGGCCGCTAAGCTGTCGCCGTGATCGAGTTCGACGAGTCCGAGGGACGGTTGCGCCTCTCGCTCGAAGACCTGCTGCCCGAACTCGGCGAGCCGTCGATCGACCCCGACACCCAGCGCAGCCTGGGCGCCGATGCGCGCGAGGCCTATCGGGCCAACTCGGCCGCCGACCCCGCGCGGCTCGACCTGACGATCGGCGCGGAGATCGAGTGTCACGGGCTGCGCGTGCAGATCGACGCCATACTGGACGCCGTGCACGCGGGGCGGCGCGGCGACGCGGTCGAGATGCTGCACTGCGCCCCGCTCTCCGGCGCCGCCGCGCTCGGATCGGCAGCGGTCGAGCGGGTGGGACTCGCCTGCCTGCTGCTGCAGCGCAGCGGACGGAAAGTGCACAAGGGGACGCTGACCGAGATCGCGCTCGACGGCACGGCCCTGGGCCGGCTGGACGTGGCGTTCGCCCCCGAGGTCTACCAGCGGCAGCTCGAGCGGCGGCTCGAACGGGTGATCGCGGAGCAGCGCGCGCGCGGCGGACGGATCCAGGCCCGGGCGGAACTGGCCGAGGCGCTCGAGTTCCCGTTCGAAAGCCCCCGGGCCGGCCAGCGGACCCTGCTCAACGACGTCGCCGGCGCCGCGAGCAACGGACTCACGCTGCTCTGCGCCGCACCGACGGGCATCGGCAAGACGGTGGCGGCGCTGTACCCGATGCTGCGCGAGGCGCTGCGCGCGGACCGGCAGCTCTTCTTTGCCACCGGCAAGGTTTCCCAGCAGGATCTCGCCCTGCAGACGCTGCGCCGCCTGCTGCCGCCCGATTCGCCCGGATACGCCGTGCAGATCACGGCCAAGCACCGCATCTGCCCGAGCGAGGAACTCGCTTGCGCGGACGGCCGCTGTCCGCTGCTGGAAGGCTTCCGCGAGCGCGCGCAGAGCACCGGGCTGCTCGAGGCCCTGCCCCGCGAGGGCGTGGTCGCGGGCGCGCGCGTGCGCGAGACCGCCCTGGCCGCGAAGCTCTGCCCCTTCGAGCTGTCCCTGGCCCTGGCGACCCGCGCCACGGCGATCGTCGCCGACTTCAACTACGTGTTCGATCCCGGCGCGTACCTCAAGGATCTGCTCGACGAGCCGCGGCGGGCGCCGCTGCTGATCGTCGACGAGGCACACGGTCTTCCCGACAGGGCGCGCGACTACTACTCCCCCGAGCTGGACTTCGCCCTGCTCGATGATCTGGCGGCCGACTGCCGCGCCACTCCGGGCGCGGCCTACGCCCAGGCGGAGCGCGTCCTCGCCGACGTCTGCGCCCACGGACGGGCGCTCGCCGGCAGGCTGGCCGCGGAGCGCGACGCCCCCGATCCCTGGGCCGACCCGCCGGAGCGCAGTTTCTGGCAGGAGCTCGAGCCCGCCGCCAGCGGGGCGCTGGCGAGCTACGCCGCTCAGCGCGTCGGGGAGCGCGAGCGCCCGCCGGCGTTCCGCGCCAGGAGCGCTCCCGGCGATCCGCGCCCGCGCGATCCATTGATGGACGCGCTGTACCGGGTGCGGGACTTCGCGCGCTTCGCCGCCGGCGACCCCGACCCCTTCGCGGCGCTGTGGCGGCCCGACCGGGCCCGGCTGCTGTGCCTCGACGCGGCCCCGTTCCTGCGGCCGCGCTTCGAAGCTTTCCACGCCGCGGTGTGCATGAGCGCCACGCTGACCCCGGCGGGGTTCTACGAGCGCAGCCTGGGCGTGGAGGGTCCGCGCACCGAGCGCCTGGACCTGGCGTCCCCCTTCCCCGCCCGGAACCGCCTGCTGCTGTGCGTTCCCGGCGTCGACACGACCTACCGGCGGCGCTCCGAGGACGCTCCCGTGGTGGCGCGGATCATCGCGCGCAGCATGCGGGTGCGGCCCGGCAACTACCTGGCCTTCTTCGGCAGCTACCGCTACCGCGACGAGGTGGCCGCGCACCTGTCGCCCGCGGACGCGCGCGTTCTGCTGCAGCTTCCGGGAATGCCGGCCGAGCCCATCCTGCGCCAGCTGGAGCGCAACCGCGACGGGTCGCTGCTGGTCTGCGCCGTTCACGGGGGAGTGCTGTCGGAGGGCGTCGACTACCCCGGCGAGCTGGCCGTGGGCGTGTTCGTCGTCGGACCCGGCCTGCCCGCCGTGAGTCCCGAGCGCGAACTGGTCCGGGAGCACTACCAGAAGCACCTCGGCGCCGGCTTCGAGTTCGCCTACGTCTTTCCGGGGCTGAGCCGGGTGGTTCAGTCGGCCGGGAGGGCGATCCGCACCCCGACCGACCGCGCCCCGGTGCTGCTCCTGGGCCAGCGCTTCGCCGAGCCGCTGTATCGCGAGCGCCTGCCGGGCTGGTGGCGCGACGAGCTGATCGACGCCGACGATCCCGTGCCCGCGCTGGAGGCCTTCTGGTCGCAGGGGCCGCCCGACGCGCCGCGCTAGCCGGGCACGCCTTCCGGTCGAGCGAAAGGCGCTTCACCAGGGCTGTCCCTCGCCGGCGCTCAACTGCGAGCCTCCGACCGTCCCCCGGCGGCCGGGGCCGGCTGGCGGTCGCGGGCTATATTCGGCGCCGCATGGACTCGCGCTACGTCTCGGCCCTGAATCGGAATGTCGCCCTCGGGCGTCCGGGGGAATTTTCCGCGCTGAAGCTGGGACCGCTCGAAGTCTGGCCGCCCGTGGTGCTGGCGCCGATGGCCGGCGTCACCAACGCCCCGTTCCGGCGGCTCTGCCGGCGCTTCGGCGGGGCGCTCTACGTGAGCGAGATGATCACCGCCCGGGCGCTGGTCGAGGGGCACCGCAAGACGCTTCGGCTGGCGGGCTTCGATCCCAGCGAGAACCCGCGCAGCCTGCAGCTCTACGGCGTCGACCCGCACTACATGGGCGAGGCGGTGCGCTGGCTGGTCGGCGGGGACCGCGTCGACCACATCGACATGAACTTCGGCTGTCCGGTGCGAAAGGTCACGCGCCGCGGCGGCGGAGCGGCGCTGCCGCTCCGGCCCCGGCTGCTGCGCGATATCGTGCGCGCGGCCGTGGACGGCGCGGGCGACGTGCCGGTGACGATGAAGTTCCGGCTGGGCGTGGACGACGACCTGCCGACCTACCGCGACGCGGGCGCGATCGCCGAAGACGAGGGCTGCGCCGCGGTCGCGCTGCACGCGCGCACGGCCGCCCAGCTCTATGACGGCGAGGCCGACTGGGAGGCGATCGCCGACCTCAAGAGCCGCGTGCGCACGATCCCGGTGCTGGGCAACGGCGACATCTGGGAGGCGCGCGACGCCCTGCGCATGCTGCGCTCCACCGGCTGCGACGGCGTGGTGATCGGCCGAGGCTGCCTGGGCCGGCCCTGGCTGTTCCGCGACGTCGACGACGTCTTCGAGGGCCGCGAGCCGTCCACCCCGCCGAATCTCGGACAGGTCGCGGACGTGATGCTGGAGCACGCGCGGCTGTGGTGCGAGTGGAGCGGCGAGCGCCACGCGCTGCGCGGCTTTCGCCGCCACGCGACCTGGTACACCAAGGGCTTCGCCGCCGGCAAGGCGCTGCGCGGGCGGCTGATGCAGGTCGCCCGGCTCGAGGAGCTGACGGAGCTCCTGGCCGGCGTGGAGCGCGACCGGCCCTTCCCGCCCGATGCGCTGCGCGTGCCCCGCGGCAAGAAGGCCGGACGCCAGCGGGTGGTCCTGCCCGAGGGGTTCCTGGAGCGGCGGGACGATCCCGCGCCGCTCGGCGCCGGGGCCGAGCAGGCCGTCTCGGGTGGCTGAGACCGGCGCCGCGGGGGGAACGCGGGGTCCGCCCATGGACGAGGCGTATTTCAGACACTACTGCGGCTACGGCCCCTACGACCAGAACTACCTGCTCCACAGCGGCATCGAGCACTGCATCTCGATCGCACGGCGTCTGGACCTGCGGATCGAGTCGGTGCTGGTGCTGGGCGCCGCCACCGGACGAGTGCTGGAGCACTTCGAGCGCAGCTGGGGCGTGCGGCCGTGGGGCTGCGAGATCAGCGAGTGGGCCCACGCGCGCATCCCCGGCCGTTTCCGGCGGCGCATCGCCCGCCGCGACATGCGCGACTACCTGCCCTGGCTGCTGGAGCGCCGACGCCGCTTCGACCTGCTCTTCACCAACTCGCTGGTCTACCTGAGCGCGCCGGAGCTGCCGGAGTTCGTCGGGCGCTGCAGCCTCGTCGCCGGCCACCTGCACTTCTACAGCAGCACCAGCGAGGCCTTCGAGCCGGGCGACCGCTATCGGGTCACCCTGCGCCCCGCGCGCTGGTGGCGGCGGCTCTTCGCGGGCAACGGCTTCGCCCCCACCCGCAGCCCTTACGTCTGGAGGTCCGAGCGGTTCGCGGCCGGATGACGCGGGCGGCGGGTCACTCGCCGCCGATGCGGTAGCGCAGCGTCAGCTTCAGGCGGCGGCCCTTGGGGTTGTGCGTGAACCCGTCGTAGCCGTGCTCCACGTTGGCGAAGGGCGGATCCTCGTCGGTCAGGTTCAGCGCGGACAGCGTCATGTCCACCCCCAGGTCGGGCATGCGCCACTGGAAGCTCAGGTCCCAGGTGGTGAAGGAGTCGACGGTGAAGCTACTCACCGGGACCCCCCCGAAGCCGTCGTGCGCGCCGTCGTCCTTGTAGGACGAGATATGACCCAGGTAGCTGACCAGGCTGTAGTCGCCCCAGTGGTACGCCAGGGATAGCTGCGTCTTCCAGTCGGGAATCGGCACCGCCAGCGGATTGCCGAAGTTCAGCTTGCCCGCCGCTTCGACGGCCGGCTGGATCAGAGCGCCGTCGAGCGTGAGCGACTTGATGTCGTAGTCGAAGGTGTAGGTTCCGCTCAGGCCGGCGACCAGCGAGCCCGGCCCCAGTTCGAACTCTCCGCGCAACTGCCAGTCCAGGCCGGAGGTCTCCACGCCCGGCCAGTTGACCAGCGGAACCTCCACCCGCGTGATCGAATTGGGGCCGCAGAGGTCGGTCAGCTGGTCCGAGCGGCCGGCCGTGCAGTGGATGAACTGCCGGACCCCGTCGCGGGTGGACGGTTCGGCGTAGAGATCGTCCAGGACGTCGTGCGGCAGGCTGCCGATCACGTCATCGAATTCGTAACTCCAGTAGTCGATCGACAGCTCGATGTCCGGGGTCGGGAAGACCACGAGTCCGAGGTTGTAGGTGAACGCCTGTTCGGGATCGAGGTCCTCGTCCCCGTAGATGTCCACCGGGATCCATGCGCCCACCTGACTGATGTACTGGGTCGCGGTCAGAGGCACGTCCTCGAGCAGATCGTCGACCGAGGGCGTCCGGAAAGTGGTCTGCACCGAACCGCGCAGGATCATCGCGTCCGACAGGCTCCAGCGCAGCGCGAGCTTGGGATCGAGACTGCTCGCCTCGTCGTATTTCTCGTAGTTCGCGGCGACCTGCATGTCGACCCGCTCGCCGAGATCGATGGCGAGTTCGCCGAAGATCCGGTGGACGGTCTGGTCTTCGTCGTACGGGTTGTGCGCGTTGATGAAGGTGAAGGCGCCGAAGTTCCCCGACGAGCAGTCCGTGTCGCCCAGGGCCGCGCAGGGATTGAGGCTGAGGTCCGCGTGAGGGTTGGGACTGCCCTCGGCTCCGAAGCGGCGGAACTGGTAGCCGACCGCGTAGCCGATCCGGTCTTCGATCCAGGTCCCGCTCAGCGTGGCGTCGGCGACCAGCATTTCGGTCTCGTTTTCCAGGTTCGACACGCTGTTCATCCAGTGTCTCAACGACTCGGAGTTGGTCTGGGTGGGATCGAATTCAGGGTTCGGGCTGTCGTAGTAGGGCGCTCCGGGCAGCGAGGAGAACCGGCTCGCGTTGCTGAAGGGGTTGTAGTACTGGCAGCCGTCCGCACCCGGCGCCTTCGCGGTGTCCGCGACCCGCATGCCCGGGGCCAGGGTGTTGTCGGCGACCACGCCCACGCCGCAGTCCGGGCCGCCGTAGCCGCGGAAGGCCAGGAAGAGCCGCTCGGTCAGGATCGCGGGAATGTTCACGTTGCCCTTGGAGCGCGAATAGGAAAGTCCCAGGTCGTAGTGGAGCTCCTTGCCGCCGAACGCTTCGAACTCGCCTTCGAGGCCGCCCGCCAGCCGCCAGGTCTTCATTTCGCGGCGGGCGGTGCGGCCGGGGTCGCCGTTCCCGAACGGTCGTCCGCGCCAGTACCAGTTGTCCTCGCTGTCGCACGGGAAGCCCGCGCTGAACTCCGTGTCGTCGCAGAACGCCACCCGGTTCGGATGGTCGGCCCCGATCTCCATGACCCCCTTGGAGAGCAGGGGGAACGGCGGATGGGAAGGCTGGGTCATCCAGTTCGGGGTGGCCGACTCGGACCACAGCGCCTCCAGGTGGTAGTTGCCGTGATCCCCCCAGGGGCCGTTGAGTTCGGCGAAAGCTCGGGTGCTGCGGGTCTCCTCGATCATGTTGTCCCAGGGCGCGTAGTTGAACACGCAGGCGTAGCCCTGCGGCGCGTAGCCGCTGAGTCCCCCGCACTGCGGGTCGTCCATGCCGCTCCTCAGGCCGATCCCGGAGATGAAAGCGTCGCTGGGGGTGGTGGCGGTGTCGAGCGGGTTGTTGGGAAACCAGAAATGACCGGGGTTCCCGACGCTCGACCAGCCCGCGCGCCAGGGGTCGAGCAGGGGGTTCAAGGCGAAATCCCGGTCCTTCGAGTTCAGCTCCCCCTGGCGCTCGTGCTCCACGGAAACCACGGCGTGGGAGTCGCCCAGGGCGCCGCCCCAGATGGCGCTGAAATTCTTGTCGTTGGCGTCGTCGAAGCTCTCGTGCGAGACGCTGATCTCGAAGCCCTCGAAATCGCCGCGCGTCACGAAGTTGGCGATCCCGCCCACCGCGTCCGAGCCGTAGACCGCGCTGGCGCCCTCCTTGAGAACTTCGAGACGGCCCAGGGCGATGCTGGGGAGGGCTCCGATGTCCACGAAGCGCCCGCCGATCAGCCGCGCCGGAAGGTAGGTCTGGCGGCGCCCATTGATCAGCGCCAGCGTCCGCGACGCGCCCAGCCCGCGAAGATTGACGTTCGACACGCTCTCGGGAATGGCCGCCGGCTGGCTGGAGTTGTACCAGCTGCTGCGCTCGCCGACGACGCCGTGGCTGATGCCCATGTTCTTGAACAGATCGACCAGCAACGGAGAGCCCCGCTGCTCGAAAGTCTCCCGGTCGACCACGGCAACGGCGTAGGGCGAGTCGATCGGGGTCTGTTGGATGGCGGTCCCGACAACGTGGATCGCTTCGATGGCGTCGTGGTCGTGTTCGGACGGCTCGTCCGTCTGCGCTCCAACGGGCGAGGCGCTCAGCAAGAAACCAACCGCGCACAAGCTCGCCAAGAATCTCGGGTAGAACACGATCCCTCCCAGGCACCAAGCCTGCCAAGTCATTCGGATCGGCTTACTATGGGGTACTCCGACCCCAAAACAAACCACGAACCCGAGATTCACGCGTAATACGGGGTCTCTCGGTATTCGGCTCGCTTAAAGCCAGCCGATCCGCTGATACATGCCCAGCAGTACGCCGGCCGCAGTGACCAGTCCCGCAAGGCTCGCGATCACGGCGGTCCGGCCCGCCAGGCGGTGCACCCGGACGCCCCGGACGAGGCGCTGGGCCGGGATCGGCCGGGAGGCAGGACCGCGCGGAAGGTCCAGCCGCCGGGCCTGGAAGAGCGCGGTCAGTCCGGCCACCAGCATTAAGCTGACGCAGAGTTCATGCGTCCAGAGAATCCCGCGGTCCAGGGCCGACCAGGTGTCGAGCCGTTCAGGCCCCAGGATGGAACTCTTGAGCGCGAACGACACCAGGAAGGCCACGACCAGCCAAATCGACAGCAGCATGCGGCGCCGGTGACCGGCGAAATCCCTCTGGCGGGCGCGCCTCACACCGGCGAGGGCACTGCCCACGACGATCATCATGTTCAGCAGGGCGGCGGTCCAGTAGGCGACTTTGGGGTCCACTTTCGTCCCGAAAAATGGCGGCTCATCCTAGTGCATCCGGCCCTCGCCGGACATCCGGGCTTCGAGCCGCCAGCCCCCCACCGCCGCGACGGCCGTGCCTGCTCCCGGACGGGAGCGCGCGAACCGGATCCCGTCCGCGCCCTCCAGCCGCCCGCATTCCCGCGCCCGCGCGGCCCAGCCCAGCGCCACGGTCCCGAGGGTGAAGCGGGCGTTGAACTCGACGATCGGGCGCAGCTCGATCTCCCCGTCCGCGGCGCGGTAGGCCAGGGCATCGACGCCGCAGACTCCTCGAAAGCCGGCCTCGCGAGCCCGCGCCGCGAGGCCCAGCGCCGCGCGCCGGAGCCGCTCGTCCCAGGCCGTCCCGCTGTCCAGCCCGCCGTCCGCCCGCAGCCGCCCCAGAATGGCGCGAACGGCGCCGCTGCGGCCGGTTTCCACGCGCAGCGTGCCCAGCAGGCGCGGATCCGCCTCCGGACCGATCCAGAGCTGGGCCGACAGCTCGGCCACGACGTCGAGCCAGGGCTCCAGGATCCATCCGCCGCGCGGGTGCGAATTCTCCAGCCGACGCCCGTCGAGCCGGCCCTCCGCGCCGTGCACGAAGCCCCTGCCGCTGGTCCCGATGCGCGGCTTCAGCACGAAACGTCGCGCCCAGGCCTCCGGCCAGCCGGCGACCTCGCGCTCGACCCGCTCGCGCAACTCGCGGGGCGCGGCGGCCTGCTCGGAATCGAAGCAGCGGATGCATTCGAGCGGCTCCGGAAGGGCGTCCAGGGCGCGCGCGCACTCCAGCGCGAACGCCTTGTCGTGCGTCCGCGGCACTCCCTCGCCCGCGTCCGGCCAGAGCGCCCGGCCCTGCCGCTCCGCCAGTTCCCGCGCCTCCGGGGTCGCCAGCCAGGGCACCAGGAACTCGCCGTCTTCGGGCAGAAAGTCGAGCGCCGCCCGATCCCGCGTGGAGTCCAGCGGCGACGGAACGTCGCTGCTCACCCCGGAGGAGACCAGGCAGCGGCTGCCCGCGGGAAACAGGCCGGCCCAGGCCAGCGCCGCCCCGCGCGCGACGGCGGGCCTTCCCCGAGTTCGCCAGCCGGAGCCCTCCTCGGCGCCCAGATTGGCCAGCAGGAGCGGCGGGCCGCTCACGGCGGAGGCCGCGGGCGGCCCCGCCTCGCGCACGTCCTCGATCATCGCCTCGCTCAGACCGCCGCGCCGCCGCGCCCCGAGCTGGAAAGGACGCCCTTTGGCGCGCGCCGGGCCCAGGGGAAAGGGGACTGAGTCCGCGTATGCCTCGACGTCTGGCTCGCCGGGCCGCTTGAGACGCTCCAGCCAGCGCGCGGCGGCGGCCACGTGCGCGATCTCGTCGGCGTGGACGCGCTCCAGTACCCGGGCGCTGGGCGGGTCGCCCGCGGCCCGAAACGCCGCGGCGTAGCGCAGGCTGAAATCCAGATTGGCCTGCTCCAGCGTCAGGCCCAGAGCGGACACGAATCCGAGCGGACCGCGCGGGGCGCGGCCCAGGGCCGGAACATGCCTCCAGAAGTAGTCGCCCAGGGGCTCGCCCCCCAGCCCGGCGCCGTAGCTCTCCAGCCGCTCGATGTAGAGCCGGGCGTGGCGCTGCTCGTCGCGCAGCGTCGCCAGCCAGTCGGCGCGCAGTCCGGCCGGCGCGTCCGGCCAGCGCAGCAGCGCCCAGGCGAGCAGCTCCACCGCCATCAGCTCGTGATGCGCGAAGCGGCGCAGGCATCGGACTCGGGCTTCCTCGCGCTCCAGGCTCCGCGGCAGGCGCTCGGAGCCCGCCGCCAGCCGCAGCCCCGGATCCCGCGCCGGGCGTTCGAAGGAACGCGAGGGGCCGGGGCGGGCGTCCTCGAGCGTTCCGGGATCGGACAGCTTCGCGGCCAGGTCGCCGCTGTTCAGAATGCGCAGGCAGAACCCGCGGACGGTCCGGACGGGGGACGCCACGCGGGCAGGGTAGCTCGATTGACACGTCCCCGCGCCCGGGCTAACTCCGGCCCGGTGAAGCCCCCTCTGTCGCAGCGCTCCGGCTCGATCACTCCGTTCTGGGCGATGGAAGTGCTCGAGCGCGCCCGCGCCATCGAGCGCCAGGGAGCTCGCGTCATCCACCTGGAGGTGGGCGAGCCCGACTTTCCCGCTCCGCCGGAGGCCGTCGAGGCCTGCCGGCAGGCCCTGGCGCGCGGCGAGACCGGCTACACCGACAGCCGCGGAATCCTCGAGCTGCGCGAGGCCATCGCCGACGAGCACGCGCGCCGCAGCGGCCGGCCGGTCGGCGCCGAGCGCGTGCTGGTCGCCAACGGCACCTCGCCCGCGCTTTTCCTGGCGCTGGCGGCCCTGCTGGACGCCGGCGACGAAGTGATCCTGGCGACGCCCCACTACGCCGCCTACCCGAACATCGTGCGCGCGGCCGGCGGCGTTCCCGTGCCGGTGCTCACCCGCGCCGAGCGAGGCCACCGGCTGGATCCGGAGGCCGTGGCCCGGGCGGTCACCCCGCGCACGCGGGCCGTGCTGCTCAACTCGCCCTCCAACCCGACCGGCGCGGTGCAGCCCCGCGAGGTGGTCGCGAAGCTGGCCGAGCTGGGTCCCGCGCTGATCTCCGACGAAATCTACGCGGGGCTGGTGTATGGCGGCGCCGAAGCCTGCTCGGCGCTCTCGCTGAGCGATGGCGCGTTCGTGCTGGACGGATTCTCGAAGCGCTTCGCGATGACCGGCTTCCGCGTCGGCTACGTGATCGCCCCGCCCGAGGCGCTGCGGGCGCTGCAGAGCCTGGCGCAGAACCTGTTCATCTCCGCCAGCCCGTTCTCGCAGCGGGCGGCGCTGGCCGCGCTGGAGCACGGCGCGCCCGCGGCCGAGGAAATGCGCCGTGCGCTCGAGAGCCGGCGCGCACAGCTCCTCGACGGCCTGCGCGGCCTGGGCTTCGAGCTGCCCGCGGCGCCGGAGGGGGCCTTCTACCTGCTGGCCGATGCGCGGCGCTTCGACGTAGACTCGCGCCGGCTCGCCTTCCGGCTGCTGGAGGAGGGACACGTCGCCGTCGCGCCGGGTATCGACTTCGGCGAGGCCGGCGAGGGCCATCTGCGCTTTTCCTACACCGCCTCGCCGCGGGACATCGACGAGGCCCTGACGCGGCTGCGGAAGCTGCTCTGACGGAGAACGGAATGCACACCCCCGACGGCGAGCGCTTCGTGGCGCTCGAAGGCTGCTTCAACTTCCGCGACCTGGGCGGCTACCCGGCCGCCGGCGACCGCCGCATCCGCAAGGGGCTGGTCTACCGCAGCGACGGCCTGCAGGAGCTGACCCCGGACGATGTCCGCCACCTGCGCGAGCGGGTCGGGCTGCGCACGATCATCGACCTGCGCACCAGCAGGGAGGCGGAGATCGACGGGCCCGGGAGCCTGGCCGAGCCGCCCGTGCGCTACCACCACGTCTCGCTGGTCGTGCGCGAGCCAGAGCTGCGCCCGACGGCCGAGCGGGGCTCGTTCCGGCTGGACGACTACTACCTGGGTCTGCTGCAGAGCGGCGGCGAGCGCGTGCGTCAGGTGTTCGAACTGCTGTCCGAGACCGACGAACCTGCGGTCTTCCACTGCGCCGCCGGCAAGGACCGCACGGGGGTCATCTCGGCCCTGCTGCTGTCCGTCCTGGAGGTGCCCGAAGAGCTCATCGGGCACGACTACGCCCTGACCCAGATGGGCCTGGCCTCGATCCGGGCGCGCCTGATGAGCAGCGAGGGCTATCGCGAGATGTTCCGGGACCTGCCCCCCGAAACCCTGCACGCGGAGAGCGAGACCATCCTCGGCCTGCTCGCGAGCGTCGGCCGGCAGTGGGGCTCGCCCAGCGGCTATCTCGACAGCATCGGCATCGGCTCCGAGCGCATCGGACGCCTGCGCGAACGCCTGCTGGAACCGGCCTGAAGCGGGTCCGGGTGCGGTTCCGCCCGCCGGTCGGGATCGCCGTTCGCCCCGGGGCCGGGAGCGATCCGGGGCTGTCGGGTTCGTCCCCGCCGCGCACAGCGCCTACCATCGCGAGACATGTCGAAGGCAGCTCCGGCGCTCCGGGCCGCACTCGTTCTGTGCCTGCTGCTGATCCTGTCCCCCGAAGCCGATGCCGGGGAGCGGGAAGCCGAGCCGGGCGAGAGCGTGGTGCTGCTGCACGGCCTGGGGAGAACCTCGGGCTCGATGGGCCGGCTCGAGCGCTTTCTGCGCGGGCACGGCTATCGGGTGGTCAACCTGGGCTATCCGTCGCGGCGCAAGCCGATCGGAGAGCTTTCCCGGCACCTGCACGAGCGACTGGCGAGCTGCTGCGCCGGAGAGCGGCCCGTGCACTTCGTGACGCACTCGCTGGGCGGCATCCTGCTGCGCTACGCCCACGCGGAGCGGCCGATCGCCGGCCTGGGACGGGTGGTGATGCTCGCGCCGCCCAGCCAGGGCAGTGAGTGGGTCGACCTGCTGGAGGCCTCGGGCCTGGATCGCGGCCTGCTGGGGCCTTCGGGCCAGGACCTGGGCACGCGCGAGGAAAGCGCCCCCAACCGCTTGAAGCCGCCGGATTTCGAGCTGGGGATCGTCGCCGGTGAGCGCAGCCTGAACCCGCTGGGGTCGTGGCTGATCCCCGGACCGGACGACGGCACCGTGGCGGTGGAGCGGACCCGTCTGGAAGGGATGGCGGACTTTGCCGTCGTGCCGCACAGCCACAGCTTCATCATGCGCAGCCCGCGCGTCCACGAGCTGGTGTTGCGCTTCCTGAGGGACGGCCGCTTCGAACCCGGCTCCGAATCCGGCGAAGCGGGCGGGCGCGGCGACTAGCGCCCTTCGAGTCCGTTCCGCGGCGAAACCGGCGGCGCGTCGGCGCGTTCGAGCCGGAGACGCTCCCGGGCGCGGGGCGCGCTCAGCGCAGGCAGGGGCGGATGCCGACCTTTCCGTACAGGCCGCTGCGGCACACCGGGACGAAGAAGAGCTTGTACACGTCGAAGCTCATGTTCTCCCGGACGGGCTTGTAGGTAGCGTAGAGCGCGCCGTCGCGGTCGCGGATGGTTACGCTGATCTCGGTCTGGGCCTTCTGCCGGTCGAACGAGAACAGCGGCACCCGCGGCAGCTCGAATCCCTTCAGGCCGATGTAGTTGAGCGGTACCTTGGGAGTCTTCATCTTCAGGTCGCGTTCGTCGGTCCCCAGCACCCCGACCAGCGCCACGACGGTGAAGTCCGCCTGCTGTTCCGGGACGATCCGCACCTCGCGAGCGGCGAAGTGCGCCTCGATCGCGGCCCGCAGGTACTGGGCGTCCGCCGGTTCGACCGAACTTCCCGCCTCGGCCAGGATCGCGACCGATCGGTTGCGCAGCTCGTCGGGAACGACCAGGCGCGCGACGCTCATGTCCACCGCGCGCGCCTTCAGGCGCTGTTCGGTGGCCTGGCGCACCCTGTCCCCGCTCGCGCAACCCGCCGCCAGGGCGGCCGCCAGTCCGCAGACCGCCGCGAGTCCCGCGAACCGTCCTCTCCGGCGCGGCCGGTTCCGACTCATCTTCCCCCTCCACTCCCGGGCCGTGGCTCGGGCGCAGTGTCGAAACGCGCGGCCAGCCGGGGGGAAGTCGGCGCCGCCGCGCGCCCGCTCCGCCTCGCCGCAAGAGCCGCGAAGCGATGCGTTCTGTGGCGAGCAAGCTAGCGAGGTTCTCCCACGGCCGCGAGCCGGAGCGCCATTCCAGAGAGAGCTCACGGCGAATCCGGAGCCCGCCCTGACCCAGCGTCAGTTTCGAGGCTCGTCTTCCGGATCGCTCAAGCTCAGAAGCTCGTCGCCCTCTTCCACCTGGTCCCCGGCGCGAAAATGGATTTCGCCGACGATCCCGTCGCGCGGCGCGGCGACGCCGTGCTCCATCTTCATCGCCTCGACGATCGCCAGAGTCTGGCCGCTCCGGACGCGGTCGCCGGGAGCGACCAGCAGCTTGGACACGCGGCCGGGCAGCGGGGCGGCGACCGCGCCGCGCGGCGCCTCGTGCCGGCGGTCGGCGTTTCGCGGGTCGTGGTACGCGATGCGGTGTTGTTCCCCGGGCGCCAGGACCCAGAACTCGGGCCCGTCCGAGAGCGCGCACACCCGGCGCCGCTCGCCGTCCACCTCGGCCTCGATCCAGTCGCCTTCGGCGCGCGGCTCGCCGCGCACCCGCCAGGCGCGCCCGGCGGCTTCGACCGCCAGCCCATCCCGCTCCACGCGGACCTCCACTTCGAAACGCCTTTCTCCGCGGGTCAGTTCCAGGCGCTCGCGGGCCGGGGCGTTCAGGCGAAAGCCGTCGGTCGCGCCCCAGGGCGAGTGGGGATCGGCGGGATCGTTCGCGACCGCGGCCGCGCGGTCGACCCGCAGGCGCAGCAGGGCGAAGAGCAGCGCGTCGTCGGCTCCGTCGGCGGGCTCGGGGATCAACTCACAGCGGTGACGCTCCAGAAAGCCGGTGTCGACGCGCGCCTCGGCGAACGCGTCGCTGGCGCAGACGCGATGCAGCAGGCCCAGGTTCGTGACCACTCCCGCCACCTCGGTCCGCCGCAGACCGTCCGCGAGGAACCGGACCGCCGAGTCCCGGTCGGGTCCCCAGGCGACCAGCTTGGCGAGCAGAGGGTCGTAGTGCGGCGAGACCGTGTCGCCCTGTTCGACCCCGGCGTCCACGCGCAGCGACTCGGGCGCGCGGAAGCGCAGCAGCCGGCCGGTCGACGGCCGGTAGTCGCGCGCCGGGTCCTCGGCGTAGAGGCGCGCCTCGACCGCGTGTCCGCGCCGCGCCAGCTCCGCCTGGCTCTTGGGCAGCGGCTCGCCCGCCGCGACCCGGAGCTGCCACTCGACCAGGTCCTCGCCCGTGATGAACTCGGTGACGGGATGCTCGACCTGCAGGCGAGTGTTCATCTCCAAAAAAAAGAACCCGGGCTCGCCCGCCTCCGGATCGAACAGGAACTCGACCGTGCCGGCGCCGACGTAACCGACGGCGCGGGCCGCGGCGACGGCCGCCTCTCCCAGGCGGGCGCGAAGCTCTTCGGACAGACCCGGCGCGGGCGCCTCTTCGATCACCTTCTGGTGGCGGCGCTGCAGGGAACAGTCCCGCTCGAAAAGGTGCACCGCGCTCCCATGCGCGTCGGCGAAGACCTGTACCTCCACGTGCCGGGGGCGATCCAGGCAGCGTTCCAGCAGCATGCGCGAATCCCCGAACGCGGCTCGAGCCTCGCGCCGGGCCCGCTCCAGGGCAGCTTCGAACTGCTCGGGTCCGTCCACCCGCTGCATGCCCTTGCCCCCGCCGCCCGCGACCGGCTTGAGCATCACGGGATAGCCCAGCGCTCCGGCGGCCCGGCTCAGCTCCCCCTCGTCCTCGGTCGCGCCCGGAAGAACCGGCACGCCCGCCTGGTCCATCCGGCGGCGGGCCTCGTGCTTGAGGCCCATCACCCGGATCGCCTCCGGCGGGGGTCCGACGAAGACCACGCCCTGCCCGGCGCAGGCCTCGGCCAGTTCGGCGTTCTCGGCCAGGAAGCCGTACCCCGGGTGCAGCGCCTCGGCGCCGCTCGCGCGCGCCGCCTCCAGGATGCGCTCCACGCTCAGGTAGGAGCGTTCGGACTCCGCCGGCCCGATGCGGTGGGCCAGGTCGGCGCTTCGAACGTGCAGGGCGTCGGCGTCGGCGTCCGAGAACACCGCCACGCTCTCGACGCCGAGACGCCGCGCCGTGCGCATGACGCGGCAGGCGATCTCGCCGCGGTTGGCGACCAGCAGCCGGCGGAACATCCTCGCCTCACATCCGGAACACGCCGAAGCGCGTCGGCTCGATCGGCGCGTTGAGGGCCGCGGAGAGGCCCAGGCCCAGCACCCGCCGCGTATCGGCGGGATCGATCACGCCGTCGTCCCAGAGCCGGGCGCTGGCGAACTCGGGCCTGCCCTCGCTCTCGTAGCGCGACACGATCTCTCGCCGGTAGGCTCGCTCCTCGGCCTCGGGCCAGTCCGCGCCGCGCGCCTCGGCAGACTCGCGCCGCACGGTGGCCATCACGCTCGCCGCGGTCTCCGCTCCCAGCACCGAGATGCGGGCGTTAGGCCACATCCACAGCAGCCGCGGGCCGTACGCCCGTCCGCACATTCCGTAGTTACCGGCGCCGTACGAGCCGCCGATGATGACCGTGAACTTGGGGACGTTCGCGCACGCCACCGCCGTTACCATCTTGGCCCCGTCCTTGGCGATGCCCGCGGCCTCGTATTTCTTGCCCACGATGTAACCGGTGATGTTCTGCAGGAAGATCAGCGGGATGCCGCGCTGACAGCACAGCTCGATGAAATGCGCCGCCTTCAGCGACGACTCCGAGAACAGCACGCCGTTGTTGGCGACGATCCCGACCGGGTAGCCCATCAGGTGGGCGAACCCGGTCACGAGCGTGGTGCCGTAGAGCGCCTTGAACTCGTCGAACTCGCTGGCGTCGACGATGCGCGCGATGACCTCGCGCACTTCGTAGGGCTGACGCAGGTCGGTCGGGACGATGCCGTAGATCTCTTCGGGGTCGTAGGCGGGCTCGCGCGGCTCGCGCAGCTCCGGCCCGGCCGGCTTGGGGCGGTTGAAACCGGCCACGATTCGGCGCGCGATCGCCAGCGCGTGCGCGTCGTCGAGCGCGTAGTGGTCCGCGACGCCCGACTCGCGCGCGTGGACGTCGGCGCCGCCGAGTTCCTCCGGCGTGACGATCTCGCCGATCGCCGCCTTCACGATCGGCGGTCCGCCCAGGAAGATCGTGCCCTGCTCTTTCACGATCACGGTCTCGTCCGCCATCGCGGGCACGTAGGCGCCGCCCGCGGTGCACGAGCCCATCACCACCGCGATCTGCGGGATGCCCGCCGCGGACAGCCTGGCCTCGTTGTAGAAGATGCGGCCGAAGTGCTCTCGGTCCGGAAAGACGTCCGCCTGGTTGGGCAGGTTCGCGCCGCCCGAATCGACCAGATAGATGCACGGCAGGCGGTTCTCGCGCGCGATCTCCTGCGCCCGCAGGTGCTTCTTGACCGTCTGCGGGTAGTAAGTGCCGCCCTTCACCGTGGCGTCGTTGCAGACCACCATCACTTCGCGCCCGCCGACGCGTCCGATGCCGGTGACGATCCCGGCGGCCGGAACTTCGCCGCCGTACATCCCGAAGGCGGCCAGCTGGGAGAGTTCCAGGAAGGGCGTGCCAGGGTCGAGCAGGCCGTCGATGCGGTCGCGCGGCAGCAGCTTGCCGCGCGCCAGGTGCCGCGCGCGGGCGCGCTCCCCTCCGCCTTCGACGATCTGCTCCGCCCGCTCGCGCAGCTCCTCGACCTGCCCGCGCAGGGCGCGCTCGCGGCGCGCGTACTCCTCGGAGCGCCGGTCGACCGCGGTGGGAATCCGAGCCATCGCCCGCCGACTCTAGCCGAAACCGCCGGCGGGCATCTCAGCCGTCCGCCTTCCCGAGCAGCTCGCGGCCGATCAGCATGCGCCGGATCTCGGAGGTGCCCGCGCCGATCTCGTACAGCTTGGCGTCGCGCAGTAGGCGCCCCGCCGGGTACTCGTTGACGTAGCCGTTGCCCCCCAGAAGCTGGATGGCGTCCAGCGCGGAGCGGGTCGCGGCCTCGGCGCTGAACAGGATCACGGCGGCCGCGTCCTCGCGCTCGACCTCGCCGCGGTCGAAGGCGGCGGCGACGGAGTAGAGATAGGCCCTGCAGGCATTTGCGCGCGCGTACATGTCCGCGAGCTTGCCCTGCACCAGTTGGAACTCGCCGATGGGTCGGCCGAACTGCCGCCGCTCGGCGACGTAGGGCAGAACCACGTCCAGACAGGCCTGCAGGATGCCGACCGGCCCGGCGGCCAGCACCAGCCGCTCGTAGTCCAGTCCGCTCATGAAGACCTGTACGCCGCCGTTCACGGGCCCCAGAACGGCGTCGGCCGGAACGCGGCAGTCCTCGAAAAGCAGCTCGCAGGTGTTCGAGCCGCGCATGCCCAGCTTGTCCAGCTTGGGCTCGCGCGAGAATCCCGGCCGGTCCGCCTCCACCAGGAAGGCGGTGATGCCCTGCGCTCCCCGCTCCGGTTCGGTCTTGGCGTAGACCACCAGGACGCCCGCCTCGGGGCCGTTGGTGATCCACATCTTGGCTCCGTTGAGCACGAAGCCCTCGCTGTCGGACTCCGCGCGCAGCCGCATGCTCACCACGTCCGAGCCCGCCGAGTGCTCGCTCATGGCCAGGGCGCCCACCGTCTCGCCCGCGATCAGCGGCGGCAGATAGCGGCGTTTCTGCTCCGGCGTGCCGTGGCGAACGATCTGGTTCAGGCACAGGTTGGAATGCGCGCCGTAGCTCAGTCCCACGGACGCGGAGGCGCGGCTGATCTCTTCCATGGCCACGCAGTGCGCCAGATAGCCCAGACCGGCCCCGCCGTACTCCGGCGGCGCGGTGACGCCCAGCACGCCCAGCTCGCCCAGCCGCCGCCACAGCGGCGCGGGAAACTCGTTGTCCGCGTCGATCCGCGCCGCCAGCGGGGCGATCTCCTCGCGGCAGAAACGCTTCACCTGTTCCCGTAACTGGACCAGGGTTTCGTCGAAACCGAAGTCCCCCGCGTCGTGGCGCATGCTGCCCTACCCCCCCGGGACTCCCGAACGACGGCCGCCGCCTAGAATACGAAGTCCACCGAAAGGCTCCACATCCGGGGCCGGCCGTAGTAGTGCTCGGTTCGGTGTTCGAATCCGAGCGGCAGCGCCAGGCTGCCCCTCAGGGTCGGCTGTCCTCGCATCCTGCGCGGGGACTCCGCAGAACAGGCCCCCGCGAACATCAGGGCCGCGACGAATCACGTCGGATGGTGTCGACCGCCTAGGGTCGTCCCTGCCGGTGGTCTGTGGTGCGCGGGGAAACCGGCCCGGACGGGCTGTCTGCGCGTTGGCGCAGCCGCTCCAGCAGGCTGCGCCTGGCGCCGGCGGTAAGTCCCTGTCCACGCAGGACAGCGACCTCATCGCCCGTGAACGCCTCGAAGTCCGCGGGCAGGTGCTCCGTGTCGAATGTCTCCAGCATCCAGTTCAGCGTGGCGGCGAGGCGCGCGTCCGACAGCGGCGCGTTCGCCGCCCCCGGAACCCGGACCAGATAGGCGCGCCCGCCCTCGACGCTGAGGTATCGCGCGACCTGTCCCTGGATCGCGGGCATTCCCGGCGCCCGGAGGTCACCTTGGACTCCGTGGCAGCCCTGGCAATGCAGGATCCAGTCCTGCCTCGCCTGAACCGGAGGGGACGCTTCTTCCAAACCGTGGACCGTCAGGGGGACCAGCGCGATCAGGGCGGGCCAGAGACGCTTCACGGTTGCCCGGCTCCCGCAAGGGCGCTCTTCCGCAGGGACGCCCGCTGTTCGCGAGTGAGCCTGCCCGCGGCGCGCATGCGCGAAACGTCCCGGCCGGAGAAAAGGCGCCCAGGTTTCGCTTCGCCTCCGCCGAACCGACGCACCAGGCCGTTCAGCAGATCGGCGATCTCGGCGTCCGACAGGTCCGCGACCACCGCCGGCATCTCGCCGGCGTAGCGCACCCCCTTCACTTCGATTGCGCCGCTGGCTCCACCTATCACCAGGCGGCCCAGGTACTCCCGCCCCTCGGGCGTGGAGAAATAGCGCTCGACGTGACCCGCCAGCGGCGGAAACAGGCCCGGCACGCCGGTTCCGTCGACCAGGTGGCATGCGGCGCAGCGCCGATAGGGATCCGGACCCTCGGAGGCGCCCGCGACGCCTCCGCAGCCGAGCAGCAGTCCCATGCAGACAGTCAGAATCAGCCCTGCGAACCGAGCCCCGGCACGCAGAGATCGAAGGGGACTCGCCTCGAGCCGGAGGCCGTTCACGGCTCCAGGGCCACGCCGAGAATGACAGCGGTCGAGCAGGTGTACGCCCGGCTGGACGTTCCCAGACACCAGTTGATGTCGCTGTTTCTCTGCGGGCGCACGACCGGCCGGTCGTCGTCGTTGCGGTTGCACATACAGCGTCCGCAGACCTCGGACCCGCAACAGTCGTTGTAGGAGATGATGTAGGCGCGGCTATCCGCCGGGTTCTCACAGGTGCCGATCCAGGTGATCGGAGACATCTCCGTCCCCGGAGGGCAGCGGTTCTGCGTCCCCCCGCAGCAGGCGCACAGGAAACCGTCGATTCCGCAGTAGCGCCAGTAGTCGCACGAGGCCGGATCGCCCGGATCCCGAGGGTCGCCGGTGGTCTGCGGCGCAACCCCGGGATAGCCGCTGGCGCGAGCGACGGGCAGCAGCGGGAGGGCGGCCTGTCCGGCCAGGACCCCCCCGAGGATCCCCAACAAGCTCCGGCGCGAGGTCCTGCGGGCGAGCAGGCGCGAGAGTCTCTCGGCGCGGCGTTCGAACCTCCCGCTCACGACAGCCTCCCCTGCATGCGCAGGTCCCGGTGTCTCCGGTTCACTCCGGCCCGCGGATCCGGGCGGCCGGGTTCGCCGCTCTCCCGATCCGCGCCGCGGCTCCCGGGTTGAGGACGCTCGGACAGGTACTCCTGCAGGGAAGCGATCCCGGTCCGCTGCGCCTCGAACAGACTCTCCAGGTGCTCGCGCGTGTTGACCAGACCCAGGGCCGATACGCTCCCGTCCGGGGCGATCAGCGCGGCGAAGGGCAGTTTGGCCACGCCGAAGACGAGGCCCAGGTCGTCGGAGATCACATACGCCGCGCGCGGAAGGCCGTGGGCGGCGACGAATTCCTCCTGGACCTGCACGTCCGATCCGGCGCTGGCGTAGATCACCCGCAACGTTGCGGTCTTTCGCGCCAGCGACTTCGCCACCGGCAGCAGCCCCTTGCAGACCGGACAGTCCGGAGAGACGAACAAAACCAGCGTCGAGACCCCGTCCGGCCGGGTTCCGCCGATTTCCAGCGACTCGCCGGAGAGAGCGACCGGACGCAGCACGGGCGCGGTCTCCCCCGCCCGCAGCGTCGAACCGAGGGCCAGGGCTCCGGCGGGGGCGACCCTTTCGAACAGGACGCCGATCTGCCGCAGCAGGGCGAAGCCGATCAGCAGCAGCACGAAGAAGCCGATCCACAACAGAATGTGAGACACCAGGAGGAATTCAGACATGGGTCGACCCTCTCTCCGCAGAATGCAGAGAAGACAGCGCGAGATACTGAGTCACGGCCTGGTCCAGCGCGGTCCAGGCCATCCAGAAGAAGACGGAGGCGACGCCGATCAGCCCGTAGTCCGCCCCGTCGAGCGGGCGCTGCGCCACTGGAGCGAGCACGAAAAGAGCCATCGACGCCAGCGCCGCGTTGCGTACGGGCAACCAGAGAGTCAGACGAGCCGAGGGGGCGAGGACTCGGTTTCCCCCCCAGCCGCAGCCGCAGTCGATGTGGTGTCTCCCCCGCGCGAGGTTCACCGAGATGGCCAGCCCGTACAGGCAGAACAGAGCGGCTGCCAGCAACCCGCCCACGAAAGGGAACGTCAGCAGGCTCCCCACCGCGGCCGCTTCCAACAGCAGGATGGCCGCGCTGGCCGGCCCGGTCAGGAAGCTCGGCAGGACCCGGTAGTCCGCTACGATCCGCCGGAACTCACGCGGGCGGAACCCTTTGTGAGCCAGCGGGAGGGCCAGGGTCGCGGCCAGAAACAGGCGCAGAGTGAAGTGAAACAGAGGGTCCATGTCACTCCACCGCGTACAGGCTGATGGGCGTGGTCGGCCCCCAGTTCCCGATGGTTCTCAGCTTTGTGTGGCTGCGGGGGTCGTAGACGTCCATTTGCATGCCGATGTTGGTGACCACCAGCAGCGGCTTCTCCCCGCGCGTGGCCTCGATCGAATATCCCTCGCTGACCAGGGGGATGATGTCCGGGACCCGGCGCCGCACCGGATCCACCACCCAGACGGTTTGACCGCCGGACTTGTGCTCGCCCGGGCCGGCGCGGGTGCGCATCAGCACGTACAGCAGGCCGTTCGCGTCCGCCGAAATCACCTGCCAGCCCGAGGGCCTGGCCCCCTCCGGGGCGCTTTCCAGCGAGCTCTCGAGCGGCCAGCTCGGCCGTACCTCCGGCCGGGGACCCGTCAGATCTAGAGGTCGAATGCTCCCGCCGAAAGTGGGGAAATAGGCGGTCCGTCCCACCCAGGCCGCCTTCATGAACTGGGGGTCGCCATCGATGTCGTTGAAGGGCTCGGTACGCTGGTCGCGCACGACCCGGCCCCGGACGTCCAGCGTCAGCGCCCGCAGCGAGCCGTCTCCGCACAGGGTCGCGAACCCCGACTCGCCGAAGGGGTAGGTCAACATGCAACCCGGCAGATCGATCTCGTTCGCCACCCGGCGCTCGTCCAGATTCACCACCGTGACGCTGGAGGCGGGGGTGAAGTTGAAGACCAGCGCGAAGCGGGCGTCGCCCGTGAGCTGCAGCGCTGCCTTCTGTGGGACCACCTGGAAGCGCTTGGTCCCCGGCAGGACCACCTCGCCCAGCCAGCGCAGGCTCGCGCCTTCGTAGATCGACAGAACGTCCGTCAGGTCGCCGCGGTTTCCCCGGGAGAAGAAGCTCTCGCCGACATACAGTTCGCCGCGCGCCAAAGAGCGCCGAAAGGACGCCAACTGGGCGGCGCCGATCAGTCCCAGCACGTTGCGCGTGTCGGAGGCCACGTCGATCAGCAGAATCTTCCCCGAAGTCAGGCTGTAGAAGCCGACGTCGTGGGCGAAGATCCAGTGCTCCGTGGGCTCGGGCAGGGAGGCCACGGCCGGGATCGGTTCCGCGGGCAGCGGCGGAGCCGCCGGAACCGGCGCCGGGACCGACAGGCCCGCGAGCAACCCGAGCGCCGCGGATACCCGCCTTCGCTCCTTCGACCCGCTCTGCCCGAAGAAAATAGACACTATCGCAAATTTATGCAGAAACGCCTATTTACTGCAACCCCCTTCTCCGAATAATTTTCGAGGGACGATGGTGCATACGATCCCGACCAACCGCGCCCATCCTGCCCAGCGGCGCCTGGAGAACCGTTCATGCGGAGCCTGAGAATCAGCCCGGACTGCAAGGACGTGGCCTCTCCGAAGGGGCGACAGACGATCCTCAAGATCCTGACCGCGGCGCGGGACATCTTCATCGAGAACGGCTACAGCGAGTTCAACCTCAAGAAGGTGAGCGAGAAGTGCGGCCTGGCGCGCGGCAACGTCACCTACTACTTCCCCAACCGGGACGCGCTCCTTCAGGCGCTCCTGTGGTCGGTCATCAGCGAGTACACCTGGGATTTCGATCACATCATGGCCCGAACGGACGCCAGCGCGGAGGAGAAGTTCGTCATCATCGTGCGCCGGATCACCGAAGCCCTGGGCACGCGTGAAACCGCCATGTTCTTCCCGGAGCTCTGGGCTCTCGCCAACCACAGCGACTACGCCGCGACGGAGATGGAGCGGCTCTATTCGCTGGCCCGGACCTACCTTGTCGACCTGATCGCCGAGATCAACCCCGGACTGAAGCCCGCGGACCGGGAGGCAGTGGCGCTCTTCGTCTCGGCCGCCCTGGAAGGGCAGACGCCGTTCGTCGGCTACGGGAGAATCCACCGCAAACGCCTGCCCCAGATCACGAACATCGCGGCCAGCGCCCTGCTGGAAACGGTCCGCTCGATCTCCGGCGCCGACGTCCGCGGCAAGCCGTAGCGGACCCAGGGCAAGAGCGGAAGCGCCAAGGCCCGGGCCGCCCGCTAGCGCGGAGCGTCCGGGGCGAGCCAGAGGTCGGCCTCGCGACGCAGATCTTCCAGGTACCCGCGCAGGGCGCGGTCGCCGGCGCGGCGCGCGTACTCCGCCTCGAGCTGGGGGCGGAGTTCTTCGAAGGAGCGCTCGCGGACGCCCTCGCGCTCGCGGACGCGCAGCAGGTAGTCCCCGTCCGGCGTGGAGATCGGTTCGCTGGGCTGACCGAGGGCGAGCCGGAGCGCGGCCGCGGTCACGCTCGGACCCAGGTAGTCGCGCAGCTTGGTCGCCGGCAGCAGGGCGTCGGGGAGAGCGACGAGATCCCGGTCGCCCAGACGCTCCCGCACGCCCTCGATGGGCTCCCCCGCCCGCAGGGCGGCCAGCGCGGCGCCGGCGCGCTCGGGGGCGTCCGGACCGGCGAAGTACAAAGCCTCCACCCGGACCCGCCCCGGCAGCGCGAAGTAGGCGAGGTTCTCAGCGTGAAACGCCCGCAGTTCCCGCTCCGTCGGGCTCTCTCCGGCGACGTCGGCCAGGATCGAGTCGATCATCGCGGAGGCGATCGCCGCCCGCACGCCGCGGTCCGAGCCCAGCAGCCCGATCGAGACCCCGCGCTGGATCAGAAGCTCCTCTTCGATCATGCGCCGCAACACGTGCGCGCGATCCGCCTGGCTGAGAGGCGAGCGCTTGTCGGCCGCCAGAGCCTCCACTCCGCGCCGGTAGTCGGCCTCTTCGATGCGCGCGCCGTTAACGACGGCGATCGCGCCGCCGGTCGGAGGCGGCGCCGGAGCCAGAACGTGGGCCGCGGCCAGCGCGGCCCCCAGCGCCGCCCCCAACCCGCGCCGGTTGCGGTCCGCCTTCGCGGATTCCGTCGGTGGGCTGTCGCGGCTCACGCTTCGAGTATAGGCAGCGCCGCCGCGGACACGGCCGCGCGGAGGCTCCCGCGACCCGCGACTCGGATCCCGGGCCGCCCGGCGAGGGCGGTGCCGGCCTGGAGTCCGGCGATGCTACCCTGACGCCGGTGAGCATCGGAACAGCTCGCTTCGCCTCCCCGGCGCGCCGGCTGGGGGCCGCGTTGGCCGCGTGTCTGCTGGGCGCGGCCCCGCTCGCTTACGCCGAGCAGCCCGCGCAGAGCGAGAGCCGGGCGACCCGCGAGGAAGTCCGGACGGGCGCCCGCGCGGCGCGCGAGGTCGAGCAGCGGATCGGCCTGGTCCGCGACCCGGAGCTCAACGCCTACGTGGCGCGCATCGGCGCCCGCCTGGCGGAGCACTCTCCGCGCCCAGACCTGAGCTACCGCTTCCAGATCGTCGACATGCCCGAGACCAACGCCTTCGCGCTGCCGGGCGGCCACATCTACGTCTCGCGGGGGCTGCTGGCGATGGCGAACTCGGAGGACGAACTGGCCAACGTGCTCGCCCATGAGATCGGCCACGTCGCGGCCCGGCACCATGCGGGCCGGCAGAAGCGCAGCCAGCGGGCCGGACTGCTCTCGGCTCTGGGCACACTGGCGGGGGCCGTGCTCGGCGGCCCCGAGGCGGCCCGGGCCGCGGGAGCGCTGGCGCAGCTCGCCGGCCAGGGTTTCGTCGCCTCCTACAGCCGCGAACAGGAGCGCGAGTCCGACCGCATCGGGCAGGATCTGGCCGCGCGGGCCGGCTGGCGCCCGCAGGCCATGGCGGCCTTCCTCGATACGCTGCGGCGCGAGTCCGAACTGCGGCCGGGCAGCTCGCGGGCGCCGTCCTTCCTGGACTCGCACCCCAGCACCCCCGAGCGGGTGATTTCGGCCATGCGTCGCGCGCGCGGGTTGAAGGTCGCGCCCGCGGAGCCGATCGCCCACACCCGCGGCGACTATCTGGAACGGGTGCGCGGGCTGCTGATCGGAGACGATCCCGCCGAGGGGATCTTCGACGGGCGCGACTTCCTGCACGCCGACCTGGACCTGCACCTGCGCTTTCCGCTGGAATGGCCCAGGACGAACGCCGAGACCCAGGTCGCCGCGGTGTCCCCCCGCCGGGACGCCCTGCTGTCCCTGGAACTGGACGGCGAGGGCGGCGATCCGCGCCGAACCGCGCGGCGCTGGCTCTCCGAGAACACGGTCCGCGTGCTGCGCCAGGGGCCGCTGCGGATCAACGGCCTGCGCGCCTACCGGGTGATCGCGGACTCCCAGGGCAGCGTCGCCTACCTGACCTGGATCGCGCATTCCGACGGCTGGATCTACCGCGTGACCGGCCTGTCGCAGGCGCGGCTCGCGGCCCGCTACCGGGCGCTGTTCGAGCGCACGGCCAATAGCTTTCGCGGCCTGACCGACGCCGAGCGCCGGCTGTTCCGGCTGCGCACCCTGCAGATCGAGACGGCGCGGCCCGGCGAGACGTTCCGGCAGCTCGCGCGGCGCACCGGCAACGCCTGGAGTCCGGCGCTGACCGCCGCGGCCAACGCCCGGCCCGAACACGCTCTGCTGCCCGAGGGAATGCCGGTCAAGATCGCCGTCGACCGTCCGTATCCCTCCGGGGGCTGAGCTGGAAGGCCCCCCGCGCCTGTGCGAGGATCGAAGTCCATGCACCGGGATCTCGACCTGCTCGACGGCGCGCTGTACGCGGGCGACCCGGATCCCACCTACGCCTGGATGCGCGCCCACGCCCCCGCCTACTGGGACGCCGCCAACGAGTTGTGGGGGATCACGCGCTACGCCGACGTGATCGAGATCGAAAAGGATCCGGAGACGTTCTGCTCGTCGCTCGGCTACCGCCCCGGCCTGCACGGGCGCGACGCGACCATGATCGGCCAGGACGACCCCCAGCACCTGGCCCAGCGCAAGATCCTGTACCGGCGCTTCACGCCCCACAAAGTGAAGACCTACGAGAGCTCGATCCGCGCCACCGCCCGCGAACTGATCGGGCGCGTGGCGTCCAGGGGGAGCTGCGACCTGGTCGCGGAGCTGGCGATCCCCCTGCCGGTCATCACCATCATCGAGCTGATCGGCTTCGGGCGCGAGCAGTGGCCGGAGATGGCGGACTGGGCCGAGACCACCAACGCCGCCGGCGGCGGGCCGCGCTACCTGAACCCGGGGGTGGTCGAGGCCTTCGCGCAGTTCAAGCAGCGCGCCCAGGCCCTGATCGAGCAGCGCCGCAAGGCGCCCGCGGACGACGCCGTCAGCGCGATGCTGGAGGAGAGCCGCGGCGGCAGCGGCCGCTCCGACGACGACATCCACATGGAGGCGCTGCTGCTGCTCAACGGGGGCAGCGACACCACCCGGCACGTGATCGGAGGCGGCTCGCTGGCCCTGCTCCAGCACCCCGAGCAGATGGCCTGGCTGCGCGAGCACCCCGAGGCGCTCCCGACGGCGGTCGAAGAGCTGATCCGCTGGGTGACCCCGATCCTGAACATGCGGCGCACGGCGACCCGCGACACCGAGGTGGCCGGCCAGAGCATCGCCGAGGGCGAGCAGGTGCTGCTGATGTACTCCTCGGCCAACCGCGACGAGAACGTCTTCGAAGACCCGGACCGCCTGGACGTGAAGCGCAGGCCGAACCCGCACATCGCGTTCGGCTTCGGCACTCACTTCTGCCTGGGCGCGTCGCTGGCGCGGCTGGAGCTGCGGGTGGTGTTCGAAGAGCTGCTGAGATCGCTGCCCGACCTGCGGCTGGCGCCCGGCTTCGAGCCCGATTACGTCCCGAACGCGTTCACGCGCGGCCTGCGGGAACTGCAGGTCGAGTTCACCCCCCGACCGGCCGGGGAAGCGGCTTGATCCGCGGCATCGCGCTCGAGCCGGTGAGCGACTGGCTGGTCCGCCACCTGCCCGACGCGGCGGCGCCGTTCGAGTTCGAGCTGATCGCGGCCGGCGGCTCCAACCTGACCTACCGCGTGAGCGACGCCGACGGGCACGCCTGGGCGCTGCGCCGAGGCCCGGTCAGCCACCGCCTGCCGACGGCCCACGACATGGGCCGCGAGTGGCGCATCCAGGAAGCCCTGCACCGGCACACCGACGTGCCGGTGCCCGAGCCGCTGGCGTTCTGCGGCGACTCGAGCGTGAACGATTCGCCGTTCTACGTGATGGGCTTCGCCGAGGGGCGCATACTGCGGAAGGTCTCCGACGCCGCCGAGATGAGCGAGGCGGAGTGCCGGACCGCCACCGAGTCGCTGGTCGACGTGCAGGTCGCCTTCCACAGTGTCGACTTGGAGGCCATCGGCCTGTCCGACCTGGCGCGCCATCACGGCTACGTCGAGCGGCAGCTCAACCGCTGGCGCAAGCAGTACGAGCGCACCGGCGTGCGCGAACTGCCGCTGCTCGAAGAGCTGCACGGACGGTTGTCCAAGTCAGTCCCCCCCGAGACCATGCCGCCGGGGCTGGCGCACGGCGACTACCGCTTCGACAACACCGTGCTCGACCCCGACTGCCGGATCGTGGCGGTGCTCGACTGGGAGCTGTGCACGATCGGCGACCCGCTGGCGGACTTCGGCTGGTCGCTGCTGTACTGGGGCGATCCCGGCGACGCGATGTACTTCATCCCCGACGTGCCCACCCTGCACGAAGCGTTCATGCGCCGCGAGGCATACGCCGAACTCTACGCCCGGCGCGGCTACTCGCTGGAGCACGTGGACTACTACACCGCCTTCGGCTGGTGGAAGATGGCCTGCATCGTCGAGGGCGCCTACGGCCGCATCCTGGGCGGCGCGGGCGGCGGCATGAACCGCAGCGGCCCGGTCGAGGAGACGGCCCAACGGGTCGAGGACCTGCTGGAGATGAGCGCGGAGGCGGCCCGGGGCTTGATCTGAACCCATCCAGAGTCCGAATTTTTCCGTTCGTCCTGACGGAACCGAGTTCGAAGGCTCTGTCTCCACACCGTCTGAGCGGGCGCGGGAACGCGGGCGGGCGGCGGACACGCTCCCGACCGTTCAGCCCCAGAGGCGGTCGCGCAGGCCCGAGTCGCGGCGTGTCGGGCGGCCGATCGCGGCCCGCAGCGCCTCGGCAGTGGCGTGGACGCGGACTTCCCGGCGGGCGCGGGTGACGGCCGTGTAGAGTAGCTCGCGGGTCAGCAGCGGCGACTCGGGTTCGTCCGGCAGGCTGACGGCCACCGCGTCGTACTCGGCGCCCTGACTCTTGTGCACGGTGGCGGTCCAGCGCAGTTCGTGCTCCGGCAGACTGGCGAGGGCAAAGCCGCTCTCGGAAGCGCCGCCTCCCAGGCGGAAGAACGCCTGCAGCCCCCCGCCGTCCGGCGCCCGGTCGAGAACCCCGAGATCGCCGTTGTACAGGCCCAGCTCCGCGTCGTTCCGCAGCACCCCCACGGGCAGTCCGGGATAGGCCGTCGCCCCCGCGGCGACCCGCCCGCTCTCGACCAGCGCCTTTTCGATCGCCCGGTGCAGCGCCTCCACGCTGCCCGGACCGCTGCGGCGCGCACAGAGCACCCGGAACGCGTCCAGGCCGTTCAGACGCCCGGCGGGGCCCTCCGCGTCCAGGCAGGGTCCGTAGCCTTCGAGCGCGCGGTTCCGCAGGGCGCGCAGGCCCTCGTCGGTACCGGCGGAAGGCTGCAGCGAAACCTCCTCGACCGATGCGTCGTTCAGCTGCGCGAGCGCCTCGTCCGCTCTTCCGTCGCGGATCGCTTCGGCCAGCTCGGCGATGCCGCGATGTTCGGCGGAGCGGTAACCGTGCCGCAGTTCGACCAGGCTCTCGGCGAGGGGACCGCTCCGCCGCTCCGAATCGAGTCCCCGGCCGCAGAGGTCGGCGAGCACGGCGCCGGCCTGCACGGAGGCGAGCTGGTCGGGATCGCCGAGCACCACCAGCCGCGCGTCCGGGCGGACCGCCTCCAGCAGTTTGAGCATCAGAGACAGGTCGACCATCGACGCCTCGTCCACGATCACCGTATCCGCAGCCAGAGGGCGGTCGCGGTCGTAGCGCGGCGAGGCCAGGCCCGGGCGCAGCCCCAGACGGCGGTGGATGGTGGAGGCGCGCAGCTCTCCCAGCGGGGAAGGTCCTTCCGGGATCCGGCCGTCGGCCGGCCGCAGCGCCTGTTCCAGCCGCACCGCGGCGCGCCCCGTGGGCGCCAGCAGGTCCACGCGCGGGGGCGGCTCTCCCGCCTCCCGGGCGCGTTCGAAAAGCAGCCGGAGCAGCCGGCCGGCCACGGTCGTCTTGCCGGTGCCGGGGCCGCCGGCGATCACGCACAGGCGCCGGCTCAGCGCGTTCCTCAGCGCGGCGAGCTGATGCGGGTCGGGCGTTTCGCCCAGGACGCGGCGCAGGGCGGCGTCGTCCACCTCCGCGGAGCGCGGAGCCGACTCCGGCGCCCGGGCCCGCTCCAGCAGCGACTGCGCAAGGCGGCGCTCGAGCTCCCAATAGCGGCGCAGATAGAGCCTGCGTCCGGCGGCGTCCAGCACCAGCGGCGCCGGACCGGAGCCGTCGGAGACCAGCGGGCTGGAGCGCAGGGCCTCGGCCCAGGCTTCCGGCTCGGGCGCGCCCGCGGGCCGCCGCGGTCCGGCGAGATCCAGGCAGACGTGGCTCTCCTCGACCGAGCGTGCGGCCAGCGCGGCGGCGGCGAGGACCTCGGGACGCGCCTCGCCCGAAAGCCGGCCCAGCGACTCGGCCAGATGCAGGCCCAAAGGACCGACGGCGCCGCGGGAGACCAGCCCGCGCAGGTCCAGGCTCGAGCCCGTGACTCCGCCTCCGCCCGGGCGCCCGCCGCCAGAGGCCCCGCTCACGCGCCTTCCCTTCCGACCGCGGCGTCCAGAGCCTCCATCAGCCCGGCCGGCGGACAGTCGAAGTAAACGCCATGACCCGGCCGATCCGGCGCCATGCCGCGCAGAAACAAGTAATAGGCGCCGCCGAAGTGTGTGGCGTAGTCGTACCCGGGCAGCCGCAGGCGCAGCAGCCGGTGCAGCGCGAGCGCGTACAGGTGGTACTGCAGGACGTAGTGGCGGGCGCACATCTCGTTCCAGAGGCGCTCGGGAGCGTAGTCGGAAAAGCGTTCCCCCAGCCGGTTGGACTTGTAGTCGAGCACGTACCAGCGCCCCTCGTGCTCGAAAACCAGATCCACGAAGCCGCGCAGGAAACCCCGCAGGCGCGCGAATCCAAGCCCGCGCGCATGCGCGGCGTAGGACCGGACGCGCCGCGGATCGCCGTGGCTTTCGAAGACCTCGGCCAGAGTGGCGGGCTCGATGCCCGCGGCGGGCCGCGCGGCCAGCCAGAACTCCAGCTCGCTGGCCCGGGCCGGCGCGGGCAGATCGCGCAGCCGCGGACCGCCGTCGCCCGCCAGGGGCGCGTCGAGGGCATCCAGCACCGCCCGGCCCAGACTCGAGCGCAGCGCCTCTCCCAGTCCGCCCAGGCCGTGACGCTCCAGCGACCGGTCCAGCACAGAGCGCACCGACTCTGGATCCGCCGCGTCCAAGTCCAGCCGCTCGAAGACTTCGTGCAGCGCCGTGCCGGTGCGTGCCCCGCCGGGCAGCTCGGCCAGCGGAATGCGTTCGGATTCCGCCGGTAGGGGCTCGTCTTCGCTGCTGGCCGAGTCCAGATCGCGCGGATCGGCCGCCTCGGGCGCTCCGTGCACCAGCCCCGAGAAGCTCGAGGTGCGCTCGCCCACGGCGGCCGGGCGGCCCGGCTCGCGCGCGCGCCAGTCCGCGGTGTCGGAGGCATGCCCGCGCGCGGCGGCCGGAGCGACATCTCCGGGCCAGTCGCGCACGACTTCGATCGCGCCACCGGAATCCGCCGCCAGCCCGGCCAGCGCATTCTCCAGCCGCTGCGGTTCGCCGACGAGCAGGCGGGCGAACGGGCCCCCGACCGGGGCGCAGAAAACGCTGCAGCGCTGCCTGGCCCGCGTCAGCGCCACGTACAGCAGGCGCGCGTCTTCCTGCTCCCGCTCCGCCGCGGCGAGCGGTTGGACGGTCTCGCGCTCCGGGCCGCCCAGATCGAGCACCGCCCGGCGCTCCTCGCCGGGGTCGTGGTAGATCCACCAGCGGTCGGCCCTGGGACCTCCGGAGGGCTGCCAGGCCCAGGGGACGTACACCACGTCGTACTCCAGACCCTTGGCGCCGTGGACGGTGCCGACCTGCACCGCTCCGGACTCGCGGTCCAGGCGCAGCCTGTGATCCTCCGCCGGTTCCTCCAGCAGGCCCGCGCGCAGCTCCCCCAGCCAGCGCAGCAGCGCCGCCGGGGCCAGGCGTTCGCGCCGCTCGGCCTCGTGGCAGAGCTCCAGCAGGTGATCCAGATTGGCCGCGGCGCGGTCGCCGCCGAAGCCGGCCAGCAGGCGGCGGCGCACGCCCGTCCGGTCGAAGAGCGCGCCGGCGCCGGCCAGCACGCCGCACTCCGTCCAGCGCCGGCCGGCGTTCGCGAACGCCTCGACCCAGCGGGTCCACCCGGCCTCGTCCTGGTCGAGAGCCAAGAGTCCGGCGGCGTCCAGGCCCAGCAGACGCGTCGACAGGGCGGCGCGCACGAACGCCGCCCGGCCCGGCTCTGCCAGTGCGGCCAGCACGCATTCCAGTTCGGCGGCCTCCTCGGAACCGGCCACGGACTGCGGCCCGCGCACGCTGGCCCCGATGCCCCGCGCCGCGAGAGCCTCGAAGACAGCCGACACCTGCCGGTTGGTGCGGCACAGCACGGCGACCTCCTTCGGCTCGATGGGCTCGTTCTCGAGCCGGCCCCGAGCGAGTAGTTCGGCGACGTGCGCCGCGACCCGGGCCGCGACCCGGGCCTCCGCCGGGGCGGGGGACCTGGGGTTGTCCCGCTCCACGAAGACCAGCTCCAGCGCCGCGCCCGGTGCGACGCTCCCCCCGTCCGGCGCCGCGCGGCCGAAGAGGTCCCGCTTGTCGTCCGCAGCCTCGACCCGCTCGTAGTCGATCTCCGGTCCGAACGGGGTATCGGCCTGCGCGTAGAGTCGGTTCAGCGCGCCGACCAGCATCGGGCCGGAGCGGCGATTGACGGCCAGCGAGCAGACCGCCTCCCCGGCGTCCCGCTTCGCTTTCAGGTAGGCGAACACGTCGGCGCCGCGAAAGCTGTAGATCGCCTGCTTGGGGTCTCCGATCAGCAGCAGGGGCGGCGCGGGCCGGGCCCCTGCGAAGACGCGCTGGAAGATGCCGTACTGACGCGCGTCGGTGTCCTGGAACTCGTCGATCAGGGCGGCCCCGAACTCCCCGCGCAGGGCCTCCGCCAGCGCCTCGCCGCCCTCCCCCTGCAGCGCCCGGTAGAGTTCGTCGACGATCCCGTCGTGGGTCGCCCGGCCCGACTCGCGCAGCAGATCTCTCTCCTGATCGAGCGCCTCGTCGGCGAAACGCCGCGCGAGTCCGATTGACACGCCCTCCAGCTCGCTTTCCAGGCGCTCCTCCTCGGCGAGCAGCTCGTCCATCGCGTCGAGGAGGTCGATCCGGGGGAGATCTACGCCCGGCTTGGCCTGTCCTTCCACGAAGGACGCGCGGAAGCGTTCGACCTTGTCGCGCTGGCCGTCTTCGATGCTCCAAACGATCAGGGGCTCTCCCCGTTCGAGCGCGTCCCCGAGAAGATCGAGCCAGCCATCCACCGAGTTCGTCCTGAAATACTTCCCCGCGACCCGCTTCCTGTCTCGGACGAGGTCCCGCACCCGTTCCCGTCCTCCGTCCCGCCAGGCCGCGCGCGCCGCGTCCAGCAGGCGCCGCCAGTCGTCCAGCGCGAGTTCGGCCACGGGGCGGCTGGCCTGCCGCTCCGGCCGCAGCGACGCCTCCGGGTGGCGCTGTCTCAGCCTCGCCAGCTCG
>JAGWBS010000017.1:8478-9466 GCA_021295775.1 Pseudomonadota bacterium | reverse complement strand
CGCGCCCGAGAGTTCGCGCACCCAGAAGTCCTGCGCGATCCGGCGCAGGGGGGCGCTGTCGTCTTCGATCGGCTCGACTTCGAACTCGGCGCCGGCTTCGAACGGATAGCGGCCCAGCGCGCGCTGGCAGAAGGAGTGGATGGTGAAGATCGCGGCCTGGTCCAGGCCGCGCAGCGCGCGCTCCAGCCGCTGCCGCACGCTCGCCGCGGAGAGCCCGCCCCGACCGGTCCAGAAGGCCGTCAGCTCCGCGGCGCCGGGATCGCCTCCATCTCCGCCCAGCGCGGCCAGCGCGGCCCGGATCCGCCCGCGGACGCGCCGGCGCAGCTCGGCCGTGGCGGCGCGGGTGAAGGTGACGGTCAGGATCCGCGCCGGGGTCAGGTCCTTTTCGACCAGCAGCCGCAGATAGAGCTGCACCAGCAGGAAGGTCTTGCCCGTGCCCGCGCTGGCCTCGATCATCTGAGTCTTCTTCAGCGGGACATCGACGGCGGAGGCGAGCGGCTTCACGACTCGTCCCCCGTGGGCTCCAGGTGTTGGAGAAACGGCTCGAAGACCGCGCGCGCCCCCTCCCGAAACTCGGGAGACTCCAGCGGGTCGCCGTCCCCGCCGCGCTCCAGCAGGCTCTCGTAGGGGTCCGGACGCCAGAACTCCCCCGATCGGATCTTGAGGGCCTGCTCGAGCGCCGCTTGCTCGCTCCCGCCCTTCTTCTCGTCCCTCAGAGCCTCGACGTAGGCGCGAGCCTCTTCCGGCCAGAAGGCCAGCGGCGAATCGCGTCCCTGTCGAAAGAGCCGGATCAGGGGGGCAAGCAGCGCGTCCGGGTTCTCGGGAGCCCTCAGACGGACCTGCCGGACTCCGTTGCCTTTGGGCGGGCGCGTCGTCAGACGGGTTTCGAGCGGCCCGCGCTCCCCGCGCAGCGCGGCGTTGGCGAGAAGGTGCCGCAGCCAGACGCTCAGTTCGGCCGGCCTGCCGGCGCGCGAGTAGCTCGCGCGCA
>JAGWBS010000017.1:6752-8293 GCA_021295775.1 Pseudomonadota bacterium | reverse complement strand
CCGGCGGCGGCCCCGCCGCGCAGCTCCGAAACCAGCTCCTCGCCCAACTCCCAGCTTTCCAGAGCGTCGAGCACGACCCGTTCCGGCTCGAGCGGCGCAGCGGCCTCGCGCGGCAGTGTCAGACCGAGAAAACGCTGGGCGAAATACCGGCGGGGGGAGCGGAAGAAACGATCCAGCTCTTCCAGGTCGATTTCCTCCTCCGGGCCGGCCCCCGGTTCGAGCTCCCGTCCCGCGTCGGTTTCCGCCGCTCGCCCGGGGCTCGGTTCGGACTCGTCCCCCTCTTCGATTTCCTCCGGCGGCCAGCCCTCGGGCAGAAACGGGGAGTGGCGCGGCCGGGGTTCAGGCGCGGCGGCGGCTCGGGCGGCCTCGCAGGCCCGGTCGTCGAAACTGTAAAGCCGCTCGTCCGGGCGGCCGGGGCGGAAGTAGTCGCGGTCGTGGGCGTGCAGGGGGTGGCGCACGACGAGATCGGATGGCGACCGGCCGGGTCCGGCGGTCGCCTCCAGCAGTTCTTCGACCAGCACGGAAGGCGCGCGCTCCGTGCCGTCGCTCGGATCGCGGCCCGGCCAGGCGAGGATCAGGCGCTCGCGCGCCGACAGCAGCGCGATGCGGAACAGGTGCCGGTCCTCTCCGCTGCGGCTTGGATCGCCCGCCCGGGGCTCGCGCAGCAGATCGAAGCTGGGCCGGCGGTCGCCGCGCGGAAATTCGTCCGCCCCCAGCCCGCACAGCGCCAGCACGCGGAACGGCACGCCCTGGGCCGAGCCGAGAGCCGCCAGCGCGGCTCCCCCGCCGAAGAGCCCCTGGGCCGGAGTCCCGGGCGCACCCCCGGACGAGCGCTCCAGCTCGCGGGTCAGCGCCGCGAACGGGAGCGGCTCGTCGTAGCCCGCGGCCCACGCGGCCTCCCCCAGATCGAAAGCGGCGGCGCGCAGTGCCTGGAGAGCGTCCAGGTCGGCGCCGCGCGGCGCCAGCAAGCGGTCGATGGCGCGGTCGATCTCCCGCGCCCACTCCCGCGGGCTTCGAGCTTCGCGAAAGCGGGTGCGCAGTTCCGCCAACTCACTCAGCAGTTCCGCCAGCGGGCCGAGCCAGCGGCCGGCTTCGTCGTCCAGGGTCTCGAGCGGCGCGACTCCGCCGAGATCCTCGCCGCCCGCGTCGACGGCGCCGGCCCAGCCCAGCAGCAGCCGGTCGAGGCCGGTGCGCCAGGTGTTCAGCGGATCGGCGGGCTGGTCCGCCTGCTCCCGGTGCTCGGCGTCCAGTCCCCAGCGGACGCCGGCCTCGGGCAGGCGCTCGCGCAGCGCGGCGACGTCTTCGGCCGCCAGGCCGAAGCGCTCCCGCAGCGGCGCGAAATCCAGCAGATCGATCACCTCGGCGGCGGCGAAGCGTCCCCGCAGAACGCGCGCCGCGGCCCGGAACGCCTCCGGCGCCCGCGAGTCCCGCTCGGGGGAGGCGACGGCGGTGGGCATGCGGCGGGCGTCGTCGCGGCCTTCGAACACGCTCCGGATCAGCGGCGCGTAGAGGTCCGGATCCGGCGTCAGGATGCCGATCCC
>JAGWBS010000017.1:0-6708 GCA_021295775.1 Pseudomonadota bacterium | reverse complement strand
GCAGCGTCTGCACCTCGCGCAGCGGCCCGGCGCAGGCGTGGAAACTCAGCGAGGCGTCGCCCGGCACGGGTTCGCCGCCCGCTTCCGCTCCGGCCGCAGGCCCGCCGAGCAGGCGCTCCTGGAGCCGCTCGAGATCGGTCCCCGGCGCGCCGGGCGGCGCATGCGGATCCTCTCCGGAGCCGGAGGGAACCTCGATGCGGGCGGCTCCCGCCTCGCCCAGGGCCCGTCCCAGAGCGACGCCGGGGAGTGGGCCGGCGGCGTCCGGCAGGGCGGCGGCGGCGCGCGGGTCTTCCGGCGCGGGGGATGCCGGCTCGCGGGCGGGGGGCGGGCCCGGCACTTCCCCGCGAGATGCCGCGGGGAAATCCGGGTCCGACCCGGGCAGATAGACGCGCACCTCGACGCGCTCGGCCAGCGACTTCAGGGCCCGCCACAGCAGCTCGGGCAGGCTGTGCACCCCGAAGAACGAGACCCGGCTCGGCAGCCGTTCCCCCAGCCCGGGGCCGCCCTCCGAGAGCCGTTCCGCGAAGGCTTCGACCCGGGCGGCCAGATGCTCCCGTCCGTGGCGCCGCAGCAGTTCCCGCCACAGCTCGGCCTGCCAGTCGTGCGGGTCGCCGCCGGCCTCCCAGCCGAGCATCAGGTCCGGCCGGTACACCAGGTAGTCGTCGAGGGTCTCGGCGATCCGCCGCGCCAGCGGAACGAGCCGCAGATCCTCGTCGGCGTCCAGATAGCGCGCGACCGGCTCAAAGCCCGGGCGGGACGACACCTCGGGTAGCAGCGCGGCCACCGCCCAGGGCAGCGACTCGGGATCGAAGGCCGAACGCTCGGGGCCGGTCTCGCCCGACGCGGTCTGCATGGCCCGGACCAGCAGCTTGCGGGGGAACCACAGCGTCGGCGAACTGCAGACGCCGTGCGCCTCGGCAAGCCGCATCGCCAGCCAGCGCGCCAGGCCGGGACCGGGAACGGCGATCCATTCGGGGCGCAGCGGCCCGCCGGTCCCCTCGCGGGTGTCCTCCGCGATCCGCCGCGCCAGATCCTCGATCCGGCGCGCCGTCACCAGCGTCAGACCCGCCATCTCGCGGCTCGACGCGCCCGCGGCCGGCTCAGCAGGGCGCCCAGTTCGGGTGGAACGTATCGGCGAAGCGCTCGGCGAACGGCACCTGGGCGTGGATCGGCCGGCCGGAGCCGTGCCGGATGCAGAGCTCGCGCAGCCACTCGACCTCTTCGTCCAGCCGCTCGCCGCGCAGCATCCGCCACCAGTGCTTGGCGTCCGGGTCCCAGCGGTAGCTGCGTCCGCGCAGCTCGCCGCGCGCCTCGTAGGGCGCGCCGGAGGCCGCCACCGCCCAGGTGGAGCGCCGGGAGTCGGCGAGCAACTCGGCCAGATACGTGGGAGCGCCGTGCACCTCGGGCTGGAACTGGAGCAGCTTGACCAGCGCCTCGACGTCCAGCGTGGCGCGGTGCGCGTCGAAGAAGAAGCCGTGGTCGCGCGCCAGCGAGCCCAGGTCGGCGTGCCGGTGGCCCAGGCCCCTCCAGTCGATCTGCTCCAGGCTGCAGCCCCAGGGGGGCATTCCGGGCGCGTCGATCCAGTCGAAGCGCGACGCGCACATCGCGCGGTCGAAGCGCGCGTTGTGGGCGACCACCATCTGCGCGCCCGCGAAAATCTCCCGCACCTCGGGGTCCGGGATGCGCTGGCCGGCCACGTCCCGATCGCGGATACCGGTCAGGGCGACGATCTCCGGGGGCAGAGGGCGGCCGGGGTCCTCCAGCCAGTTCGCGCTGTGCCGGTGCCGCGTCACCACGCCGCTCTCCACCGACACCTCGACGCTGCAGACCGCCAGCTCGATCACGCGATCCTGCCCGGGGTCGAGGCCAGTGGTCTCCACGTCGACGAAGAGCACGCGCTGCAGCGCTTCGTCCGGCTGCGCGGGCCGGCAGCGGACCCCGCCGTGAAAGCGCTGCAGGACGATCAACTCGCCATTTGCCGTCAGACCGTGCTGGCGCATCCGACCACCCACTCCCCCAGTGGACGCGCGCATGATAGGCGATCCGCCGGCGCCCCGGAAGCGCGGCCGGCCCGCGCCCGAAGCCGGTCGCGAAGCGGATCGCCCGAGGGGAGGGGTCGTCGGCGCGCGGATCGGTCCGCGCGCACCGGCTTCAGCCCGCGACGCCTCCGTCCCGCGACAGGCCGGCCAGGAAGTCGAGCGTCCGCCGGGCGGACTCCGGCTCGCCCCCGGCGCCGGCCACGACCGCGTTGAAGTCGGTCACGCCCAGAGCCGCCATCCGCTCGAGTTCTTCGCGCACTTTGGATTCGCTCCCGACCAGCCCGACGTCCTCCGGGTTGCGCGCCCCCTCGCGCTCGAGCACCGCCCGGTACGACGGCAGGGCGGCGCTCTGCGTCACCATTTCGGCCACGGCCGCGCGCCCGGCCGCTTCGCTGTCGCAGACGCAGACCGGCAGTCCCGCGACCACGCGCGGCGGCGGGCGGCCGGCGCGCTCCGCCGCCTCCCGCAGCCGCGGCACGGCCAACTCGCCGAGATAGTGCGGCCCGCCGAGCCAGACTGCGGCGCCGTCGGCCAGGCGCCCGGCCAGCCCCAGCATCTGCGGCCCGAGCGCGGCCAGCAGCAGCGGGGGAGGCTCGGCCCCGGGGACACCGACCCGCAGGCGAACCCGGAACTCCTGCCCCTGGTGCTCCACCTCCTCGCCCTGCAGCAGGGGGCGGAGCACTTCCAGGTATTCCCGCATGTGCCGCACGGGCCGGCCGTAGTCCAGCCCCAGGCGCTTTTCGATCACCACCTTGTGGCTCAGGCCGACGGCCAGCGCCAGCCGGTTGCCGCTGGCCGCCTGGGCGGTCAGCGCCTGCTGGGCCAGGGCCGTCGGATGCCGGGGATAGGTCGGCACCACCCAGGTGCCCAGCTCGATCCGACTCGTCGCCTGCCCCGCCAGCGCGATCAGACTCAGCGCCTCGTAGTCGTAGAGCTGGCTGAACCAGAGCGTGCGAAACCCGTCCTCCTCGGCGCCCCGCACGCGCTTCAGGACCCGCTCCAGCGGCCGGGCCGGAACGTTGCTGAGATACAGACCGATCTGCACCCGGACTCCGCGATGTCAACGCCGGCATCCTATCCGACAACCCGACCGCCCCGCTCCCGACCTTTCAGAACGCCCCAGACCGAGTACGGCGAGGACTCACCCCCACGAGAACCCTCTTTTCGAACCGTGGCGAATTTCGCCACTCGGGCGCAAGCTATCGTTCCCGCAGGGCCTCGTCGCGGTAGCGCAGCAGGGGGGTGAGCAGGTACTCGATCGTGCGACGCTCCCCGGTCCTGACCTCGACGCGCACCGCCATGCCGGGCACCAGCGGTTGGTCGCGCCCGTCCACCCACAGCCGGTCGCTCGCCAGCGACACCCGCACCGGAAACACCAGACCCGCCCCCTCGCGCTCCACCGCGTCGTTGGCCACGTCCAGCACCTCGCCCTCCACGGCTCCGTAGCGCGTGAACGGAAAGCTCTCCACCTTGACCCGCACCGGCTGGCCCGGCGACACGAAGCCCCGGTCCTTGTTGAGCGTCCAGGCTTCGACTTCCAGGCCCGCATCCTCCGGCACCACCACCAGCAGCCGCTGCCCCGCTTCGACCACTTCGCCCTCGGTGTGGACCGCTAGCTGGCGCACGGTCCCGGCCACCGGCGCCGCGATGCGGGTGTGACGTTCGCGGCGGAGGGCCTTGGCCCGTTCCTGGACCAGTGCGTCGCGGCGGCGCTCCGCGTCGCTGAACTCGCGGGTCAGGTCGCGCAGGGCGCTCTCGCGCAGCGTCCGGCGCCGGGCGCGCAGGATCGCGACCCGCTCCTGGACCACCTGGACCTGCTCCTCGTCGCTGCGCAGAGCGATCCGCTCCCGGTTGCGCTCCCCGACGGCCTGCAGATAGCGCGCCTCGGACTCCAGGTCCCGTAGGTACAGCGCCTCGAACATCCCCGCGCGCCGGGCCACGACCCGGTTCAGCTCGCGGCGCTCCTCCAGCGCCGCCCGCAGCCGCGTCAACTCGGCCTCGCTCTGCCGGCGCTCGGACGCCAGTGCCTCGTCTTCGCCCCAGTACGCCGCCAGCGTGCGATGCAACAGTTCAGTGTGCACGGCGAGCAGGTGCGACTCGACCGGCACGGCCTCCCGCCCCGGAGCGTCCCCGGCGGGCGTTCCGGGGCGTTCCCGCAACGGCGACTCCAGTTCTTCGAAGCGCCTGCCGTTGCGCACCGCCCCGATCGCGGCCCGCAGCCGCCGTACCTCGACGCGCGTCGCGGCCAGCTCCCGGCGCAGGCGCGCATGGTCCGCCGCAGGCTCGGTCGGATCCAGTTCGATCAGCACCTGTCCGGCGGCCACGGGCTCGCCCTCTCTCACCCGGATCGCGCGCACCGTGTTGCGCTCCAGGGGTTCGACCACCTTGACCCGGCCCGCCGGCACGATCCGCCCGCTCAGGCTCGCGTGAACGTCCAGCTTTCCCAGAAACGCCCACACGACGGCCGCGACGATTAGAATCAGGATCGCAGCCAGGATCGCCCGCCCCAGCGGCGACACGGGGCGCTCCACCAGCTCTTCGACCGCGGGCAGGAAGTCGATCTCCGCCGCGCTCGAACGCGCGCGGACGGGACGGAAGCGGTCGATCCGGGCCCGGAGAAAGCCCGCGAATGCCTCCGCCCGGCTCCACAGCCGCTTCAGCAACGCCGGCCTCCCGCCGGTCGGGGCGCCCCGCCCCGAGCCGCCCCTTCCGCCCCGCCGCCTCAACCCTGCGCTCCCATGGCTGGCAGGTCGAAGAGCTGGTGGCGGAACAGCGCCGAGTACGGGCCGTTGCGCGTCAACAACTCGTCCGGCTGGCCGTCCTCCACGATCCGGCCTGCCTCCAACGCCACGATCCGCGTGGCCGGACGCAGCGCCGCCAGCCGATGGCTGACGACCAGCACCGTCCGCCCCGCGCAGATGCGCCCCATGCGCTCCTGGATCGCCTGTTCCGTCTCCACGTCCAGGGCGCTAGTCGCCTCGTCGAGAATCAGCAGCCGCGGCCGCGTCGCCAGCGCCCGGGCCAACGCGACCCGCTGGCGCTGTCCCCCCGACAGGTTCATGCCGCGCTCTTCGACCCGCGTGTCGTAGCCCTGGGGCAGCTCCGCCACGAACTCGTGCGCGCCCGCCAACTCCGCCGCCTGCATCACCCGCTCCAGCGGCATCTCCGGCTGGCTCCAGGCGATGTTCTCGCGCAGCGTGCCGTCGAACAGCCAGCTCTCCTGCAGCACCACCCCGATCTGGCGCCGCAGCGACGCCGGCCGGATCAGCGCCGCGTCCACGCCGTCGATCCACACCCGCCCCCGCTCCGGCAGGTACAGCCGCTGCGCCAGCTTGACCAGGGTCGACTTGCCCGAGCCCGACGGGCCGATGATGCCCACCACCTCGCCCGGCTCGATCGCAAGATCCACGTCCTCCAGCACCGGCCGCCCCCGCGGCGAGTAGCGGAACGTCACGTTCTCGAAGCGCAGCGCTCCCCGCAGCTCGGGCAGCACCGTCGCCGCCGGTCCCACCGGCTCGGGCGGCGTATCGAGCACGTCGCCCAGCCGGTCGACCGACACCCGCGCCTGCTGGAAGTCCTGCCAGAGCTGCGCCAAGCGCAGGATCGGCCCGCTTACCCTGCCCGCCAGCATGTTGAACGCCACGAGCTGGCCCACCGTCAGTTCGCCCTGCATGACCCGGGTCGCGCCCAGCCACAGGACGCCCACCACTGCCGCCTTGTGGATCAGTTGCACCGCCTAGTTCAGGCCCAGGCCCAGGCGCGTCGCGCGCAGGCTGGCCACCACATAGGCCGCCAGACGCTCCTCCCAGCGCCGCTGCATCTGCGGCTCGACCGCCGTCGCCTTGAGCGTCTCCGCTCCGGCCACCGCCTCAACCAGAAAGCCGTGGTTGACCGCCGAACGCTGGAATCGCTCCTCCACCCGCCGCCGCCGCGCCGGCGTCAGCGCCAGTGACACGCCCGCGTACAGCGGCAGCGTCCCGACCACCTGCCAGGACAGCAGCGGTCTGTACAGAAACAGCACTGCTATGAACACGAACACGAAAAATCCATCGATCAGCAGCGTCAGCGACGAACCGGTCAGAAACTCCCGGATCGTCTCCAACTCGCGCACCCGTGCCACCGTCTGGCCCGTCGCGCGCGTCTGGAAGTACGCCACCGGCAGCGACAGCAGGTGCCGGAACAGCCGCGCCCCCAGCACCACGTCCACCTTGCTGGCGGTGTGCGAGAACACCCAGGTGCGCAGGAACTCCAGCACGATCTCGAACACCGATACTCCCGCCAGCCCTATCACCAGCACGTGCAGCGTGGTCAGTCCCCGGTGCACCAGCACCTTGTCGATCACGAGCTGAAAGAACAGCGGCGTGGCCAGCGCCAGGAGCTGCAGAAAGAACGAGGCCGCGAGCACCTCCAGGATCAGGCGCCGGTAGCGCAACAGCGCCGGCACGAACCACGACCAGCCGAAGCGCTTGGGGGCGACCGTTTCCGCCTCCCGGCCGACCGCGAACACCAGCCGCCCCGTCCAGCGCGTGGTGAATTCTTCGGCCGGCTGGGTGGTCGTGTCTCCGTTGGGTGGCTCCGACACCACCACTTGGTCGCCGCGCGCCCCCGCCAATACGCAGAAGCGCCCCTCCCCCAACTCGGCCAGAGCCGGAAGCGGCAGCTTCTCCAG
>JAGWBS010000088.1 GCA_021295775.1 Pseudomonadota bacterium | reverse complement strand
GGGATAGGTGTCGATGTCGGTGGGGATGATCATCACCTGGTCGATGCCCTGCACGTCCATGTCCTGCAGGCGCTCCTTGGGCAGGTAGGAGCCCTTATGGTCCAGGTAGTCCGCCTGCTCCCGGTTCATGGCCGTGGCGCGGCTCAGGTTGCGCACGTTGAAGGCGCGCTGAATGTCGTGCTTCAGGCCCGGCCCGGCCAGCGACAGCACGTTGACCAGTCCGGGCGTGCCGCCGATGCGCTGCGAGCCGATCCCTACGCCCGCGTAGCCGTTGACGATCAGCTGCTTGCTCTCCTCGTCGTACCAGATGCTGGTCTTGAGCGCCTCGTACTCGTCGCGCGTCAGCCAGTCCTTGGCGCGCTCCCACAGCCAGGGCGGCTCGGTGACGTGCGCGTCGCAGTCGAAAGTGGGGAAGTTCTTGGTCATGGGCGCGAAGCGCTGCACGGGCATGACTCGTCTCCTCCGGATGAGCGGGCGCTAGGCGCGCCCGCCGTTCTCTACTTCTTGCAAGGCGAGAGCGCCCATCGGGCAGCTCTCGACGGCTATGCGGATCGACTCGACCGGGTCCCAGTCGCCGTCCCGGGTCCGCGCCTTGCCCCGCTCGTCGGTCTCGAAAGTGGCCGGGGCGTAGCGCAGGCAGTTCTCGGCGCCGATGCAGGCGTCCTGGTCGATCTGGATCTTGGGCCGGTTCACGGGTTCAGGATTACGGGCACCGCGGTGGGCATGCGGAAGTACAGCCCGGTGACGAAGGGCTCGGGGGCCTCGGGATCGAGCTGCATCCTGGGGAAGGCGTCCAGCAGGCGGTTCAGCGCCACCCGCAGCTCCATGCGCGCGAGCTGGTTGCCGATGCAGAAGTGCGGGCCGCTGCCGAAGCCCATGTGCGGCTGGGTCGGCCGGAAAGGGTCGAACTCGTGTGGGTCTTCCCAGCGCCGCGGGTCGTGGTTGGCGGCGGTGACGGACAGGTCGACCACCGTGCCCTTGGGCATGGGCACGCCGTCCAGCTCCGTGTCCCGGGTGGCCAGCCTCGAGAAGTAGGTAAGCGGCGGGTCCCAGCGCAGGGTCTCCTCGATCACCTGCGGAACCAGCGAGCGGTCGGAGACGACCTTTTCCAGCAGCGCCGGCCGCTGCAGCAGGGTCAGCAGCATGATGCCCAGGCTGCGGTAGGTGGTGCCCGAGCCGGCGGTCAGCATCAGCCCCGCGAAGCCCATGATCTCATCGTCCGTGAGCTGGTGGCGCGAGCCGTCCTCGTCGACCAACTCGCTGTTGGCCAGCAGGCTGATGACGTCGTCGTTGGGGTCCGCGCGGCGCTCCCGCACCACCCGGCCCATGTACTCCGCGAAGCTGCGCCCCGCCCGGGCCGCGTCCTCGGGGTCCGAGGTGTTGAGCATGCGCAGCAGCCAGTCGTGCATCGGCGCGACGTCGGACTCGCCGATGCCGAAGCTGCTGCAGATGGTGTGGGCTGGGAAGAGCGCGCAGTAGCCCATGTACAGGTCGGCGCGCTCGGCATGGGCAAGGCCCTCGATCAGCCGGTCCAGGATCGGCACCAGCCAGCGCGACTCCCAGTCCTGCATCGTCTTGTTGGCGAAGGCGGGCTGGGCCAGCATGCGGTAGCGCCGGTGCTCGGGCTCGTCCATCGAAAGCAGGTTCGGCCCCCAGGTCATCACGGTCTCTTCGTAGACCCGCGACGAGAAGACCTCGTGGCGGCGGAAGGCGGCGTCGGCGGTCTCGTAGCCGAGGACCGTGAAGTGGCTGTCGCTGCGGCGCATCAGCAGGCTGGGCCCCGAGGAAGCCACTCCGAAGAGCTCGGCCATGTTGCCCCGGTGGACGTCGCCCCGCTCGCGCAGCTCGTCGAAGCGCGGGTGCAGTTCGTTGACCACGCCCAGGGCGTTGTGGCGGTTGCGCTCTCGCTCGCCCTCGTTGATCCCGATTTCCAGGGTCTGCGTCATGCTCCGGTCCCGTGGCCGGGAGGTGCCGCCGGCCGGTCCGAATGGTGCCACAATCGGGCGCCGAGGTCGGCCTCTTTCGCGGATCCGGGGCGGAGACCACGCCGCGGTGAGACCGGGAAAGTGTCGATCGGGCCCCCGCGGGGACGCTGCCCCCGCTTCGCCGGGATCAGACGCGTTCGCCCGGCTCGGGAGGGTCTTCGGGAGGCCCCGCGAAGCACTGCGCGATCGCCATCCAGCGCTCGGCCACTTCCCCGCGGGTGCTCAGGCGGGTGTCGAGCGCGTTGCGCACCTGGGTCACGACGTAGCAGAAGTCGAGAGCGGGGCCCTCGATCCGTTCGTCGTCGCGCGGCTCGTTCCACGCCCAGATCGCCCCCGACGGCGCCTCCAGGCGCACGTGGGGTACGGGCGCGGGCACTTCCAGCCCGCGGTTGGCGAAGCTCCAGCCGAAGGTCTTCACGCCGATCGCCGCGATGTTCTTCAGACGGTCCGTCGGACGGCGTTCCCGGCCCAGCAGGTCGTAGACGTCCTGGCCGTGCGCCCAGGTCTCCATCTGGCGGGCGGTCGCGAACATGCGCGCGCCCATGTCCGGCCCGACCCAGGCCAGCCGCTGCCGGGCGTCGGTCGCCTCGAAGCGCTCGCACATCTCCAGGAAGGTCTCGCGCCAGCGCGCCAGCAGTTCCGCGGAGTCGAGCTCCCGGTGGGCGCCCGGCGCGGTGGCGCCGCGCCCGCCGGACGCGAGCGCCCGCGCGAACTCCTCGCGTGACTTCAGCGAGGCCAGCGCCAGCTTGTCGGTGCCGTGCAGGTGGGAGACCACGTCGCGCACGCTCCAGGCCTTGAAGGGCGTCGCCCGCAGCCAGTCGCCCTCGGGCAGGGGACGCAGCAGGGCGTACAGCTCGTCGCCTTCCTGCCGCAGGTCCCGGGCCTGCTGCAGCATCTCCGCGTCCACCCGTCAGCCCTCTTTCGCCTTCGGCAGCGAGCCTTCGTGCGCGTCCGGGTCGAGTCCCAGCGCCGTCCTCCCCAGGTACTCGAAGGTCTCGATCGGCGAGAAGGGCTGCATGAACGGACCCGCGCGCACGTCCCGGTAAAGGCGCGAGAGCGCGTGGCCGCTCAGGTAGCCCGCGCCTCCGGAGAGCGTCAGGCAGGTGTCGACGGCGCGCAGCGCCTCGTGAGTGACGACGTGCTTGGCCGCGATCAGCTCGCGCATCAGTGCGTGGATCTGCTCCGAGCGGGTGTCGCTGGGGAAGTGGTCGGCATAGAAGTCGTCGGCGCGGGCGCAGGCGCGCGAAAGGATGCCGCGGGCGGTCTCCAGCGCGATCTCCAGCTCCCCGACCCGATGCTGGATCGCGGGGCGCTCGGCCAGGAGCGTGCCGCTGGGCGCCTTGCGGCGCGTCCTGAGACTTTCCAGCGTCATCTCGCGCGCGCTCTCGGCGATGCCCAGGAAGGCCCCGGCGATACAGGCCGAGCCCGTCCCGAGTGTCGCCAGCAGGGACGGCGGCCAGCTTCCCCAGGGTCCCATCGACTGCATCAGGGACGCGTCGACGAAGCAGTCCTCGAAGAGTACGTCGTGGCTGCCCGAGCCGCGCATTCCCAGCGCGTCCCAGTTGTCCATGACTTTCAGGCCGGGCGTGGCCTTGGGGATCGACGCCATCCCGAGCTGCGGCGCAGCGTCGCCGTCGATCAGGCGCACGCTGACGCCGAGCGCGTCGGCCGCCGGCGACAGGGTGCCGAAGATCTTGCGCCCGTTGACGATCCATCCGTCGCGCGAGGGGTCGCGGCGCGCCTCGGTGAGCGGGGCCACGATCGTGGTTCCCGCCTCGGTGACGCTTCCGCAGACCACCAGTTTCGCCTGCACCACCGCGCGCAGCCGGCCGGCGACCGCCTCCGCCTCGGACTCGCTCCGGCGTCGCGCGTCCTGCCAGTTGCGCGTCTGCGCCCACAGGCCGTCGAAGTGCATGTTCACCGCGATCGCGGTCGAGGCGCAGCCCCGGCCCAGGCGGTTGATCGCGACCATCAGGTCGTGGACCGAGAGCACGCCCATCCCGCCCAGTTCTGCGGGCGCGGGGGCGCCGATGAAGCCGTTCCGCTTGAGCGCCTCGATGTTCTCGTGGGGAAAACTCCCCTCGCGGTCGTGCTCCGCGGCGCGCTGCGCGAAATCGTGGGCGTGCTCCTCCGCCAGCGCCGCGAGCCTGCGTCCCGCGGGGGTGCGCGCTTCGATCTGGTGCTTCATCGGGCGGACCCTAGCACGCTCTTCCGGCCGGCTTGAAGCGCCACGCGATTCGCCTCAGACTGGCGCGATGCACGGAAAAGCGGTGGTCGTGGGCGTAGGCGAGTCGGAGTACTACGAGCGCGGGCGCTCGCCGCACAGCGAGTTCCAGCTCGCCTGCATCGCGATCCGCAACGCGGTGGAGGACGCCGGGCTGAAGCTGTCCGAGATCGACGGCTTCGTGTCCTACATGGACCAGCGCAACCCGCCGCTGCGCCTGGCGCAGGCCCTGGGGGTCGACGAGCTGCGCTTCGCCGCCGAGCCCTTCTCGGGCGGCGGTAACAACGTCGGCGCCGCGGTGCAGATGGCGGACGCCGCGGTCAGCGCGGGCTACGCGCGCCACGTGGTGGTATTCAGGGCGATCGCGCAGGGGCAGTTCGGACGCTTCGGCGCCGGGCGCGCGGGCGCGGCCGGGCGCATCCCGGCGCCGATGGCCTGGACCGCCGCGCACGGCCTGCTCAACGCGGCGGCCGAGTGCGCCATGCACACGCGGCGCTTCATGCACGACCACGACATCAGCCAGGAAGCGCTGTGCGACATCTCGCTGGCCTGCTACGCCAACGCCCAGCGCAATCCCCGGGCGATCCGCTACGGCCGGCCGCTGACGCGCGAGGCCTACCACGAGTCGCGCTGGATCGTGGAGCCTTTCCACCTTTTCGACTGCTGCCCGGAGAACGACGGCGCCGCGGCCGTGGTGGTTTCCACCCCCGAACGCGCCCGCGACCTGGCCCGGCCTCCGGTCTCGATCGTCGCCGCCGCCCAGGGGATCGGCCCCTGGTTCGGCATCCGCATGTTCCAGCCCAAGCCCCTGGGAGGCGCGTTCTACGGCGACGTCGGCCGGCGGCTGTGGAGCAACGCGGGTCTCGGTCCGGAAGACATCGACGTGGCCCAGTTCTACGAAAACTTCACCGGCCCGGTGCTGATGGCGATCTCGGAGATGGGCTTCTGCGAGCCGGGCGAGGTCGAGGACTTCGTGGCGGACGGCGCGCTGGTCGGGCCGGACGCGCGCTTCCCCTTCAACACCAGCGGCGGAAATATCGGCGAGTGCTACGTGCACGGCTTCGGTCTGGTCAACGAGGCCGTGCGCCAGGTTCGGGGCGAGTCCACCTGTCAGGTGAAAGATGTCGAGCACTCGCTGATGGTCGCCGGCCCCGGCTACAGCCCGGGCAGCGCGGTGCTGTTCGGACGCGCGTAGGAGGGTCGGGAGATGTCACGAGCGCTGGGCGACCAATGGCCCTTGCCCCAGATCGACGACGGCAACCGCGGCTGGTTCACCAGCGGCGAGCTGTCCGTCCAGAAGTGCTTGGCCTGCGGCGCCTTCCAGCACCCGCCCGAGGACGTCTGCAGTTCCTGCCAGAGCTTCGACCTGGGCGTGCACCTCAGTACCGGGCTGGGCCGGATCGAGAGCCTGGTGATCGTCCGCCACCCGCCGCACCCGGCGCTGGTGGACGCGGTTCCCTACGCGGTCGTGGTGGTCTCGCTGGACGACGCGCCCGGCGTCAACGTGGTCGGCAACCTGCTCGGCGCTCCGCCCGAGGAATTGCGCATCGGCCAGGCGGTGAGCGCCAGTTTCGAGGAAGTGCCCGACCCGGAGGGCGGCGAAACGCTGCGCATCCCGCAGTGGAAGCTGGCCTGAGACCCGCGGCCCGGACGCGCGGTCAGTGGCCGGCGAGGTAGCCGGTCATCCGCTTGCGGGGGTCGTCGGCGTCGGGCTGCCAGCCTTCGAACAGGCTCCCGCCGTCCAGGCTGTAGACGGGCCGTTCCAGCTCCGCCAGCAGCGGCAGGCTGTAGGCGATGCGGCTGGTCAGCTTGCGCGGATCGCCGGTGCACAGCGCCAGGGCGGCCTCGACCATCGTCTCCATCGGCTCCCAGGCGTCGTCGGGCAGGTCGCCGACGACCGTGGACGAGAGCGGCGTCCGGACGGGACCCGTGGGCGACAGGTTGTTCACCGCGATGTTGTCCGCGTACAGCTCCTGGGCCGCGCCGGTGGCGATCCGGTCGAGGAAGGCCTTGGTGCCGCCGTACAGGCAGGCGCCGCCCAGAGCGCCGGCCCCGCCCCTGGCCGGCGGGACGGGCCGCGGCTCGGCCTGGATCGACGAGATCGTCAGGATCCAGCCGGCGCCGCGCTCGCGCATGCCGGGGACGACCTGCTTGGCCAGGTCCCAGGCGGCCCACACGTTGACGTCCACGCTGCGCTGGAACCATTCGCGGGGCGTCTCGGCGAACGGGATCGGCGGCTTGCCCCCGCCGAACTCGCGCGGGGCGGCGGCGACGTTGACCAGCACGTCGGGAGCCGCCTCGAACTCCCCGGCGACCCGCCGGACGATCCCGGCCTTGTCGAGCGAGGGATCGGCGATGTCGGTCGTCACCACCAGCGGCGGCGCCTCGGACACCGCGCGCAGCATTTCGACCGTCTGCTCGAGGGAGCCCGCGAGCCGGGTGTCGCGGGTGTCGGCCGGCCGCCCCAGCAGCGCCACGCGCGCGCCTTCCGCGGCCAGGCGGCAGGCGATGGCCTGGCCGATGCCCCGGCTCGCGCCGGTCACGATGGCCACCCGTCCGATGCAGCTCCGCGGCATTCTCGCGTCCCCCGCTCAGGCCTTGCCGATCTTCTCCAGCGCCTTCGGCTTCATTCCGATCCCGACCGGGGGGCGCGCCGTGGTGTGCGTCACGCCCCCGTCGGAGAGCAGGCTGTGGCCCGTCACGTAGGCGGAGAGCCTGGAGGCGAAGAACACCGCCAGGCCGGCGGTCTCCCACGGTTCCCCCAGCCGGCCGAGCGGCGGCGCCTTGCCCGCCAGCTCGTGGAAGCGCTTGCTCTCGGGCGGGGTGTCGGGGTCGGCCATCATCGCCTTCATGCGCTTGTTGGTGTGCGTTCCCGGCACGATGCAGTTGACCCGGATGCCGTAGGCGGCGAACTCCATGCCCAGCGTCTTGGTCAGGTGGATCACGCCCGCCTTGGCGGCGCCGTAGGCGGCGATCGTGGGCGCCCCGACCACGCCGCTCGACGACGAGACGTTGACGATCCGGCCGGGCACGTCGTGTTCGATCATGTGCAGGGCCTCGGCCTGGCAGCACAGCATGGTGCTGGTCAGGTTCTGGGTGACCACGTCGTTCCAGGCCTCGGGCGAGAAATCCAGGAACGGCGTGACGAAGACGCCCGTCTCGCCGGCGTTGCCCACGTGGTTGATCGCCACGTCCAGGCGGCCGAAGGCCTCGCCCGCGCTGTGGATCAGCTCCCGCACCTTTTCCGGGCGGCGGACGTTGGCCTGCACGAAGGCGGCCTTGCGCCCGACCCGCTCGACCTCGCGCACCGTCTCGGCGCCGCCTTCCGCGTCGATGTCCGCCACCACGATGTGACAGCCCGCGCGCGCGAGCTGGACGCAGTGAGCGCGGCCCATCCCGACGCCCCCGCCGCCGGTCACCAGCGCGACGTTGTCCTCCAGTCCCAGCAGATCGGGGTCGATGGCAAAACTCACCCGGGGTCTCCTCGCCGCACGCGGCCGCGCGCCCGAGGCTCGGATTCTACACGCCGCGGAGCGCGGGCCGGGGCGGCCGGGCCGCGCTCCGCAATCGACAGACCCCGGTCGATCCGCGATGCTTTTGCCGTGCTCGGATTCCGGACCCCGTGAGCGATTCCCCGCTGCCGGACTCGAACCCGCGCGCGCCGGGCCGCGTCCGCGAGGCGGGTTCCGCCGTCAAGCTCGACACGATCGGTTGGCTGCTCGGGCTGGTGCTGGTCCTCGTCGCCATCGCGATGCTGGCGCCCCTGATTCTGGCGTTGGTGCTGGGCGAGCCGTGGCGGCCCTTCGGCCGCGCGATCGCGGTCGAGGCGCTCGTCGGCGGGGCGTTGCTGCTCGGGCTCCGGCGCCGGGCGCGGGCGCTGGACCACCGCTCCGCGTTCCTGGCGGTCGCGCTCTCGTGGGTCCTGGCGTGCCTCGCCGGCTCCGTTCCGTACGTGCTCTCGCCGGACCTGGGTCTGTCGCTGGTGGACTCGCTGTTCGAGTCGTTTTCCGGCTTCACGACCACCGGCGCGACGGTGCTGTCGGATCTGGAGTCCAAGCCTCGCTCCCTGCTGCTCTGGCGTGCGCTCAGCCAGTGGATCGGGGGCATGGGCGTGGTGCTGATCGGCGTCGCCGTGCTGCCGATCCTGGGCATTGGCGGCATGGCTCTGTACAAGGCCGAGGCGCCGGGACCGAGCAAGGACAAGCTGGTTCCGCGCATCTCGGAAACGGCCCGCATCCTGTGGGCCCTGTACCTGGGCCTGACGGTGTTGGGAATCGTCGCTCTCAAGCTCTGCGGGATGTCGCTCTTCGACGCGGTCTGCCACGCCATGTGCGCCATCGCGACCGCCGGCTTCAGCACCCACGACGCCTCTTTCGGCCACTTCTCCTCGGGCTGGGTGAGGCTGACGGGCATGACACTGATGGTGTTGGGGGCGACCAGCTTCGCCGTGCTGCACCGCACCTTGACCCGCGGCATCCCGTGGAGCGGCAGCCTGGAGCTGCGGGCCTACGTGGGCCTGCTGGTGATCGGATCGCTGGTGGTGGCGCTGGACCTGCGCTCGGAGCGCCCGGACGAGTTCGTCTCGACGCTGGCGGCACTGGACCGGGCCTCGTTCCAGGTGGTCTCGATCGGGACCACCAGCGGCTTCACCAGCGCCAACTACGACGCCTGGCCGGCCCTGTCGAAGTCCGTGCTCTTCCTGCTG
>JAGWBS010000087.1 GCA_021295775.1 Pseudomonadota bacterium | reverse complement strand
GCCAGTTGCAGACCGGGTGCGGGAAGTCGGTCGACCAGAGCACGGTTTCCAGGCCGAGCGCGTGGCGCATCTCCACGCCCTCGGGCTCGTGCACGAAGGTCGCCGCCATCTGCCGCTTCCAGTAGGTCGAGGGCAGCTCCTTCACGCCCGGGAACTCGTAGTGGTGATGCATGCGGCTGTCGAGGAAGCGGATGTAGCCCGGCATCCAGAACAGTCCGGGTTCCACGAAAACCAGCTTGAGCTTGGGGTGCCGCTCCAGGATGCCGGTCAGGATGTACCACTGCAGCGTCTCGGCGATCGGGAAGCAGGGCAGGGCGGTGAAGATGCCCTTCTGGGGGGTGGGGTCGCGGCGGAAGGTGTCGTACAGGGAATGGTGGACGGAGAGGTGGTGCGCGACCACCGCGCCGGTCTCCTCGAAGGCGTGCCAGAGCGGCACGTAGCGCTCGTCGTGATAGTCGGGCATGCCGAATTCACTGGGGAAGTTGGGGATCTGGATCGAGCGCGCGCCCAGGTCAACCATCCGGTAGATCTCCTTGGCCGCGAAGTCGATGTCGATCAGCGGAAGCTGATAGGAGATCAGCAGCCGGTCGGGGTCGTGCGAGGCGAACTCGTGCAGCGTGTCGTTGAAGGCGATCGCGCACTCGCGCCAGTGGTCTTCGCCGACGGAGTAGACCTTGCCGGTGAAGTCGAACTCGGAGTACATCACCTCGCACTCGACCCCATCGGCGTCCATCACCTTGAGGCGTTCGGCAGGGTCGAAGTAGCCGGGGTGCTGCGCCGCCTCCAGGTCGACGAAGTCCTTCATGTCGAGCGTCTGGCCTCCTCTGCGCTCGTCTTCGAGAGCAGCGTACTTGGCCATGCCCTCGTCCCAGACGTCGTGCAGGCGCTTGGGCAGATTCTTCTTGACCCGCTCGCTGGTGATGGCGACGTGCGAATCCGCAGAAAAGAGTCGACGCTCGGACATGAGAGTTCTCCCTGGGGTGGATGCGCCCGCCGGGCGCGTTTCAGAGTGTGAAGCCTTCTTCGGAGATCGGCAATGTCCGCACCCGCAGGCCGGAGGCCGCGAAGATCGCGTTGGCCACGGCCGGCGCGAGCGGCGGCAGGGCCGGCTCGCCCAGGCCGCTGGGCGGGTAGTCGCTCTCGATGAAGTGCACGTCCACCTCGGGCGCCTGCGGCATGCGCAGCAGAGGGTAGCGGTGGAAGTTCGGCTGTTCGACGCGGCCGGCTTCGTGCGTGACCTTCTGGCCGAACATCGTGCTCAGGCCGTCGATCACCGAACCCTCGACCTGGTTCTCGGCGCCGCTGCGGTTGACGATCGGTCCCACGTCTCCGGCCACCGTGACGCGGTGGACGCGCAGCTTCCGGCCGGCCGAGACGCTCACCTCCGCCACTTCCGCGAAGTGCCCCGCGTGGCTGAACCAGAAGGCCAGTCCCAGGCCGCGCCCCTCGGGCAGGCTTCGGCCCCAGCCGGCCTCGCGGGCCGCGAGCCGGACCACTTCGGCGGCGCGCCCGGTGTTCAGCGACCAGAAGTTGCCGGGTTCGAACCAGCGCGGCTCTCCCAGCACCTCCAGCAGGAAATCCAGCGGGTCGCGCCCGGCGGCGGCGGCCAGCTCGTCCAGGAAGGACTGCACCGCGAAGGCGAAGACGTTCGAGCCCGGCGCCCGCCAGGCGCCGCAGGGCGTGTGCCAGGGCAGCAGCGTGCGCGTCAGCCGGTGGTTGGAGACCAGCCCGCCCGGAAAGTCCTTGGCCGACAGGTGCCCGCCGACGACCGGACGCTTGCCGTCGTGGCTGAAGGTGATGATGTGGTCCCGCCAGGCCGACAGGCGGCCGTTCGGGTCGACTCCGCCCTGGAGCGCGTGGAACCCGCCGGCCCGGTAGAAGTCGTGGCTCATGTCGTCTTCGCGCGTCCAGGTCAGCTTGACCGGGCGGTCCACCCGCGCCGAGATCGCGGCGGTCTCGCACATGAAGTCGTTGACCAGCCGGCGCCCGAAGCCGGCGCCCGCACGCGTCTGGTGCACGCGCACCCGCGAGGGGTTCAGGCCGAGGGTCTTCGCCACGCTCTTCAGGCCGCGACCCGGCGTCTGGGTCGGCGCCCACAGGTCCGCCTCGCCTCCGCGCACCCAGGCCGTACAGTTCTGCGGCTCGAGCTGGGCGTGCGAGACGAAGTGGTACTGGTAGAACGCCTCCAGCCGGGTCTCGGCGGCGTCCAGGGCGGCGGCGACGTCGCCGCGGTCCGCCAGGGTCTCGCCGCCTTCGGAGCGGGCCAGCTCCGCCGCCCGGGCGGAGGCGTCCGCCCAACTGTCGCGGGCGGCTCCCGACTCGTCCCAGTCGATCTCCAGGGCGGCCTTGGCCCGGAACGCCGACCAGGTGTCCCGCGCGACGATCGCGACGCCGGGCATCAGCTCCGAGACGTTTCCGTTGCCCTCCAGGACGAAGGCGTCCAGCACGCCCGGCAGGCGCTTGATCTCTTCCAGGTTCGCGCCGCGCGGCACCGCCCCCGTCGCCGGGCCCTTCTGGTAGGCCGCGTGCGCCATCTCCGGGAGCGTCTGGTCGATGCCGAACAGGCGCTCGCCTGTGACCAGCGCGCGGTTGTCGACCCCGGTCAGGCGCCGGCCGAGCAGGCGGTACTCGCCGCGCCCCTTCAGCCGCAGCGAATCGGGGGAGGGCAGGGGTTGCCGGGCCGCCTCCGCCGCGAGCTCGAAGTAGCTCGCGCTGCGGCCGGACGCGGGGTGAGTCACCCGGCTCTCGGCGGTCTCGCACTCGGGGGCGGGGACGCCCCAGCGCTTGGCGGCCGCCGCGATCAGCATCGCCCGCGCGCTCGCCCCGGCCTGCCGCAGGCCCTCCCAGCGGTCGGGGATCGAGCGCGAGCCGCCCGCGAACTGGCGCCCGTAGCGCTCCGCGTCGATCGGCGACTGCTCGACCCGAACGTCCGTCCAGGCGGCGTCGAGCTCCTCCGCCACCAGCATCGGCAGGCTGGTCTTCACTCCCTGGCCGACCTCCGGGTTGGGCGCGTAGATCACGATCTCGCCGCCCGCGATCTTCAGGTAGACGCCGGGCTCGAACGAGTCGGCGTCCGCGTCCGCGGCTTGGGAGGCGAGGGCCGAGCGTCCGCCGAGCTGCAGGCCCAGCATCAGGCCGCCGCCGACCGCGCCGGTGAGTTGCAGGAACCGGCGCCGGTCGAGCCTGGCCAGGGCGAAGGAGTTCGCCCGGGCTCCCTGCGCGTACTCGACCAGCTCCAGCAGCCCCGGGTCGGGATTGAAGCCGGGGCGGCTCACGTCCGCTCTCCGCCGGCCGCGCGCCGGATGGCCTTCTTGACCCGCAGGTAGGTGCCGCAGCGGCACAGATTGCCCGCCATGGCCGATTCGATCTGAGCGTCGCTCGGTGCGGGATTGGAGTCCAGCAGCGCCGCCGCCGCCATGATCTGTCCGGCCTGGCAGTAGCCGCACTGGGCCACGTCCTCGGCGATCCAGGCCTCCTGCAGCGGGTGCAGGCCGCCGTCCGCCTCCGCTAATCCCTCGATCGTGGTCACGCTGGCTCCGGCCGCGGATTTCAGCGGCAGGACGCAGGAGCGCACCGCGCGGCCGTCGACCATCACCGTGCACGCCCCGCACTGCCCGATGCCGCAGCCGAACTTGGCGCCGACCAGGTCGAGGTGGTCCCGCAGCGCCCACAGCAGGGGCATCTCCGGGTCGAGCCCTTCCAGGCGCCGCTCCCGCCCGTTGAGCGTCAGGACGATCACGTCCGGACTCCGGGGGAGGGGCGGCGCAAGCGCAAGCGGCTCACCCCAGCTCCTGGAGGACCTCGAGAACCTTCTGCGGGTGCGCCTCGGCCTTGGGCACCTTCCGCCAGTGCTTGAGAACCTTGCCGTCGGGGCCGATCAGCACGGTCGAGCGGATCACGCCGACGGTCTTCCTGCCGTACATGTTCTTCTCGCCCCAGGCGCCGTACCTCTCCATCATTTTCTTTCCGGGGTCGCACAGCAGGGTGAAGGGCAGCTCGTACTTGGCGGTGAATCGCTGGTGCGACTCCGGCGAGTCCGGCGAGACGCCGACCACGACCGCGTTGTGGTCCTGGAGCTCGTCCCAGCGGTCCCGGAAGCCGCAGGCCTCCTTGGTGCAGCCGGGCGTGTCGTCGCGCGGGTAGAAGTACAGCACCAGGTTGCGGCCGGCGAAGTCCGACAGCTTCACCTTCTCGCCGTGGGTGTCGCTCAGCGTGAACGCCGGGGCTTTCCGGCCTTCCTGTACGGGCATGCGTCCTCCTGCGTCGGCCCGATCTTACGCCATCCGCCGCCCCGGGAGGGACCTGCCGACGGCCCTCGGAGGGCGCCGCCGGGCTCGGGCGGCAGCGTCCGCGGAAACTCGCGAGGGTCACCGATGTGCACAGTAGAATGATTCGGCGCGCGGCCGAGGATCGCCGGGCCTGGATCGGCGAAGGGAGGCGCATGAGTACCGTGGTCGAGTCGGGGTCCGGCGAACCGCCGGAGCCGGCGAAGCAACGCCTGAGCTTCTCCGGCAGTGGCTCCGAGTACTTCGGCATCTGGCTGACCAACCTGCTGCTGACGATCGCGACGCTGGGCGTCTACTCGGCCTGGGCCAAGGTCCGGCGGCTGCGCTATTTCCGCGGCAACACCTGGCTGGACGGCCACGCCTTCGACTTCCACGGCCGGGGCGGCCGGATCCTGCTTGGGCGCCTGATCGCCCTGGCGCTGCTGGCCGCATTCCAGTTCGCCACGTCCTTCGGACTGTCCTTCGGGATCGCCGGCGGTGGGTTGCTGCTCCTGGCGGCTCCCTGGCTCGCGATCGCGTCATTGCGCTTCCGCGCGCACAACACCAGTTATCGCGGCGTCCGCTTCGAGTTCGAAGGCCGCTACGCGAAAGCGTTTCCGGCCTACGCGCTCTGGTCCGGGCTGTCCGCCGTCAGCCTGGGGACCCTGGCGCCCTACGCGAGCCGGGCCCAGCAGCAGTATTCGATTCGGCGCCACGGCTGGGGCGGGAGGAGTTTCGATACCTCAGTGAGCGTTCCCGAGCTCTACGGGGCGATGTGCGTGGTGGCCTTCGCTTTCCTGCTCGGGGGCCTGCTCGCCTTCGGGGGCGGAATGTTCCTCGGGGGCGTGTTCTTCGAGGACGGCGGCGAACCTTCGCCGGAGTCCGCCGCGTTCATCGGCTTCGTGATCGGCCTTGTGATCTACCTGCCGATCCTCTGGGGCCTGTTGTTCTACCGGGCGAGCGTTTGGGCGGAGACGGTCCGGGACGCGGGCTTCGACGCGGGGCGGCTGCGGTTTTCGACCGACTTCGATCCGGGGCGGATGGCCGGCATCCAGCTCACCAACCTGTTCGGCATCGTCGCGACGCTGGGACTTTTCGCGCCCTGGGCTGCGGTTCGCGCGGCGCGCTACCGCCTCGAATCGCTCGAGCTGACCGGGGATCTGGAAACTCTCGACCTCGAAGGCCGGGGAGCGGCGAGCGAAGCCGCGGCGGGCGAAGAGATCGGCGGCTTCTTCGACCTGGATTTCGGACTTTGATTCCGCCCGGGGAAGCGATCGGCGGCTGGTGTTTCGAAGACGGGCGGAGCCGCCGCGTGCGGGCGCTCCTGCGCGTCGATCCTCCAGGCCGCGCCGTGCTGTGCGAGGAGAATGGAGCCCCGATCCGGGAGTCCGAGTGGCGCGACCTGAGCTGGAACGCCCCCCTGGCCCGCGTCCCGCGCCGGGCCCTGTTTCCCGGGGGAGTGGTTTTCGAGACCACCGAAGTGGAGGCCGTCGCGGCCTGGGAAGCGCGCTTCTCGCGGCCCGGCGCCTGGTCGTGGATCGCGCGGCTGGAGCGGCTCGGTCCGCACACCCTGCTGTTCGCGCTGCTGGCGCTGGCCGTCGTCTTCTCCGGAGCCCGCTGGGGCGTTCCGGCGCTGGCTTCCTACCTCGCCGAACGAATCCCCGACGAAGCGCGCCGGCAGATCGACGTCGAGAGCGTTCGCGGACTCGACCTGCTGGCGCTGGAGCCGTCCGATCTGGAGGGTTCGGAATTCGCGAGGCTGCAGCTCCTGTTCGACGCGGCCGTCGCGGACGCGGGCGGGGAGGGGAGCGGGTACCGCCTGCTGACGCGAGGCGGCGGGGGGCTGGGAGCCAACGCGCTGGCGCTGCCGGGCGGCTCGGTGGTGGTCACGGACGAACTGGTGCGCCTGGCCGATTCCGACGACGCCCTGTACGGCGTGCTCGCCCACGAACTCGCCCACGTCGAGAGGCGCCACGGGCTGCGCGCGATGCTGGAGGCCAGCTTCGTGGCGCTCGCGCTGGTGGTCGCCGCGGGGGACGCCAGTCAGGTGGCGCAGTTCGCCCTGACGCTGCCGACCCTGCTCGTGACCCGGGGATACTCGCGAGGCCACGAAGCGGAGGCGGATGCCGACGCGCTCGCGCAGCTTCTCGCCAGCGGGCGTGATCCGGCCTGTCTGGCCGTCCTGTTCGAAAAGATGTCTCCCGCGGCGCGGCCGGAAGCGGAAGACGCCGATTCTTCCGCGCTGTGGACCTGGCTCTCCACCCACCCCTCGTCCGCGGAGCGGTCTCGGAAGCTTCGGGCCGCGTCCTCGGAGAGCCGTTGCCACGACGCGGGCGATCGCTGAAGCCTTCGCAATGGGTCTGGTAGCATTCGGGGCGGGAGGAGTTCGCCGCTTTGTCCTTCAAGTTCGATCTCCTGTTCGAAGTCGAGGTGCCGCGCCCCTGGACCGAGGGCAAGGAAGCCGCCAAGTTCCATCAGGCGATCGAGCAGGCGGTGCTGGCCGACCGGATGGGCTTCGACACCGTCTGGATCGTGGAGCACCACTTCCTGAAGGAGTTCGCGCACTCCTCGGCGCCGGAAGTGATGCTCGGCGCCCTGGCAATGAAGACCGAGCGCATCCGGCTGGGCCACGGCGTGGTGCTGATGCTGGGCGAGGTCAATCACCCGATCCGCGTGGCCGAGCGCGCGGCGACCATCGACATCCTGTCCAACGGCCGCTTCGAGATGGGCACCGGCCGCTCTTCGAGCCCGTACCAGATCGAGTCGATCGCGGTCGACCTGACGAACACCCGCGCGATGTGGGAAGAGGGTCTGCACCTGCTGCCCAAGCTCTGGGCCAGCCAAGACATGACCTACGAGGGCCGCTTCTACAACTGGAGCGACAAGATCACGGTGCTGCCCAAGCCGATCCAGCAGCCGCATCCGCCGCTCTGGGTCGCCTCGACCCAGCCCGACACCTGCGCCATCGCGGGCGAGCACGGCATCGGGCTGCTGTGTCCGGCGATCGCCCCGCCCGAGACCTTCACCGCCCACGTCAAGAACTACAAGGACGCCGTGGCGAACCCCAGGCAGGTGGCGGGCGAGTTCGTCAACGACGCGGTGGGACTGTTCACGGTCACCTTCTGCCACGACGACGACGACCGGGCGCGCTATCTCGGCGGCTCGGCGGGCCTGTGGTACATCAACACCGTCGCCGAGATCTACAAGAACGACTGGCGCGGCTGGGACCTGGAGAAGGTCCCGGAGGAATACCGCTACCACGCCGAGATGAAGCGACGCGGCCGCGGCGTGAACACCGCCACCGGCATCGAGCTGCGCAACTCGGAAGAGAAGACCTGGACCGACCTGATCGACTCCGGGGCCTTCTGCGTGGGCAGCCCCGAGAAGGTGATCGAGAAGGTCGACCTGTACCGCCGGGCCGGCGCCGACCGGCTGGTCTCGGTGATGCAGCTCGCCGATCTCAAGCACGAAGACCTGATGCGCTCGATCGAGCTGATGGGCACCGAGGTCATCCCCGCGGTCCGCGCCATGGAGCGGGCGGAGGCGTCCCCGGGGACGTGACGGAATTGCAGCGCCGGCCCAGCCCCGGTCTCCGCGCGGCGCGGCGGGAGGAGGCCGAGAATGTCTGACAAGCTGCCCCGCTACGACGAGCTGCCGGTCGCCGCGGGCAAGCCCCCGAAGTCCTCCTGGGGCCTGTGGGGCGACGGCGACGTGCTGGGCTGCCTCAACCTTCTGACCCCCGAGCGCGTGGTGGAGGCGGCGCGCCTGATCCGGCGCGGGGCGGTGATCCCGCTGAACCTCGACGCGGAGCTGCCCAGCCCGCCGATCGGCGGCCGCGAGCCGCACGTCCACGACGTCCGGGACCTGAACTCGGGAGCCGGTCACGACGACTCGCTGCACAACTGGAACACGCAGAGCTCCAGCCAGTGGGACGGCTTCCGGCACATCGGCAGCCAGTACGGCTACTACAACGGGGTCGCGGACGGGGAGCACGGCATCCACCACTGGGCGCGCAGGGGGATCGCCGGCCGCGGCGTGCTGGCCGACGTGGCGCGCTGGCGCGAGGCGCAGGGCCGGCCGCTGCGCGTGGACGCCACCGAGTACATCGAGCCGGAGGAGCTGACGGCGACCCTCGAAGCGCAGGGAGTCGAGGTCCGCACGGGCGACATCCTCCTGATCCGGACCGGCTACGTGGCCTGGTACCGCGGGCTGAGCCCCGAACAGCGCGAGGCCGCCTCCCGCAGCCTGGAGTATTCGGGCCTGGCCCCCGGCGAGGCCACCGCGCGCCTGCTCTGGGACCTGCACGTGGCGGCGGTGGCGGCCGACAACATCTCCTTCGAGGCGATGCCCCCCAAGGGGCTCTCCTACGCCGACTGCTTCGAGCTGGCGATGCGGGACACGCACGCCGCGGCCGAGTCCTTCGTCCACTTCAGCCTGCTCCCGCTGCTCGGGCTGCCGATCGGCGAGCTCTGGGACCTGGAGGCCCTGGCCGAGGACTGCGCGGGCGACGGCGTGTACGAGTTCTTCCTGACCTCCGCCCCGCTCAACCTGAAGAACGGCGTGGCCTCGCCGCCCAACGCGCTGGCCATCAAGTGAGCCGCGGCTTCGTCGTCGAGCGCGCGGGCGTGCGCCTGCCCGGCTGGGTGGCGGGCGAAGGTCCGCCGCTGCTGTACCTGCACGTTTTTTGGCCGCGGGGGCGCGCGCCCCCGCGCCCGCGGGCTACCGGCTCGCGACCTACGACCAGCGCGGCCACGGCGCGTCCACGCCGCTGGGGCAGGCGGCCGACTATGCGCTGGAGGAGTTCGTCGCCGATGCGCTCGACGCGCTCGACGCGCTCGGCTGGGAGCGTGCGGCGGTCGGCGGGCTGTCGATGGGCGCGTCGGTGGCGCTGCGGCTGGCGCTCGACCACCCCGGGCGCGTGGAGCGTCTGCTGCTGGCCGCGCCCGCGTTCGGCTGGCAGCCGAGCGCGGCGGTCGAGCGCTTCGACGAACTGGCCGACGGTATCGAAGCCCTGGGCGTGGAGGGCATCGTCGCCGGGATGCGTGCCGCCGGCCCAACGCGCTCGCCGGCCTCCGAGCAGCGGATCGCGAGCTGGGCCGCCCACGAGCGCGCGTCCCTGGTCCTGGCCCTGCGGACGGTCGGGCGCTGGGTCGCGCTGCGCGATCCGGCCGAGCCGGAGCGGCTGCGCGTACCCGCGGCCGTGCTGGCCTGGCCGGACGACCCGATGCACCCGCTGGAGCTGGCGCAGAGCTGCGCGCGGGCGCTGGGAGCGCCGCTGGGCCTGCTGGAGAGCGCGGAACAGGCGCTGGCCGATCCTCCCGCCATCGGCAGGTTGTTCTCCGCTCTCCTGGATCCGAGCCGCGCGGGGCCGTGAGCGCGCTGCTTCCGCGGAAGGCGGGGCGAACAGGGGTTCTCGTATACTCGGGCTTCCCAGGGGAGGCTGCGTGAAGTTTGGAATTCTGTACGAGGTGTATCCGCCGGGCGAGTTCGAAGTCAGCGAACAGGATCTCTTCTTTCAGGCGATCGAGCAGACGGTGGTCGCCGAACAAGTCGGCTTCGACTACATCTGGGCGGTCGAGCACCACTTCCTGGAGGACTTCGCGCGCTGCTCGGCGCCGGAGGTCTTTCTGGGCGCGGTCTCCCAGCACACCCGCACCATCCGCATCGCCCACGGCGTCACCGTCCTGCCGATCCCGTTCAACCATCCGATCCGGGTGGCCGAGCGCGCCGCGACGCTCGACATCATGTCCCGCGGCCGCCTCGACCTGGGCACCGGCCGCGGCACCACCCTGAGCGAGATCCTGGGCTTCGGCATCGATCCCGACGACGCCAAGCCGATGTGGGACGAGTCGGTCAAGCTGCTGCCGCGGATGTGGACGGAGCACGAGTTCTCCGGCTACGAGGGCAAGTACGTCAAGATCCCCCCGCGGGTGATCGTCCCCAAGCCGGTGCAGAAGCCTCACCCGCCGATCTGGAAGGCCTGCACCAGCCCGTCGAGCTTCGAGATCGCCGGCCGCTACGGCCTGGGAGTGCTGATGAACAGCTTCGGCACGCCCGAGGACCTGATCCCCGGCATCCAGGCCTACGAGAAGGGTCTGTCGGAAGTCGAGCCGATCGGCCACTTCATCAACCGCAACCTGGCCGCCTTCAGCGTGATGCACTGCGGCGAGGACGACCGCGCCGCCCGCACCCGCGGCGGCGACGCCTCGGTCGAGTACCTGTCGAAGATCGGCAAGTACATCGGCAACATCGGGCTGTACAAGGGGTACCGCGAGTGGGCCGAGGCGCACCAGCACGCCGCCACCGAGCGCAGCCACCACCGGATCCTGGACGTGATGGTCAACGAAGGCGTGCTCTGCCTGGGCGATCCGCAGCGCTGCATCGACCTGATGGAACGCTACCGGGAGATCGGCATCACCCAGTTCATGGCGATCGTCCAGGTGGGAAGCCTGACCCACGAGGAGATCATGGACAGCCTGCGGCTCTTCGGGGAGAAAGTGATTCCGAAGTTCCGCGACTAGGGCGGGCCCGCGCACGCCGGGCCCGCGGAAGGAGCGCATCGTGACACCCGTACTCGACTGCGATCAGCATCTCTTCGAGCCGGCCGACACCTGGCTCAAGTACTGCGACCCCCACAAGCGCGACCTGGCCATGACCATCGAGCCCGACGAGCTGGGCTACTGGTGGCTCACCAACCGCTTCCTGGGCCGCCGCGTGACCTACGCCTGGATCAGCGTGCCCGAAGACGGCTTCGAGTCGATGGGCGGCGCGCGCAAGCGCCACTACGACGGGCTGCCCTCCGAGATCGACTACCAGCGCGACCTGCCGCTGGACTACTGGGAGCCCGCGGCTCGCATCCGGCGGCTCGACGAGTGGGGCATCGACGAGACCCTGCTGATCCCCAACTGGACGCTCATCTGGGAACGCGGCGTGGGCGACAGCCTGGACGTCTGCCGGGCCAACATGGAGGCCTGGAACCGCTGGGCGGTGGAGCTGCAACAGCAGGGGCGGGGACGCCTGCACCTGGTCGGGCACGTCACGCTGCGCGGCGGCGACCTGAGCTGGCTGGAGGAGCAGCTCCGCCTGCTCTCGAAGGCGGGCGTGCGCGCTGCCACCTTCACCTACGGCCTGGTGGACGGGCGGCGCATGTCCCACCCGGACCACGAGCGCGCCTGGTCGATGTTCGTGGAGTACGGCGTGATGCCGGTCTTCCACGTGGTCGACGGCGAACAGCGGGCCAGCGGCCTGCCCCACGAGTGGTTCGAAAACGACTTCGACCCCTTCGTCCCGGTGGTCGAGATCCCCTTCATGAATATCGGCATCCAGCTCTCGCTCGCCGATCTGGTGCTCAACGGAGTGCTGGAGCGTCACCCGAAGCTCAGGTTCTGCTGCGTCGAGTTCAGCGCCAACACCTGGCTGCCGAACCTGAAGGCGGGTATCGATCGGGCGATCGGCCAGCACCGGCTGCTCAACGGCCGCGACCTCTACCCGCTGCAGCGCAAGCCCAGCGAGTACCTCGACGCGCAGGTCATGTGCGCGGTCGACCCGCGCCACGGCGACATCGCCGGCTACATCGCCGAGCACGGCGCGGAGAACCTGATGTTCGGCGGCGACTGGCCGCACTGCGAGGGCTACTTCAAGCCGCTCGAAAACTACCGCAAGCAGACCGGCCCTCTCCCCTCGGCAGCGTCCGAGACGCTCTACGGCGGCACCCTCCACTCGCTCCTGCACGCCGCCTGAGCTGATTGGAATCGAAGGTGACGGTCCTGGAATCGATCTGCTGGATCCTGCGCGGATGGGCGCGCGGGGAATTCACTATTGCGAACTGAAACGCCCTGCTGCTGGACACTCCCATGCCTGTCCCGGTCAATGGCCTGAGACTGATCACTGCAAAGTTCGATTCGTCCTGCTTTGCTTGCGGACGCGGAATCTCCGCCGGCGCGGAGGTATACTGGTCGCCGGAGAGCCGCGGAAGGGTTTGGTGTACCCACTGTGGGCCCGATTCCGCCCAATCGCTCTCGGAAGCTCCGGAGGCTGCTCAGGCTCTGGAGGACATACCACCCCAGCTGAGGTGGGAGAAGCTCTGCGACTACGCTCGGAGGAGTCTTCTCGCCGAAGCGGCCCCGGCCCTCGTGGACCACACGCCGCGTAACGGGAATCGGAACTGGTTCGTGCATCCAGGTCCGGAGACTTTGATCGTGGGCACTTCAGACTCGGCTTCCCTACCAGCCGCAATCGGCCGGGATTGGGGGAAGTCCAGCGAGCAGGGGTCGCTGTTGTATGGCTGGCCCACGCTGGTCACGAATATTCCGAGAGAGGGGCCGAAGGTCGTTCCACTGTTCATCGTGGCGGTCGAGTCGGGGGAGGAGGGCGCCGCTGATCGCTTCCATGCACAGGAGGAACCGATTCTAAATCCGGTTCTGAAGACGGGAGTCCTGTTCGATCCGTCCGCTCTGGAGGAGATCGTCGGATCGGGCGAAGGTGATCTTCCCTGGGAGGATCCCGAGGAGCTGGTTGAAGTCTCGGGGCGCATCGGCAAGGCCCTCGACGTAGAAGTCGAAACTCTCGATCCGAGCTCACTGGATTCGGAACTGCCGCGTGAGACCGGGATCTTCAACGTGGCGATCAGTGTGAAAGTGGAAAGGTCACCGTCCCAGTTCATTCAGTTCCTTATCGAAGAGATTGCTGAACTTCGCCACCGCACCGACTGGCAGAAGACCCCTGCCGCTTTCCTGCTGCAGGGACAGGTGGGGACCGTGAGCCCGGCTCGGTCACTCGGCAGGCTTGCCGCGCCGCTGCCCTGTGGCCAGAGCCAGGAAGAGACTCTGGAAAGGCTTAGGGGAGAACCGCTCACGGTCGTGACCGGGCCACCAGGCACAGGGAAGACCCAACTAGTGGCCAACGCGGTGGCAAACGCATGGCTTGACAGGGAAACAGTCCTGGTGACCTCCACGAACAACGCCGCGGTTGATGTGGCCGTGGAACGAGCCAACCAATTGCATTCCGGGACACTGATTCGCACTGGGAACAAGTCGGCTCGCACGAATCTGGCCGACATCGTGACCCACGTCGTTCGAGAGGCCGTAGAGCATGGTCGAAGCGGGACCGAAGAAGCCGTTGCCCGGAGCCAACTGTCTACGACACAGTCCGAGCGCACCGAGCTGCTGGCGAATCTGGAACGTCTCAGCCAACTCGACGCAGAACTGTTGGACAACCTGGAGAGGCGCGAAGACGCGGCGCTGGTATTGTGGGATCAGCCCCTTGCGCCAACGTTACCCATGAAGGCGAGGGTCCTGGAACGTCGGGCCCGCCGCGTGCTACGAACCAGGTTCTTTCGGGGTTTCCGAACCCGGAGCCTGTTGCGCTCGATCGGCGCAGTCGAATTCCGTCCTCCGGCACCGGATCTCCTGGAGGTGGCCGAAAGCTGGGCCGGTGCCGAACTCCGACACTCGAAGCTCCTGTCCGCCCGCGAGCACGCGCTCCAAGCCGTTGGAGGCCGGGGGGAGAACGCTCTGGATGAGGAATGGCATGCGGGTAGCAAGACGGCGCTCCAGACTGCCGTCGCCGCAAGCGTCCGACGAGGCATTAGGAGGCTCTCGCAGTGCTCTGGCCTGGGAGGCGGCCGGACGTTCCGGGAAGCGATCAAGAACTCTCTTCAGGTCCTTCGCGGCTGGGCCTGCACCTCGCTTTCGATGCAAACCAATTTCCCTCTCGAAGCCGGGCTGTTCGATCTCGTCATCATCGATGAGGCGAGTCAGTGCAGCCTGGCAACGGCGCTTCCTCTGGCCTATCGGGCCAGACGCTTGGCTGTGATCGGCGACCCAAATCAGCTGACCCCGATCGTTCCGGTCGCCGGCCGCTGGTTGGCGCGGATTGCTCAGCAGGTCGGACTCGACGACACCGAACTCAGGAGGAGAGGAGTCCATCACAAGGATGGATCCGCTTACTTGGCCTTCCTATACGCTGCGGTCGAGGCACTCGGTCGGGATCCAGAGCGGCCCGGGCAACCGGTGTTTCTCGATGAGCATTACCGCTGCCACCCTCAGATTGCCCGCTGGTTCAATCGGGTGTTCTACGACGAGCAACTCGAGATCCTGACCGCTATCGGTTCGCAGAACGGAGCTGGCCGTGCGGTTCTCTGGATAGAC
>JAGWBS010000086.1:8849-18084 GCA_021295775.1 Pseudomonadota bacterium | reverse complement strand
CGTCCCCCGGCTTCCCGAGCACCCCCACGTCCTTTCGCCCCCGCCCCCGATCCCCTGCCGACCCCACGACGCCCTCGGAAAGCGAACTCCAGCAACTCTCCTCCGAGAAACCCTGCCCCTCCCCCGGGAAATGGAAACGACTCTCCGTGGTATTCACCGCAGGTCCTTAGGCAGAACGCTACTTGATTGCGGGCGACAAGCCGTACTTTCCATCCCAAACCGGGGCTGTTTCTTTCACCCTGTTGCACTAGTCATTCATAACTCACTAATTCATCTGAGTATGTTAACTAACTTTCACCTTGACTCTCATTCTAAAAACAGCCAGAATCAATTTGTGAGTCGTAAAGTCGGGCAACTCACTTTTGACGATTGCCGCCAACGCGCCGGCCGAGGCGGTCCCCGGCCCGGGGCCGGGCGGCCTCCCGGGCCCAGGCCGCGCGTCCATCACGTCCGCCGGCCCGAGTTTTCGCCGCGGCATCCGGCGCACGTCAGCCTGCGCCTTCGCTCCGGCTTACCCTCGCTGCGCAGGCGCCGCTTCCTGCGTCAGCTCCAGCCCAGCCTGCGCCGGCTGCGGGAGCGCGAGGACTTCCGGCTGGTGCATTACTCCGTGCAGCGGGACCACCTGCATCTGATCGTCGAGGCGGATTCTCGCTGGGCGTTCGGACGCGGGATGCGGGCCCTGGGACAGCGTGTGGCGCATGCTGTCAACCGCGCCTGCAGACGGAGAGGGCCGGTTCTGGACGGGCGCTATCACCTTCGGGTGCTGAGTACACCCAGGCAGGTGAGAAACGCACTGGCCTACGTGCTGCTGAACGCCCGCAAGCACGGGTGGGGACGCGGGCGACGTTCGGCCCGGCGCGGTTCGACGAGGCATCGTCCGGGCGATGGTTCGACGGCTGGAGCCGGACCCCGGCGGGACCGGCGGCAACGGGTCCGCCGGAGACTTCATTCGCCCGAACGTGGCTGCTGCGGACGGGCTGGCTTCGCCACGGGAGGATCGATCCGTCGGAGGTGCCGGGGAGACGCAGGGCCGCGAGTTGAAGTCGGTATCGGTCCCGGTGGGTCCCTTTCGGGTTGCAGCCGGGCGATTCGCGTCGCCAATCTGCTTCAAAGGCTGGAATAGGACTCGGGCAGTCCGTGCGGCGACGTGGCTGCTGGAATGTCGCAGGCGCGGTCGGAGGAGCGGTCGCTTCAGCTCGGTGGGTTGAGTTCCTTGGCGTCGAGCAGGACGAAGGCCAGGCAGGCCGGCTCGCTGCCGCGGTTCTCCCAGTGATGGGACGTGCCCCGCTGGACGACGGTGTCGTACTTCTTGAGCGTCACTTCGCCTTCGTCGAGGATCAGCGTGATCTCGCCCTCGAGGACGACCATGTAGTCGATCGTGCGGGTGGTGTGCATGGGGGTCTGGCCGCCGGAGTGCGTCGCCGCGCCTTCGGCGGCGAGCCGCGCCGCGTCCTCCTCCGCTCTCTCGGGATCGAGGTCCTTGAGCGGCGGGAATCTCACCAGCCAGAACATCGAGCCCTGGGGCGGCGCCTCGAGCCTCGGCGGGCGGGTCGCGGCCTCGTCCTCGTGCCCGGAGTTGTCCGCGGGCGAGCCCTCCGTGGTCCAGACCTGGACGCGGCCCTGGTAGTCGTGCCGGTCGTCGAAGAGCACGATCGAGTTGCCGGATTCGTCGTGCCCGGTGACGATCCGCCGGGTCTGCAGTTCTTCGCTTGCCATCGGTGTGCCCCTCCTCTGCCTGTTGTCGGGTTCCGCCCGCTCGAGGGCGCCGTCCCTTACTTGGCGTAGTCGTAGAAGCCGCGGCCGGTCTTGCGGCCGAGGCGGCCGGCTTCGACCGTGCGGGAGAGCAGCGGAGGCGGAGCGTACAGCGGCTCCCGGTACTCCTCGAACATGGAATCGGCGACCGCCCGGACGGTGTCGAGGCCGATCAGGTCGCACAGCCGCAGCGGCCCGATCGGGTGACTGCAGCCGTGAACCATGCCGGTGTCGATGTCCTCCGCGGAAGCGAAACCCGACTCCAGCATGCGGATGGCCGACAGCAGATAGGGAACCAGCAGCGCGTTGACGACGAAGCCGGCGCGGTCCGGGGCGTGGATGACCACGCGCCCGAGGCGCTCCCGGGCGAACTCCTCCAGGCGAGTCGCGGTGTCGTCGCTGGTCGCCAGGCTGCGGATCAGCTCGACCAGGCGCAGTACCGGCACCGGGTTGAAGAAGTGCAGTCCGCACACGCGCTCGGGCCGTCCGGTCTGGGCGGCGAGCTTCATGATCGGGATCGAAGAGGTGTTCGAGGCCAGGATCGCGTCGGGATCGCTCAGCGCGGCGTCCAGCGCACGGAACACCTCGAACTTGGCCGCCTCGTTCTCGACCACCGCTTCGATCACCAATTGGCGGTCGGACAGCTCGGACAGTTCCGTGGCGTATTCGAGCCGTTCCAGCGCCTCGTCGCGTTCGTCCGCCGACAGCTTGTCCGCCCGCAGCGCCCGCTCCAGCGAGGCCTCGACGCGCCGCCGGCCCGCCTCCACCAGTTCCTCGCTCTGCTCGTGGACGCGCACCCGGCAGCCCGCGCGCGCCGCCACCTCGGCGATCCCCGAACCCATCAGACCGCAGCCGACGACGCCGATTCGCTCCACCTTCCTCCTCCCTCTGCCGGCCGGGCACTTTATCAGAGGCTCCGGCGCCGGAGCGCGCGCTCAGCGCGCCAGCACGCGGTCGCCGTCGAGAGCCCGCAGCCGGTCCAGCCCCCGCCGCGCGACGAACGCATAGGCCAGCAGGCCGAGGCCGTAGCCGAACACGACCGTGCGCAGCCCGAGCCAGTCGCCCACCAGGCCGCCGACCTGCGCGCCCACGGGGATCAGCGCGATCACCGAAGTCATGTAGATCGACACCACGCGCCCGCGCAGCGCGTCGCTGACCTTCACCTGGATCGCCGTGCTGCAGGAGATGTTGACCATCACGTGCGCGAGCCCGGTGATGGCGTAGCCGGCCAGGCCCACCGCGTAGATGTCCGTCGCGGAGATCGTCATCACGCCCAGGGCATAGATGAACAATCCCGTCGCCGCCCAGCCGGAACGCGTGACGCGGTCGGCCACGAGCACGATCAGGATCGAGGAGAGAACCGACGCCAGCCCGACGCTGGACATCAGCCAGCCGAAGCCCTGCTCGCCGACCCCGAACACGTCGGAGGCCAGTCCCGCCGCCAGGGGTTGCAGACCGTGGCCGAAGACCGACACGACCGCGACCGTGACCACGGCCACCCACAGCGGGCGGTGGTCCAGCACGTACTGGATGCCCACCCGGAGTTCGCGCAGCGCTCCCAGCGGCGCGGAGAACTCGACCGCGCGCGGGCGGACCAGCATCACCACGATCATGAACGGAAAGTAGGCGCAGCCATTGATCAGGAACGCGGTGCCTGCGCCGTACTGCGCCAGGATCCAGCCCGCCAGCGCCGGTCCCAGCGCGCGCGACAGGTTGAACTGCATGCTGTTGAGGCGGATCGCCGCCGGCAGGCTGCGCGGCGGAACGATCTGGGCGACGAAGGACTGCCAGCAGGTGATGTTCATCGACGCGCCGAAGCCCGAGACCAGCAGCAGGCCCAGAATCCGCCAGGGCGTCAGTTCGTCGAACCACCACAGCGCGTAGAGTCCGAACGTCGCGCTGGCCTTGACCAGATTCGTGAGCAGCAGGATCCACTGGCGCGGGTAGCGGTCCGACAGGACGCCGGCCAGCGGCGCGGCGATCAGCGCCGGCGCCTGGCTGGCGAGCGCCGCGGCGCCCAGCCAGGTGGCCGAACCCGTGATCTCGAAGACGATGAAGGGCACGGCGATCGTCTGCATCCAGTTGGCCGAGTGGGCCAGCGTGCCCGTGATCCAGCAGGCGGTGAACTGCCGGTAGCGCAGCGGCTCGAGGGCCCCGCGGCGGCGCGCGGTCGGACGGCTCCTCACTTCAGGCGATCGCCCCGGCGCCGCGCAACGCTTCGATCTCTTCGCCCGAGTAGCCGGCCTCGCGCAGGATCTCGTCGCTGTGTTCCGCCAGCCGCGGCGGCGCCCTCCTCATTCCGGCGGGGCTGCGGGAGAAGCGCGCCGGGTGGGTCAGGTAGCGGGCCGGGTCGCCGCCCGGCCCGGGCGCCTCGAAGACCGTGCGGTTGTGCGCGACCTGCGGGTCGGCCAGGAAGTCCTCGAAGGCGTGGACCGGGCCGAAGGGCGCCCCGAAGCGCCGGGCGCGCTCCACGATCTCGTCCGTGGACCACTTGCGGAACTCGGTCTCCAGGATCGGATACAGCTCGCCGACGTGGCGGAAGCGCTCCGACATGCGCGCGAAGCGCTCCACTTCGAGCAGGTCCTCGCGCTCCAGCGCCCGGCACAGCGCGGCGAACTGCGCGTCGAGCACCGCGATCCCGACCACGAAGCCGTCGCGGGTCTCCCAGGTGCGGAAGACCTGGCCGGTGGGGCTGCGCTGGGGTTTCTCCTGCGGAAAGGCGTGGGGGGACAGCAGCTCCGGGGCCATGTATGCCGCGTAGGCGTCGAGCATCGGCACGTCGACGCGCTGCCCCAGGCCGCCGTTGCGCTCGCGGGCCAGCAGCGCCGCCAGCGCGGCCCCGCCGCCCACCAGGCCGCTGCACTTGTCCACCACCACGCTCTGCATCATCTTCGGCGGCCCGCCGGCGCCCTGCACGGGCATCATCCCGCTCAGCCCCTGGATCAGGTGGTCGTAGGCCGGCAGGTGCGCGTAGGGCCCGTCGGGGCCGAAGCCCGTGATGGCCACGTAGACCAGCCTCGGGTTCTCTTCGCTGAGCCGCTCGTAGCCGATGCCGATGCGCTCGGCCACGCCCGGCCGGTAGTTGGTGACCACCACGTCGCTGCCCCGGGCGAGCCGCCGGGCTACCTCGCGCCCCCGCTCGTTCCGCAGGTCGATCACGATGCTGCGCTTGTTGCGGTTGAGCTGCAGGAAGAGCCCCGTCATGCCGTCCGGGAACGGCTGGCCGGTGGCGCGGGACGCGTCGCCCGGATCCGGCGGCTCGACCTTGACCACGTCCGCGCCCAGGTCGCCCAGGTACTGCGAACACATCGGCCCCGAGACGGTGTTGGTGAAGTCCAGCACCCGGAAGCCCGCGCAGGGGCCATGGGACTCGCGCGCGTCGAAACGCTGCATCGCTGCGCCTCAGACTCCGCCGGCCGGGCCGAGCGCGCCCTCCGGACGGCGCGGGGATCGGGACGCAGGCGGCGGCAGGGGTCGGGCGATGCGCATGGCGGGGTCTCCTCGAAGGCCCGGGCCGGCTGGGCAGCCGGCGCGAAGCGGGTTCGGGACGCAGGCGCATTCTAGCCCGAGCCCCTCGGCGGGGAGCGGACCCGCCGCCTCGCGGGCGCCGGGGCCGGGTGGTATAAACGCCCCTCGAACGCGGGAGGAGCGCGGATGCCGATCGATCGAGACAAGGCGCTGGCGGCGGAGTTTCCGCGCGGCGAGGGGTCGTACACCCGGGACGACGTGATCCTGTACCACCTGGGGATCGGGGCCGGGAACCCCCAGACCGACCCCAACGAACTCGAGTACACCTACGAGAAGAGTCTCAAGGTGCTGCCCTCGTTCGCGGTGGTCGCCCCCTCCGGCGCGGGCGGCGGACTGCGCGGCATCCCGGGCCTGGAGTTCAATCCGGCCCTGCTGCTGCACGGCGAAGAGGACCTGGAGATCCACCGGCCGCTGCCGCCCGAGGGCAAGCTGCGCGGCCAGACCCGCGTGGCCGACGTCTACGACAAGGGCAAGGCCGCCCTGGCGCTGCTGGAGAACAACGTCACCGACGAGAACGACGAGCCGCTGTACACCGTGCGCATGTCGCTCTTCCTGCGCGGCGAGGGCGGTTTCGGCGGGCCCTCGGGCCCCAAAGTGGGCAACGAGGCGCCCGAGCGCGAGCCGGACGGCGTGATCGAGTCTCCCACCCTGCCCCAGCAGGCCCTGCTGTACCGCTTGAACGGCGACAAGAACCCGCTGCACGCCGACCCGGAGTTCGCCAAGGCCGGCGGCTTCGACACGCCCATCATCCACGGCCTGTGCTCCTACGGCATCGTCTGCAAGGCGGTCGTGGACGGGGTGCTCGGCGGCGACGTTACGCGCGTCAAGCGCTACGAGGCGCGCTTCCGGGGCGTCGCCTTCCCGGGCGAGACCTACCTGACCCGCTACTGGCGCGAGGGCGAAAAGATCCTGGTCGAGGCGCGCTCCAAGCAGCGCGACGGCGCGATCATCATCTCCAACGCGGCGGTCACCGTCACCGACTGAGCGGGACTCGCCGGAACTCGCCCGGGAGCGGGAGGATCGTTTGGGACTTCTGGAGGGCAAGGTCGCCGTGGTCTCCGGGATCGGTCCCGGGCTGGGGCGCGGGATCGCGCTGGCGCTGGCCGGCCAGGGCGCGGATGTGGCGCTGGGCGCGCGGCGCGAGAACGTTCTGGCGGAGGTGGCCGGGGAGGTCGAAGCCCTGGGCCGCCGGGCCGTGTGGAAGAGCACGGACGTCTCGAACGACGCGGACTGCCGGGAGTTGGTCGAACGGGCCGGCGGCGAGCTGGGCGGCGTCGACATCGTGGTCAACAGCGCGGCGGCCTTCGGCGACGGCCGGTCCGTGATGGAAGGCGACTTCGAGAACTGGCGCGGGGCGCTCGACGTGTCGGTGATGGGCGCGCTGCAGCTCACCCGCGCGGCGCTGCCCTTGCTGGCCGCCCGCGGCGACGGCCGGGTGGTCAACATCGGAACCATGGCCACGCGCGACATCCAGCCGCGGGAAGGCGCCTACGCCGCCACCAAGGCCGCCCTGCTCAGCGCCACCAAGACCCTGGCCCGCGAGCTGGGCCCGCGCGGCATCCGCGTCAACGCGGTCAATCCCGGCTACATCGATGGCGGCTCGATCCGGGAGTACTTCGAGCGCCAGGCGCGCGAGGGCGGCGGCGAGCCCGACGACTACGCCCGCGCGGTGATCGACCAGATCCCGCTGGGGTACATCCCGCCGCCCGAAGAGATCGCCGGCTCGGTGGTCTTCCTGGCCTCGGACCTGTCGCGGCCGGTCACCGGCCACGTGCTCGACTGCAACGGCGGCATGTGGATGTAGCCGCGCGCCGGCGCCCGGGGGAGTCCGCCGGGCGCGAGGCGCTCACCAGCCCCAGTAACGGCCGCGGTAGGCCTCGTCGCGCTCCGCGAGCGCCTGCTTGAAGCCCACCGCGGCGATCCGCTCGCGGAAATCGAACTCGTCGCCGGCGCGATCCATCATCACCACCAGCGGGTGCACGCCGTAGTGGGGCGTGAACATGCCGGGATAACCCAGCATGTCGTAGCTCATGTGCGCGACCGCGCGGCTGCTGGCGATGCCCTCGCGCGGCAGGCTGCAGATCGCGCGCGCCAGCTCGTCCACCTCGCTGTCGAGTTCCGCGTCGGGCACCACCCGGTTGACCAGGCCCAGCCGCTCGGCCTCCGCGGCATCGAACTTGCGGCCGGTCATCAGCAGCTCGTTGGCGCGCTTGAGCCCGCACTGCGCGGCCACGAACGGGTAGATCCAGGACGTGCCGCCCGAGCCGAAGCGCTCCTCGGGCAGGCCGAAGACCGCCTCTTCGTTGGCGATCGCGAAATTGCACACCAGCACCAGATACAGACCCGCGCCGATGCAGTTGTTCTGGACCCGGGCGATGGTCGGCTTGCCCGCGTACAGGATCTCCCGCATCACGTCGGCGCGGTGGCGCAGCGTTCGGATGGCGTAACGCGCCCCCTTCGACTCGGCGCCGCCGTAGAACTCGTCGGGTTTGCTCATGTCGAAGCCCGCGCTGAACGACGGCCCGTTGCCGCGCAGCACCACGACCTTGACGTCGTCGTCCGCCGAGGCCCGGCGCAGGAACTCGACCACCTCGTCGAACATGGGATCGGTCAGGGCGTTGTGCCGGTCGGGCCGGTTCAGGGCGATGCGGGCGACGTTTCCGTCGACCGCGTACGTGACCGTCGAGTCGCTCAAGGGCTTCCTCCCGCTGTCGAGGGGCGCCAGTATGGCAGCCCCGAAACGGACGTATGGTAAGCTGCGCGCCGCCCTTTCAGGGCCCGGCAGGCAACGGATGTCCGCAGCTCCCGAGATCATCGACGTCGGCGACGCGGACTTCTACGCAGACGTCCTCGAGCGCTCCCACCGCACCCCGGTCGTGGTCGACTTCTGGGCGCCCTGGTGCGGTCCCTGCCGCCAGCTCGCCCCGACGCTCGAGCGCCTGGCGGACGAAGCCGGCGGAGCGTTCGTGCTGGCCAAGCTGAACATCGACGAGAACCCCGAGGTCGCGCGCCAGTACGGGGTGCAGAGCATCCCGCTGGTGGTCGCCTTCCGCGACGGCCAGCCGGTCGACCAGTTCCTGGGCCTGCAGCCGGAACCGGTCGTGCGCGAGTTCGTGCGCAAGCTCGCGCCCAGCGAGGCCGACCTTCTGGTGGCGCAGGCGGAGGAGCTCGCCGGCAGCGGAGATCACGAAACCGCCTCGGCCAGCCTCAACGCCGCGCTCTCGCTCGAGCCGCGCCACACCGGCGCGCTGCTGAGCATGGCGCGCCTGCTGGGCTCGCGGGGCATGATCGAGGGGGCCCTGGAAATGCTCTCCCGGGTCGTCCCCGGCGACCCCGCCGACGAGGCGGAGGTCGACCGGCTCTCGGCCGAGCTGCGCATGCGGGAGCACGGAGAGCGGGACGAGGGCGAGCTGCGGGCCCGCGTCGCCTCCGAGCCGGACGACCTCGACGCCAAGCTCGACCTGGGCCGCTCGCTCGGCGCCCGCGGCGAGTACGAAGAAGCGCTCGAACTGCTGCTGGAGGTCGTCCGCCGGAACGCGGATTTCGCCGACCAGGGCGCGCGCAAGGCCATGCTGGACCTGTTCGAGGTCCTGGGCGCCGGCGATCCGCTGACCCGGCGCTACCGGAGCGCGCTGGCGCAAGTGCTGTTCCACTAGCCAGGCTCAGGGTCAGGCCGCCGGTATGGCTTCATGCGAAGGCTCCACTACCATTTCATGCCTCTTATGCTCGTGGCGCTCTGCGCGTCGATGGCCCAGGCAGAGGAGCACATGAAGGCCATTTTCCGGCACACGAAGCATCTGGGCATCGCAGCACTCCTATCGAGCCTGGTGGCGCTGGCCGCCTGTGGCACGGACAGCGAGGACGCAAGCGGCGTCAGCGCCAAGCCGCCGGTGGCGATGATCATGAACGCGCTGGCCAACGAGTTCTTCGTGACGCGGGCGGCCGCGGCCGACCC
>JAGWBS010000086.1:516-8676 GCA_021295775.1 Pseudomonadota bacterium | reverse complement strand
GAACATCGACAACCGGCTTGATCGCGACGTGCTGGCCGAGTTCGACTTGGCCATTCCCTTCATCGGTCCCGACAATCGCAAGGGTGCCAAGGCGGCTGCATTGGTTGCGCTGCAACGGTATCCCGATGGCGCGAACGTCATCGTTCTCGAGGGCGTGACGAGCGCGCACAACGCCATCGAACGCCGGCTCGGGTTCACCGAAGCGATCAGCGATACGGGTGCCACCCTGATGACCATGCAAAGCGCGCAGTGGGACCAGACCAAGGCGGCCGAAGTGACCGCGGCGATTCTCGTTCGTCATCCGGAGGTGCAGGTCATCCTCGCGGCGAACGACAACATGGCCCTGGGCGCGGCGACTGCAGTGTCCTTTGCTGAACTGGACCACGAGGTCCACATCGTCGGCTTCGACAACATCTCTGCGGTTCACCCGCTACTCAGAGACGGCCGGATACTCGCGACGGTCGAGCAATACGGCGACCGCTTCGCGGTCAACGGGATCGAGTTGGCCCTCGACATGATCGCAGGAGACTCGGATCTCACGGACCGTGAGACGCCGACCGTGGTGATGACCCGAGCCGACCTTCCAGCCGAGAGCGAACCACGGGCGAGTTGAGTGACCCGTCCCGAGCCCGGGCAGGCGCCGCCGAGGATTGCCGCGCGAAGGATCGGCAAGTCGTTCGCGACGCCCGTGCTGCGAGACGTGGACCTCGAGATCCCCGCCGGCTGCATCCATGGTTTGGTGGGCGAGAACGGTGCCGGCAAGTCGACGCTGGCGAAGATCATCGTCGGGCTCGAGCGTGCGGATACCGGATCCCTGGCGCTGGACGGGCGGCCCTACCGTCCCATCACAGCGGCTGAGTCGCGCAACGCCGGCGTTGCCCTGTGTGCCCAGGAACTCAGTCTCGTCGACGACCTGTCGATCGCGGAGAACATCCTGCTGTACACGTCGACCTCGGCCTTTAAGCGCATCAGGCGACGATCCGCGCACGAAAAGGCGGCGCGGGCGCTTGTCGCCATTGGCCTCGATGCGGGCCCGGAGGTCCGCGTCAGTCGCCTGAGCCTGGCGGAGAAACAGCTTGTCGAGATCGCGAGGGCGCTGGCAACCAATCCAAGGCTGCTGGTTCTGGACGAACCGACTTCGGCCTTGACCGCACCGCAATCGGATCGGCTGCATGCCATCCTGCGCGCCGAGGCGCGCCGAGGCGTCACCGTCATCTACATCTCGCACCGCCTGCGCGATGTTCTGACCATATGCGACCGCGTCTCCGTGCTGCGCGATGGCCAGGTCAGGCTGACCGAGAGTGCGGGCGCGCTCCGCGAGGAAACGCTGATCCGCGAGATGGCCGGGGCGGATGCGGATTTCGACGCGGGCCGACGGTCGATCGAAGGCACGCGTCCGGTGCATCTGCGCGTCGGGAAGCTGCGTTCGGCGGCCCTTCCCCATCCGATCAGCTTCGACTGCAGACGGGGCGAAATCCTCGGCCTTGCCGGTCTCGCCGGATCGGGCAGGACGGAACTGCTGAACGCGATCCTATGCCTCGACAGAAGAACCGGCGGTTCGGTCACGATCCGTACGGCCAGCGGGGCCACGGAGATCCGAAACCCGCGCCATGCCATCCGATGCGGCATCGGCTACGTCGCCGAGGACCGGGCCAGGGACGGGATATTCCGGGACCGCGACCTTGCGTTCAATGTGACCATCGCTGGGCTCGGCCGCGTGGCGGATCGGACGGGCCGCGTGGTTCGCGCGCGGGAGACTGCCGCGGTGTCCAAGCTGACCGCCGACCTCGGCGTGACGAGCACCGGCATCGACCAGAGTATCCGGGAGCTCAGCGGCGGCAATCAGCAGAGATTGATGTTGGCGCGCTGGCTGCACTGCAAGTCGCGGTTGCTGCTGCTCGATGAGCCGACGCGCGGCGTCGACGTGGCCGCCAAGCTCGCCATCCACGAAGAGCTTGTCAGGTTGCGCGACTCGGGTGTCGCGGTCGTGGCCGTGTCTCTGCGACCGGATCCTGGTGTTGTCGAACCGGAAGCTCGTCGCCGAGTTTCACCGCGGCACGTGGCGCCAGGAGGACATCCTGGCGGCGGCGTTCAGTGAATATGCCTCCGGCGCGAGACCGGACCGGCCCGCTGTGTGAGTGACTGCTTTGGCTAGGTCGTCGCGTGTGGTTCGCTTCTTCGCCGAGAACCTGATCGTGCTGTCTCTGGTCGCGATCGTGGCCTTTTTCGGCTTCGCTTCCGAACGGTTCTTCTCCATCACCACGCTGTCGACGTTGCTGAACCAACTGCCGGCGCTGACCGTCGTGTCCATCGGTATGACCCTGGTCCTGATCTCGGGCGCCATCGATCTCTCTGTCGGCTCGGTGCTCGCGCTGAGCGCCGGGGTGATTGGTGCAGGCGTCGTCTTGTTCGGGCTGCCGGTGCCGATCGCCGCCCTCATGGGGATCGTGGCGGGGGCGCTCGCGGGCCTAGCCAACGGGTCGCTTGGCGCGTATCTGCGGTTGCCGATCTTCATCGTCACCCTCGGCATGCTGGAGGTCGCACGGGGCCTCGCGTACCTGGTGACGGATTCACAGACCGTCTACATGGGCGCGAAGATCCAGGCCTTCGCGCTGCCCATCGACGGCCTTGGGATGTCGGCGTCGTTCATGACCGCGTTGCTGCTCGTGATTGCGTTCGAGTTCCTGCTGAAGTCGACGGTATTCGGCCGCCAGATCGTCGCGGTAGGCAGCAACGAGAGCGCGGCCGCCGTCTCGGGAATCGACCCGAGGCACGTCCGCTGCACGGTGCTGATCATCTCCGGCGCACTCGCCGGACTCGGCGGGCTCATGAGTTCGGCCTACCTGGGGTCCGCGGATCCCAACGCGGGCATCGGCTTGGAACTGTCGGCGATCGCGGCGGCCGTGATCGGCGGCACCAGCCTGATGGGTGGGCGGGGATCGGTCATGGGCGCGTTCGTCGGCGTCTTGATCGTCTCCGTGCTGCAGATCGGCCTTGCGCAGATCGGAATCACCGAACCCACGAAACGGGTGACGACGGGTGCGGTGATCATCCTGGCGGTGATCCTGGACCGCTGGCGCAAGACGTAGCGCGCCCCGGTCCGCGGACGTCCCCGCCCCCATCGGTCTTGGACGCGGGGGCCGCTCTCCGCCCGGAGTGCAGCGACGCCAGCAGGATGGCGCCGCAGGCGACCGCCATCAGCCACTTGAAGGCCAGGTCGTAGCTGCCGGTGCGGTCGGCGAGCCAGCCCGTCAGCGCGGCGCCGCCCAGCGAGAGGGGCAGCGTGACCGGTCCCATCAGGCCCATCGCCCGGCCGAAGCGCTCGCGGCCGAAGGCGTCGCCGACCAGCGCCCCCCAGACGGGGACCACGCCGCCGAGTCCCAGTCCGAACACAGCGCTCGCCGCGAGCAGACCGGGAAGCGAGTCCGCGATCAGGAAGGCGCCCAGCCCCGCCAGATGGGCCAGCGAGACGCAGATCGGGGCCAAGCGCCGGTCGAAGCGGTCGGCGAGCCAGCCGTAGAGCAGCTTGCCGCAGAGCGCGAGGGCGGCGACCAGCGACAGCGCGGCGCCGCCGGTTTCGATTCCGAAGCCGAGCCGGCGCGCGTGCAGAGGCAGGTGCAGCGCGACGCTGCCGTTCACGCAGATGTCCAGCGCGACGATGCCGGCGATCACCCAGAACGCCCGCGCGCGCAGCAGCGCGCCCGTCGGCGCGCGCACGAACTCGGGGTCGGGCCGCGGCGCGGCGCGGCCGGGATCGTCTCCGTCGGGCCGCAGACCCAGCTCTTCGGGGCGGCTGACGACCGTGGTCGAGACCAGGGCGACCAGGCTCAGGGTCAGGCCGCCGAAGACCAGGTAGGTCCCGCGCCAGCCGATCTCGGCCGCGAGCAGGGCGGCGCCCGACGCGACCGCGATGCCGGAAGCCGAGATGCCGAGCTGGGCGACGCCCAGCGCCTGGCCGCGATTGCGCTCGAACCACTTGGAGACCAGCGTGTTGGCCGCGAGGCTGCCGGTGGCGGTCGAGCCGACGCCGACGAACAGGCCCAGCGCCAGGTAGAGCTGCAGCAGGCTGCGGCTGGCCGCGACCAGGAAGAAGCCCGTCGCCAGGGTCAGGGCGCCCAGCGTCATGATCCGGCGGATCGAGCGCCGGTCGAGCTGCGGGCCCAGCAGGGGCGCGGACAGCCACAGGCCGAGCTGGTAGACGATCGCCCCCAGCGAGCCCTGCAGCGCCGACGCTCCGAAGGCCGCGGTCAGCGCCGGCAACAACGCCGAGTAGGCGTACCAGCCGAATCCCGAGGTCGCGGCGTGCGCCGCGAAGGCCACGCCGATCATCTTCCTGCCGTAGAACATGCGCGGCGCGGCGCAGGTCAGCGCATCACGCCCCCGCCGTCGACGATCAGGCCCTGCCCGTTGACCCAGCGCGCCTGCTCGGAGCACAGCCAGACTGCGGCCGACGCCACGTCCTCGGGGCGGCCGAACTCGCCGCCCGGCACGGTGGATCGCAGTTTCTCCTCGGCGCCCTGGTTGAAGCCGATCGACTGCCGCACCATCGGCGTCTCGGTCACGCCGGGACAGATCGCGTTGGCCCGGATGCCGCGAGCGTAGTACTCGGAACCGGCGACCTTGGTCAGCCCCAGCACGCCGTGCTTGGCGGCCGTGTAGTGCGGCTGGCCCGGCGCCGGGACGATGCCCGCGCCCGAGGAAGTGTTCACGATCGCGCCGCGCCGGCCGTCGCGGGGCTCCTGCCCCGCCATCTGGCGCAGCTCGTGCTTCATGCACAGGAACACGCCGGTCAGGTTGACCGCGATCATGCGCTCCCAGTTCTCGAGCGTCAGCTCGTCGAAGGGGTGCATGGGATCGGTGATGCCGGCGTTGTTCATGGCGCAGTCGAGCCGGCCGTAGAGTTCCACGCAGCGCTCGACCATGGCGGCCACCGAGTCCTCGCGGGTGACGTCGACCTCGACGAACTCCGCCTCCGCGCCGCCCGCACGTAGGCTCTCGACCCGCTCCAGGCCGCCGTCGACCTTGGCGTCGGCGACCACCACCTTGGCGCCCTCGCGGGCGAAGACCTCGGCGGCGGCGGCACCGATCCCCTGGGCGGCGCCGGTCACCAGCGCCACGTGTCCCTCGTGCAGGCGGGTCATGTGCTCTCCCGAAAGTGGGCCGCGTAGTATCGCACGCGCCCCCTGCGGGGACGGGGCGCAGCCGCTCGCGGATGCCAGAGGGAGTTCCCGTGCGGGACGGGCCTCAGTCCTGAGCCACGAAGATCCAGCCGCCGTCCGCGCCGCGGATGTGGCCGGCGGTCGGTCCGGCGTAGTGGGTTCCGATCACCAGCGTGGGCCGGTCGCCGTGCTCGCGGATCAGGCGCTGGCGGGTGCGGCCGGCCTGCGCCGAGTCGCTGTCCGCGCCCATCGCCCACTCCGTTTCGGCCCACTGGATCGGGTGGTGAGTCAGATCGCCGGTGATCAGGGCGCTCTCGCCGCGCGACTCGATCCGTACCGCGACGTGTCCGGGCGTGTGCCCTGGCGTCGGCTCGAGCCGGACCTCGCCGGTGATCTTGTGGTCTCCGTCCACCAGGTCGGCCAGGCCGGCATCGACCACGGGCGTGACGGTGTCCTCGAAGCTCGGGATCAGCGAGCGGTCCTCCGAGTTCGACCAGTGCTCGTACTCGCTGCGAGCGAACAGGTAGCGCGCGCCGGGGAAGGTCGGCACCCAGCGCCCGTCGACGAGCATGGTGTTCCAGCCGACGTGGTCGAAGTGCAGGTGCGTGCAGAGCACGAAGTCGATCGCCTCGCGCTCAAAGCCCGCGGCCGCGAAGTCGCGCAGGAAGACCTCGTTGCCCTCGGCCATGTCGCCGTAGCCGGGCAGCGGCCGGTCGCCGACGCAGGTGTCGACCACGATCTTTCGGCCCTCGGACTCGACCACCAGCGCGTGGATCGAGAGCGTGAAGTGGCCCTTCTCGGTCAGGAAGTGCGGCTGGAGCCAGGCGGCGTGGCGTCCGACCGCTTCGGGAGTCGCCTCGGGGAGCAGTCCGGTGGGCGGCATCTCCACCTGCGTCTCGACCACCTTCGTCACCTTCGCGTTCCCGATCGACCAGGACTGATTCGCCATGCGTCCTCCTCTCCTGCGTCGATCGTATCACCGCCTCATTCGGCGGCGTCGCCGATCCGGAACGCCTTTCGGGTCTGGTCCTCCCAGCGCGTCAGCGGGAACTGGTCACGGGCCTCGCGGGCCTTCTCGAGCAGGGCCAGCTTGTCCTCGCGGTCGCTGGACCACTCGCGCGCGAAGGCGCCGCTGCGGATCTCCTCCAGGATCGCCGCCATCTTCCCGGACAGCTCGGCGCCCACGTCGAAGAAGCGCGGCGCGCGCGTGATCGTGCCGTACTGGCTGGTGTGCGAGTGGAACTCGTGCTGCCGGGCCATGCCGACCTCGCGGCCCTTCTCCAGGCTGTAGGCGAATTCTCCGGACAGGTAGAGCTCCATCAGCACGGCCTCGGGCGGGAATCCGGCCTCGACCAGGGTGTCGACCGCGGAGCGCAGGACCTGGCCGAAGGCGGGGCCGAAGGCCTGCTCGGTGAACAGGTCCAATGCCGCCTCGTCTTTCATGGAGACTTCGATGCAGCCCGAGCGCGTCGAGCCAAGCCCCTTGGCCAGCGCCAGCAGACGCTCCCGCGCCTGTCCGGTCGCGTCCTGTTCGACGCCCACGAAGCTCGGGAAGCCCTCGCCCGATTCGTAGCAGTCCCGCACCCCCGGTCCGATCATGCGCGGGGCGACCATGACCACGTCCACACCGGGGGGCGGCTCGATCAGGCCGAAGGCGACGTTGTATCCCGAAGCGAAGTCGAGCAGGTCGCCTTCCTCCCGGCCCGGCGCGACGTCGCGCCGGTAGACCTCGGGCATGATCTCGTCGGGGAGCAGGAGCAGCACGACGCGGCCGCGGTCCGCCGCCTCGGCGATCCCGATCACTTCGAAGCCGTCGGCGCGCGCCTGCGCCGCGTAGTCGTCCTCGATGTTGCCGACCCGCACCTCGAAGCCCGAGTCGCGCAGGTTGAGCGCCTGCGAGCGCCCCTGGTTGCCGTAGCCGATCACCGCGACCGGCGCGCCGGAGAGCGCTTCCAGGCTCGCGTCCTCGTCGTGGTAGATGACCGCCATGCGTCCTCCTCCCGGGCGGGCTTTCCCCCGCTGTGATACCACGCCCGTCATGGACGGAATCCGAGTCCAGTTCATTCATGGCCTCGAGGGCAGCCCGCAGGGACACAAGGCCCGCCTTCTGGCGCGCCACTTCACCGCTCTCACGCCGGCGATGGACACGCGCGACTTCGACGCCTGCGTGCGCGTGCAGCGCGAAGAACTCGCCCGCTTCGGTCCACGGGTGCTGGTCGGCTCCTCGTTCGGGGCGGGCGTCGCGCTGGCGCTGCTGCAGGACGGGAGCTGGTCCGGCCCCACCCTGCTTCTGGCGCAGGCCGCCGTCCGCATGGGCCGGCCCCTGGAACTGCCGCCGGGCGTGCCCGTCTGGATCGTCCACGGAACCCGCGACGATCTGATCGACGTCTCCGACAGCCGCGCGCTGGCGGATGCGGGCCGGCCGCAGGACGTCCGCCTGATCGAGGTCGACGACGACCATTCGCTGACGGCCTCGGTCCGCAACGGCGCGCTGCTGAGCTGGGTGCGCCAACTCGCGGACGCATCCTAGACCCCCTCGGACCCGACCCAGCTCGCGGCCCGCCGAGATCCAGAGGTTCGTGCGGGCGCCCCGTGCCCAAACTCATGTCCAATCGCCCTGTGAGCTCGAACCGGCTCCTCAAGCGCCAAAGCGAACCCGAGACGACTCCCCCTCGGCTCCGCGGCCCAGTGCTGGACTCGATCCCCGAGCCGATCGACCCGCCCCGGCCCGTCTCCGCCTCCGACGTACCCTGCGCTCCGCCTACCGCGCCGCCCGCTTTCCGCCCGGAACCTCTCCCGGATCGATCCGACCGTGCCGTCGCCAACCCGTGCGCAGCAGCCATGTCCGCGCCTCTCCCGTCTCCGGAGGTCCCGTCGCGGGCGGCGCCGGCAGTTCCCGGCTCCAGCCGTCGAACCACCTGCCCGACGACGCCTCGTCCAAGCGCCTCGGATCCGCTGGCCTCCCGCGCCCCCTGGCGTGCCGGCGCGCATTCAGCAGCAC
>JAGWBS010000086.1:0-492 GCA_021295775.1 Pseudomonadota bacterium | reverse complement strand
GTGCCCAGCACCCGAAGGTGATAGCGCCCGTCCAGGACCGGTCCGCGGCGTTTCCAAGTCCGGTTCACGGCGTGCGCCACGCGCTGTCCCAGCGCCCGCATGCCCCGCCCGAGCGCGCCTCGGGAGTCCGCTTCGACGATCAGGTGCAGGTGGTCGCGCTGGACGGAGTAGTGAACGAGGCGGAAGTCATCGCGTTCCCGCAGGCGGCGAAGGCTGGGCCGGAGCTGCCGCAGAAAGGAGCGGCGGCGCAGAGAGGGAAAGCCGCGCCGAAGGCGCAGGGTGACGTGGGCGGGATGGCGGGGGGAGAACTCGGGCCGGCGGACGTGGTGGACGCGAGGTCGGGGCCCCGGAGGCCGTCCGGCGCCGGTACGCGGCCCGCCGCGGCCGGAGCGCCGGCGGTGGTCATCGAAGCTCAACTGACTCTCTCTGAGACTTCCCCGATGACTCATGAATTGAATATGGCTGTTTTCAATGAGTGAGTCAAGGTGAAAT
>JAGWBS010000085.1 GCA_021295775.1 Pseudomonadota bacterium | reverse complement strand
GCTGTTCCGGCCCGCGCGGACCGCGCGGCCGTCGAGCTGGTGCTCGAGAACCTGCTCGACAACGCCATCAAGTACACCGAGCCGGGGGGATGGATCGAAGTCCGTTTCTCGAGCGACCCGGCCCATGTCTGCGTGGAGGTCGCGGACACCGGCATCGGCATTCCCGAGGCGCACCGCAGCCGCATCTTCGAGCGTTTCTACCGCGTCGACCGCGGGCGCTCCCGCGCGCTGGGCGGGACTGGACTCGGCCTGTCGATAGTGAATAATCTGCTCGGCGAAATGGGTGGAGAGGTATCGCTGCAAAGCTCTCCGGGGGTGGGCTCGATTTTCCGCTTCACACTGCCCCGGGCCTGAGCCGGGGCGAGTCAACTTCACCGATCCTTCACACACGCGTAATTCGGTTGCGATGCCCCCCGCATAGCCTGCACGCCGGACATCCCAGAGAGAGGTTATCGATGCTCCGATTCGGCAGAGGCAGAACCGCGCTGGCGGCGGTGGGAGTTGCGACTTTCCTGGCGGCGCCGGCCGTGCCCGCCCAGGCGGCGAACGAGGCCGTCGACGACATCGTCGCGGTGCTGCGCGACCGCGGCCTGATCGACGAGGCCACCGAGCAGCAGATCCTGGCCAAGGACGCGGCCTACGCCAAGAAGATGAAAGAGGACGCACCGCTGTCCGGCTGGTCGCTCAAGGGCGACCTGCGGGTGCGCTACGAGGACTTCGACTGGGACGACCGCGACCCGGACCGCCGCGGACGATTCCGGTTGCGCGGGCGACTGGCCGCCAAGAAGATGATCAACGAGAGGATCGAGTTCGGCTTCCGCCTGGCGACGGGTACGGATCACAACAGCGCGAACCAGACCTTTGACGACTCCTTCGACAAGTACAGCTTCGACCTCGACCGGCTCTACGTGAAGCTGAAGCTCGGCGAGACGCTCGGCGGCAAGGGCTCCCTGACCGCGGGCAAGATGTCCAATCCGTTTACCTGGAAGAACGGCAAGGACTATCTGCTCTGGGACGGCGACCTCAATCCCGAGGGCTTCTTGTACAAGGGCGATTGGAAGGTCGGCGGGGGATCCAAGCTCGCGCTCAGCACGGGCGTGTTCATGCTCGAAGAGGACAGCGGGCAGACCGACGACCCGATCCTCTACGCAGCCCAGCTCGTCGGCGAGCACAAGTTCGAGGGAGGCAAGTTCGGCTGGCGGCTCAGCGGCTATCAGTATTCGGACCTGGACGACGGCGGCAAGTTCTACGGCAAGACGGTCGACTCCGACGAGGGCAACCTGATCAACGCCTTCGACGACGGCGAGGCGCGGATCGTCGAAGCCGCCGCCTACGCCAAGTTCGGCGGCGGCGACTGGCCGGTGCTGATCTATGGCTCGCTGATCAACAACACCACGGCCGACGACATGCTGCTCGCCGACGGCACGCAGCTCGACGAAGAGAACCAAGCCTACGGAATCGGCGTCGAGTTCGGCAGCTCGAAGAAGGTCGCCAAGCTGGGTCTGGGCTACTTCGAGGTCGAGGCCAATGCGGTGATCAAGCACTTCACCGACAGCGACCTGTTCGACGGCGAGACCAACCGCAAGGGCTGGGCCCTCTACGCCTCCAAGCAGGTGGCCAAGGGAACGGAGCTGAAGCTCACGATCTTCGACGGCGAAGGCCTCGAAGAGGAGTTCGCCAAGGCCGACGCGGAGCGCACGCGCATCCAGGCCGACGTGCAGTTCAAGTTCTGAGCCGATTTCCGGACGCCGGCGCTGGCTCAACTCGCCCGCCGAACGGCTCGCCGGGTCCTCACCCGATCCCCTCAGGACCCGGCGAGTTCAACGCGGGCGAGTTCGCGTTCAAGGTCCGAAGACTTCCGGCCGAGCCTCGGGCGCACGTCCGAGGGGCCGGGGCCGGGCGCCCCGGCCCCGGCCGGGATCGCGCCGGTGGTGGGGTTTCGCGGCGGCCGAGTCGATTGACAGGCTCGAGTCGAGGCGATTAGCGTCGTTTCGATGTCCGAAACGCCGGTCGATTTCTTGGCCCGGCACGCGCTGGAAACGCCGGCCAAGACCGCGCTGATCGACGACCGCCCGGACGGGACGCGGCGCCGGCTCAGCTTCGGCGAGCTGAACGCCTACGCCAACCGGCTGGCGCACGCCCTGCGCGACGCGGGCGTCGCGCCCCACGAGCGCGTGGCGTGGTGCGGACAGAACTCCGTCGACGCGATCGCTCTCGTGCACGCGGCGCGCAAGCTGCGCGTGACGCCGGTGGCGATCAACTACCGCTTCACCGACGACGAGGCGGCCTTCGTGGCGTCCGACTCCGACGCCCGCCTGCTGTGGATCGACGCCGAGTACGCCGAGCGCTTCGAGCGCATCCGGCCCCGACTTCCCGCGGTTCGGGAGGTGGTGGTCTTCGACGGCCGGCCCCGCTCGGGCCAGACCGCCGCGGAGTCCTTCCTGGCGGGGCATTCCGACGCCGAGCCCGAGGTCTCCGCGGATCTCGAGCCGGCCGCGACCATGCACTACACCTCGGGCACGACGGGCCGGCCCAAGGGCGCGGTGCGCCGCACCACGGGCCGTCCCGGCCAGGCGCGCGAGCTGCCGAACATGCTCGACCTGATCGGCTACGGCCCCGGAGACGTCTACGTCACGACCGGCCCGCTGTACCACTCGGGACCGGGCGAGTTCGCCACCATCTCGACCATGCTCGGCAACACCATCGTGGTGCAGCGGCGCTTCGACGCCGAGGACTGGCTGCGGCTGGTCGATGCCCACCGGGTGACCAGCGTGTACGCGGCGCCGACTCCGATCCGCCGGGTGTGCGCGCTGCCCGACGAGGTGCGCGCGCGCTACGACGTGTCGAGCGTCCGCATCACGCTGGCGGGCGCCGCGCCCTGGTCGCACGCCCTCAAGCTGCGCTACCTGGAGTGCTTCCCCGAGGACAGCCTGTGGGAGGTCTACGGCTCGACCGAGCTGGGCGTGAACACGCTGCTGGCCCCGCAGGACCAGCGGCGCAAGCCGGGCTCCTGCGGCAGGCCGGTGCCCGGCGTCGAGATCGAGCTCTTCGGCGAGGACGGCGAGCCGGTTCGCGAGCCCGGCGTTCCCGGCGAACTCTACGTGCGTTCGCCGCTGCTCTTCGACGCCTACCATAAGAACGCCGAGCAGTTCGAGGCGAGCCGCCGGCGGGGTTTCCACTCCGTCGGCGACGTGGCCTATTTCGACGCCGAGGGTTACTACTACATCTGTGACCGCAAGGCGGACATGATCATCTCCGGCGGCGTCAACATCTACCCGGCGGAGGTCGAATCCGCGCTGGAGATGCATCCCGACGTCTTCGAGGCCGCGGTGATCGGCGTCCCCAGCGAGGAGTGGGGCGAATCGGTGCACGCCCTGATCGTCCCCAAGCCCGGCCGCACGCCGCCCGCGGAAGACCTGACCGCGCACGCGCGCGAGCGGCTGGCGGGTTTCAAGATCCCGCGCAGCTTCGAGTTCCGCGGCGATCTGCCCCGCAACGGTGCGGGCAAGCTGCTCAAGCGCGAGTTGCGCGAGCCCTACTGGCAGGGCCGGGAAAACCGCCTGGTCTGAGCGGGAGAAGCATGCAGCCCCCCCTCCGCTTCGGAATCTTCGCCGCGCCGTTCCACTCCCACCGGCAGAACCCCACGCTGCACTTCCAGAGCGACCTGGAGCTGATCGAGCGCCTGGACGAGCTGGGCTACGACGAGGCCTGGATCGGCGAGCACCACTCCGGCGGCTGGGAGATGATCGGCTCCCCGGAGCTGTTCTGCGCCACCGCCGCGGAGCGCACCCGGCGCATCAAGCTGTGCACCGGCGTGGTGTCGCTGCCCTACCACCATCCGCTGATCCTGGCGGACCGCATCGTGCAGCTCGACCACCTGACGCGCGGCCGGATCAAGTTCGGCGTGGGACCGGGAGCGCTCGCCAACGACGCGCATATGATGGGCATCGACCACATGCAGATGCGCCGCATGATGGAAGAGTCGCTGGAGGCGCTGCTGCTGCTGCTGAACTCGGACGAGCCGGTCAACATGAAGACCGACTGGTTCGAGCTGGTCGACGCCCGACTGCAGCACCGGCCCTACCAGTACCCGCGCATCCCGATGTCGGTCGCGGCCACCAGCTCGCCCTCCGGCCCGCGCTGCGCCGGCCGCTTCGGCCTGGGACTGCTGTCGATGAGCGCCAGCAGCGCTGCCGGCTTCGACGCCCTGGCCAGCCACCGCGAGATCTGGAAGGCCAAGGCGGAGGAGCACGGGCAGACTTTCGACCCCGGCGAGTGGGCGCTGGCGGCGCCGATGTATGTGGCGCAGTCGCGCGAAGAGGCGCTGCGCGACGTCGAGACCGGCATCTACGAATGGATCGACTACTTCATGAACGTCCTGTCGCTGCCGCTGCTGCCCAACGCTGAGCCCGACCCGCGCAAGTGGCCCGAGCTGATGATCGCCAGCGGCGCCGCGGTGATCGGAACGCCCGACGACGCGATCGAACAGATCCGGCGAATGCAGGAGCAGACCGGCGGCTTCGGCTGCTACCTGGTGCTGGCCAATGACTGGGCCGGCCAGGAGGCCACCCACCGCTCCTACGAACTGATCGCCCGCCACGTCTTCCCGGCCTTCCAGGGCTCGAGCGAGCGCGAGACCGCCTCCTACCGCCACCTGCGCGCGATCCGCGAAGAGCACCTGGGGGAGATCGGGCAGGCGATCCAGCGCGAGATCGACCGCCACGAGACCGAAATGAAGTCCAGCGGCCGCGACTCCGGCTACCGCATGGACCGCGACGACGCCACCCCCTACCTGCGCGAGGACATCCTCAAGCGCGGCAAGGAAGATCCCGACAAATAGTCCCCCCTACGGGCTCTAAGGTTCGACCAGGGCGCGGCCGCCGTCGCGCAGGATGTGGCGCTGCTGGTCGGGGGGGAGGGGGGCGACCAGCTCGGCGAATTCGGCGGGCTCGGCCAGGCCCTCGGGGTGCGGCCAGTCGGAGCCGAGCACGATGCACTCGTGGCCGACCTCGGAGACGACTTTCTCGACGTCGTCCTCGCCGAAGGGCGTGACGCGGACGTGGCGCTTGAAGATGCGGCTGGGCCGCTCGGGGAGCTGGCCGCGGATCCAGGGGCCGTTGCGGCCCATGCCGCGCATCTTGTCCAGGCGCTTGAGCAGGTAGGGGACCCACTCGCAGCCGTTCTCGACGCTGACCAGCATGATGTTGGGGAAGCGCTCGAAGAAGTTGGCGTAGATGAACGCCGACAGCGTCTCCATGATCGGCCGGTCGCAGTAGGTGTGCGCCCACTGCCAGGCGGACATCTCGAAGTTCGGCGGGTTCGGGTCCTCGCCCCAGTGGGGCGAGACCATCTGCGGGTAGCCGGACTCGCACAGGTGGAAGGCGGCCGGGATGCCGGCCTCGTTGACGCGCTCCCAGAAGGGGTCGAAGTAGGGGTCGGCGGGGTTGCGCCCGTAGGCCGGGCCCATGCGCAGGCCGATCGCCCGGGCGCCGCGCTTCAGCACGAACTCCAGCTCCTCGATCGCCATGTCCAGGTCGCGCAGCGAGAGCAGCGGCGGGGCGAAGATGCGTTCCTGGTAGTGGAAGCCCCAGTCCTCGTCCAGCCACAGGTTGAAGGCGTGGAAGTTGGCGTAGAGCTGCTCGGACGTCTTCATCAGGTGCTCGACCACGATCGCCACGTTGGGGAACATCAGGCAGCCGTCGACGTTCTGGCGGTCCATCAGCTCCAGACGCAGATCCCGGTCGCGCCACTCGGGCCACATCGGCACCTGGCCGTACTGCATGTCGCCCTCGCCGGCCTTCATCAGGCGCAGCTTCTGCTTGAGCGAGCCCGGCGCGCCGCTGTTGTCGTACAGGTCGTGACCGGCCAGGAAGTTCAGCGGCTCGTCGCCGACCATCACGATTTCCTGCCCGTCCGCGTCGCGGACCTGGGTCACGGCCTGGTCGCGGAACTTGGGGTCGATGTGGCGCGTGAACGAGTCGCGCGTCTCGTAGAAGTGGTTGTCGCAGTCGAAAAGCGAGTAGTCGAGCTGGGCCATCGGGTCTCCGTCGGGCGGGCGTACCGCCGCAGCCGAACGGTAGCAGCCGCTCCCAGGCCGGGTCCATAATTGGGGACCGAAGCAGGGAGGCGGGGTGCAGATCGAGCGGCTGATCCACGTGAACCTGACCTGCAGCGACCTGGACCGGTCGCTGGACTTCTACTGCCGCGTGCTCGGGGGAGAGGTCGCCGAGCGCTCGGAAAAGCAGCGCAGCGAGTTCCTGGAGGCGATGGGCTTCGAGGGCAACACCGCCCACCGAGCGGCCTTCGTCGTGTTCAAGAAGCAGCCGCGCGGCCCGGTGATCGACCTGCTGGAGTGGGCCGAGCCCGGCCCCGGGCGACCGCTGGGGATGATGGACGTCGGCATCCCGCGCCTGGCGATCGGGGTCGACGACATCGAAAAGGCCTACCGGGAGCTTCTGGACGAAGGGGTCGAGGTGCTGGGGCCGCCGCGGGAGCTGGGCGTGGGGCGCTTCCGCATCCGCGCGTTCCTGTTCAAGGACCCCGACGGCGTGATGCTGGAGTTCGCCGAGTTCCTGAAGCCGGAATAGGCCTCGGGCTCCCGCTTGGCAGGCCGGGCGCGCTCGTCCACTGTGTGCGCCATGCGCGTTCTGGTCACCAACGACGACGGCGTCCATTCGCCGGGGCTGAACTGCCTGGCGCGCGCGCTGCGCGAAGAGGGTCACGACGTACTGATCGCGGCGCCGCTGGGCGAGCAGAGCGGGGCCGCTGCCGCGATCGGGGATCTGCTGGGCGACGGCGGGATCCGCTACGAGCGCGTGGCCCTGCCGGGATTCGCCGAGGCCTTCGGCGTCGACGGGCCGCCGGCGCGGGCCGTCTGGGCTGCCTGCCTGGGCGGGTGGGGGGAGCCGCCCGAGCTGATAGTCTCGGGGATCAACCTGGGCAACAACTGCGGGCGCTCGGTGATCCGGGGCCGCCCTGACCGGCGCGGCCATCGGGCGCTCGGGCCAGGCGGTCAGCACCGCCGCGAGCCGGACCCCGCGCTGGCGGCCCGCTGCCCGTCTGGCCGCGCTCGCCACGCGCTGGCTGGAGGCCGCGCCTGCGGGCACGGTGCTGAATCTGAACTGTCCCAAGCGCGGCTGGGACGAACTGGAGGGGGTGCGCGAGGCCCCGCTGGCGTCGAAGGGGACGGTGCACTCCGGCCTGATCGACGACGGGCGCGGATTTCTGGAACTCGACCAGCGCCGCGCCGACCTGAGCGCCGAACCCGAGAGCGACTCGGCGCTGATCCTGGACGGCTACGCCACCGTCACCCTGCTGCGCTGGATGGGCACGCAGGACGGCTCCGAAGCCGCGGGCTTCCTGAACGCGGCGCTCTGAGCGCGCGGCGAGTCGCGGGTCCCGCGTGGTAGATTCGCGCCGCGCCGGACGGCGGGCGGTCCCGCCGCTTCGGCACTTGGGAATCGCGACGTCCGTCGCCTGAATCGAGCCCCCGACCGAACAGCCGGAGAAACGATGAAGTTCGGAATCCTGTTCGAGGGCAACATGCCGCCCACGCGGCCCGCGACCGAGCACGAGATCTTCTGGCAGGCCGTGGAGCAGGTCAAAGTCGCCGAAGAGGTCGGCTTCGAGTACGTCTGGGCGGTCGAGCACCACTTCCTGGAGGGGTTCTCGCACTGTTCGGCGCCGGAAATCTTCCTGACCGCGGTGGCCCAGCACACCGAGAGCATCCGTATCGGACACGGCGTGGTGCTGCTGCCCTACAAGTTCAACCACCCCACGCGGGTGGCGGAGCGCATCGCGACGCTCGACCTCCTGTCCAACGGCCGGGTGGAGTTCGGCACCGGCCGGGCGCTGACGATCGAGGAGCTGGCGGGCTTCGGCATCCACCCCGACGACACGCGCGACATGTGGGACGAGGCGCTGCACGCGATCCCGCCGATGTGGACCGAGCACGAGTTCCCCGGCTACAAGGGCCGGCACCTCGACCTCCCCAAGCGCGTGGTGGTGCCCAAGCCCCTGCAGGATCCTCATCCTCCGATATGGCTGGCCTGCACCAGCCCGACCAGCTACAAGCGCGCCGGCGAGTACGGACTGGGCGCGCTGTGCCTGAGCTTCGGCAAGCCCGAGGACGTCGGCGTGCGGCTCCAGGACTACTTCCAGTCCAAGCAGAACCGCAATCCGGTGACTTCGACGGTCAACGACCAGGTGGCGGCCTTCAGCGTGCTGCACTGCGGGGCCGACGACCGCGAGGCGCGCTGGCGCGGCGGCCGCCAGGCCATCGGCTACCTGAACCAGATCGGCAGCTACGTGGGCGACGTCGGCATGTACGACGGCTACCGCGAATGGGCCGAGGCGCGCGGCCGCGACGAGAAGGGCCAGCGGCGCGACCGCGGCAGCGAGGAGCAGCAGGTCGAGAAGATGATTCAGGACGCCGGTCTGTGCCTGGGCGATCCCGACCGCTGCGCCGAGATCATCGCCAAGTACCGGGACGTCGGCTGCGACCAGTTCCTCGGCATCGTCCAGTACGGCGACCTGACCCACGAGGAGATCCTGGAGGGCATCCGGCTGTTCGGCCGGGAGGTCATACCGCGATTCCAGTAGCGCCGGTCCGTGCCGCGCAGGCCGCGGCGGGGCGGCTCAGGGCCAGGGGCCGGCCAGCATGCCCCCGTCGACCACAAGGTCGGCGCCGGTCACGTAGGAGGAGTCGTCGGAGGCCAGGAAAAGGGCCACGCGCGCGACCTCCTCGGGGTCCGCGATCCGCGCCATCGGGATGCTGGCCAGGAATGGGTCGTCGGCCGGCCGTTCCGTGACCTGCATCGGCCGAGTCATGGGCGTGTCGACTCCCCCGGGAAAGATCGCGTTGGCGCGGATGCCCTCTTCGGCCAGTTCCAGCGCCACCGACTTGGTCATGCCGCGCACCGCGAACTTGCTGGCCGCGTAGGTCGAGACGCCCGCGCGGCCCTCCAGGCCCATCGCCGAGGACAGGTTGACGATCGAGCCGCCGCCGGCCTTGCGCATCAGCGGGATGACGGCGCGCATCGCCAGGAAGGTTCCCACCTGGTTCACCCGGATCACCCGCATGTAGTCGTCGAGGGAGACGTCTTCGAGCCGGCCGGAGAGCATCACGCCGGCGCTGTTCACCAGCACCTGCAGGCCCCCGTCGCGGGCCTCGACTTCGCCAGCCAGGGCGCTCCAGTCGGCTTCGCTGGAGACGTCGAGCCGCCGGAAGACCGCGCCGCCGCCGAGCTCTTCGGCCAGCGCCTCGCCCGCGTCCGCGTCCAGGTCGGCCAGCCAGAGCCGTGCCCCTTCGCCCGCGAACACGCGCGCGGTCGCCCGGCCGATCCCGCTGGCCGCTCCCGTCACCAGTCCCAGCTTGCCTTCGAGCCTTCCCATCGTCCCGCCTTCCTCAGTCGGGGAGGACGTCGAGGACGTCCCAGTCCAGCGCCGCGCGAAAGCTCCGCTCGACGATCTCCCGGACCAGGGCCGCCCCGCGCTCGTTGCCCAGGTCCAGCGAGCCGCCCATCTCGACCGGCACCGCCAGGCCGCGCATCACCGAGCGGCGGTAGTCGAGCCGGGCCTGCTCGAAGTCGTAGCCGCGCACGCCGGACTCCGTCAGGCGGCGGTGCCAGCGCCCCAGCAGGTCCTCCTCCTGGGCAAGGCGGGCCTCGACGGTCATGCTCTGGCAGATCAGGTACGCCAGGTCCTGGACTCCGCGCCCGCGCGTGATCACCTGCCAGTCGACCAGCGCGATCCGGTCGGCCCCGCCCGGCTCGCCGAAGAGCAGGTTGTCGAGCTTGAAGTCGTTGTGGACCAGGGTCGTGGGCGGGGCGGCGAGAGCGTGCAGCAGCGGCGCCAGCGCACGGTTGACGCGCTCGCCGATCTCCAGCGCCTTGGGCGAGAGCTGGTCTCCGACGTTGCGCACGAAGCCCGGCCAAGCGCGCCGGTAGTAGTCCTGCCACTCCAGCGTGGTCGGGCTGTTGGTGCGCGGGATCCATTCCAGCGCGTCGAAGCGGGGGTCGCCCCAGCGGCTGGCGTGGATCTCCGCCAGCAGGTCGACAGCGCGCTCCGCCCGCTCCCCGGAGATGCCCTCAAGCTGGTCGGCCGTGCTCAGGAAGGAGAGGTCTTCCAGCACCAGGGCGAAGCGCTTGCGCCGCTCGTCGAGCTGCGCGGCGTAGCACCGCGGGATGCGGAAAGGCAGTTCCGGGGCGAGCTCCCGGTAGAAGCGCACTTCGCGCTGGTAGAAGCCCAGCGCGAAGCACATCTCGCGGTTGGTCGCGTGGACGCTGGGCACCTTGACGACCATGCGCTCGGGCGCCCCGCCGGCATCGCCCTCGTAATGGGCCCGGACCCGTCCGAGCTGCCCCAGGATGCCGACCCCCTCGCCGAAGGCCTGGATTTCGACCTCCCGAACCCGCCCGAGGGGCAGTCGACCGGACTCGCGCAGCGCCCCGGTAAGCCATTCCGGGCCCACTTCGTCCAGGTGCGAAGGGATGGTCTCGGGCACTCCCCGAGCCTACCACCGCCGCGCTCCGGCCGAGCTGCGCCCGAGCCTGGAGCGGATCGCCGACGCTTGTTAGGCTCGCAGCCTTCCGGGGCGCGGCGGCGCCCCGATCTTCGACGGCGAGGAGTACGACGGTGGTGGATCTGCTGGACTTCGACTACGGCCCGCTGCGCGGGCTGATCGGCACCTGGGAAGGCGCGAAGGGCATGGACATCTCTCCCGAGCCGGACGGCGTGGAAGAGAACCCCTTCTACGAAACCATCGTCTTCGAGCCGGCCGGCGACGTGGAGAACGCCGAGACCCGCACGCTGACGATCGTGCGCTATCACCAGGTGGTCTCGCGCAAGTCCAACGACAAGGTCTTCCACGACCAGGTCGGCTACTGGCTGTGGGACGCCGAGGAGAGCCTGGTGATGCAGACGCTCACCATCCCGCGCGCGGTCTGCGTGGTGGCCGGTGGCGTCTACCACGGCGAATCCGAGCCCGGCGCGGTGACGCTGAAGGTCCGCGCCGCCCAGGGCGATCCCGACTGGGGCGTGGTGGAGTCGCCCTTCATGCGCGACAACGCCCGCACCCTGGCCTTCGAGCACGAGCTTCGCCTGCAGGGCGACCGCCTGTGCTACAGCGAACTCACCCGCCTGGAAATCTACGGCCGCTCCTTCGACCACACCGACACCAACGAGCTGACGCGCCGCTAGCTCATCCGCGCGCCGGCGTTGCGGACCGGCGGCTACATCAGGCGGGTGACGCGGACGTCGACTTCGAGCTTCTGGCCGGGCGGTCCGCGGAAGACGCCGCGCATGGGGCGCACGTCGCCATAGTCGCGGCCGACCGAGACGCGCACGTACTGCCAGTCGACCAGACGCCGGTTGGTGGGATCGATGCCCACCCAGCCCAGGTCGGCGTGCCAGACCTGAACCCAGGCGTGGCTGGCCTGCGCTCCGCTGACGGTCGACTCGCCGCCGTCGTCCAGGCCGGGGTCGTAGATGTAGCCGCTGGCGTAGCGGCTCGGAACGCCGGCCAGGCGCAGCACCCCGAGCATGGCGTGCGCCAGGTCCTGGCAGACGCCGCCGCCGGTATCGAAGAGCACCTCGGGGGTCGAGTGGACGTCCGTGGCGTCGGGGTCGTAGCGGAAGCTGTGGCCGAAGCGCTCGCCCAGTTCGGGCAGCGCCATTAGGAAGTCGCCCGTGGGCATGTCCGCGCTCACGCCGTGCTCGATGCGGGCGTAGTGCGGCAGTGCGGGAACCATCGGCGACCACTGCAGGAACTCGGCCAGCCTCTGCCTCCAGGGGCGCGGGTCGGGCGGCGCCTCGGGGCCGCAGGCGATCCCGTCGCTGGTCTCGACCACCGACTCCGCGTGGATGCGCACGGAATCGTGGGGTTCGAGATGGCTGAAGTGATGCACGCGGTTGCCGTAGTAGTCGCGGTGCTCGCGCTGCGCGGCCTGCGGAGAGAGTTCGAGCTTGCTGGTGATGACGCGCTGCAGGCCGGTGTCGACCGGCGCCTTGCGGACTTCGCTGTAGGCTTCGACCACGGGGGCCTCGTAGAGCAGCCGCGTGGTGTGCTTGACGCGCAGCAGCGCCCGGCCGGGATTCGGGTCCAGGCTCATTGCGGCACCAGCGAGCGGCCGTCGCCGAGCGGGCGCGGCGCCGGGTCCAGGCGGTCGAAGTAGGCCGCCTCGATGGCCCCGGAGATCGCCCGGCAGCCGTCCGCCAGACGGCGCACGGTGTCTTCCAGCCGGTCTTCGGCGATCGCGCGGGAGCAGTCGAGGGCGCGGATCTCGGACAGCAGCGCGTCGATGTCGCGCGCCAGCCGGTTCTGCGCGGGACTGTTGGACGTCACCTGGGCGAGCGCCTGCGCCAGCGCGTCGAGCCCGAAGCCGAGCGAATAGGGGAACTCGGGCGCGCGCAGCACGAAGTCGAGCACCCGCTCGGGAACGATGCGCGCGTCGTGCGCCCGGCGGTACGGCTCCCAGCCCGAGAGCGAGCGCAGCAGCGCCTGCCAGTGGTGGAAGGCGATCGGCCGGTCGCGGGTCTCGGGCGCCAGCGCCAGAGCCTTGCGCTTGACGTCCTGGATGTTGCAGATCAGCTCCGCTCGCTCGCTGAAGCGGCCGACGCGCAGGAACTGCCACGACTCGCCGTGGATCATGGTGTCGTCCGCCAGACCGTGGAAGGCGTCGCAGAAGGTCGCAATGCGCTGGTTGAAGTCCGAGCGCCCCATGGCCACGATCTGGTCGAAGCTGGGGTTGCCCGCGGCCAGGAAGTACTGGTTGAGGTGTCCCCAGAGCTCTTCGCTGATGTGGTCCCGGACGCCCCGTCCCTGGCTGCGCAGCGTCTCGATGCAGCGGCCCACCGAGTAGGGATGCGTGCGCGAGACGACCAGGTCGGCGTAGATCGCCTCTTCGGTCGGATCGGACGCGGTCACGCCGAACTGCTCCGCGATCGCCACCCAGATGTTGCCCGAGTCGTCCACCGCCTCGCGCTCCAGGTTCATCTTGTGGCTCACCTCGAGCACGCGAGCGACGGTCTTGGCGCGCTCCACGCTGCGCCCCATCGCGCACAGGCCGCGGGCGATGCGGCTAAGCATCCGCCGCCTCCGCCTGCCCGTGCAGCACCCAGGTGTCCTTGCTGCCGCCGCCCTGCGAGGAGTTCACGATCAGGCTGCCCTGCTCGAGCGCGACCCGGGTCAGTCCGCCCGGCAAAATATCGACGCGCTCGTCGGGGCCGAACAGGGCGAACGGCCGCAGGTCGACGTGCCGCGAAGCCATGCGCGCCGTGCGCCCCTCCAGCACCAGGGTCGGCAGGGTGGACAGCGCCTGGACGGGCTGGGCGATGAAGCGCTCGGGATCGGCCAGGATCGCCGAGCGGAGCTGCTCCCGCTCGGCCGCGCTGGCGTGCGGGCCGACGACCACGCCGTAGCCTCCCGAGCCGTCGGTCGGCTTGACCACGAGTTCTTCGAGGTGCTCGATCACGTAGCGCCGCTGTTCCTCGTCGCGGCACAGATAGGTGGGGATCTGGTCCAGGACCGGCTCCTCGCCCAGGTAGTAGCGGATCATCTCGGGCACGTAGGCGTAGGTCGCCTTGTCGTCCGCCACCCCGGTCCCCGGGGCGTTGGCCAGGACCAGGTGGCCGGCGCGGTAGGCGTGCATCAGCCCGGGCACGCCCAGCAGCGAATCGGGGCGGAAGACGACGGGGTCCAGGAACGAGTCGTCCACCCGCCGGTAGAGCACGTCGACCGGCTCCAGGCCGGCGGTGGTTTTCATGAAGAGCCGTTCGCGGTCGACCACCAGGTCCGAGCCCTCGACCAGCTCGACCCCCATCTGCGCGGCCAGGAAGCTGTGTTCGAAGTAGGCGCTGTTGTACGAGCCTGGCGTCAGCACCGCGACCCGCGCCTCCTCGCGCCGCGAGATCGCCTGCAGGCACTCCAGCAGCAGTCGCGGGTAGTGGTCGACGCGCTGCACCCGGTAGCGCCGCATCAGGTCGGGCATCACGCGCGACATCACCCGGCGGTTCTCGATCAGGTACGAGACGCCCGAGGGAACGCGCAGGTTGTCCTCGAGCACCACGAAGCGCCCGCTCTCGTCCTGGATCAGGTCGGTGCCCGAGACGTGGACGAACACCCCGCCCGGCGGCTCGATCCCCCACATCGGCCGGCAGAACTGGGCGGATCCGACGATCAGCTCGCCGGGCACCACGCCGTCCTTCAGGATCCGCTGCTCGGAGTAGATGTCGGCCAGGAAGCGGTTGAGCGCCCGCAGCCGCTGCGCCATGCCCCGCTCGACCCGCTCCCATTCGCCGGCCGTGACCACCCGCGGCAGGATGTCGAAGGGCATGATCTTCTCGGTGCCGCGGTCGTCCGCGTAGACCGTGAAGGTGATGCCCTGGTTGAGCAGCGACACCTCGGCCGTGCCCTGCAGCGCGCGCAGCCCCTCGCCCCCAAGCGCCTCGATCTGCCGCACCAGCCCGACACAGGCGGGCCGCGCCCGCCCCTCCCCATCGAAGTAGCCGTCGTAGAACGTCTCCGCCAAGCGCGCACCGCCCCGCGCCGTCCCGCGGCGCCCCACGGCGGGAATCGTACCCCGGAACAGAGCGCTCGTGGACTCGCCGTGCGCCGCTTCCTCCCGAGCCCTGGAGAGGGCGGGCTGTGGGAGAGCGGATCTCCTACGCCGGCAGTTCGAGGAAGCGCGCCAGGTTGTCGCGCATGATCGACTTCACCTGGTCGTCGGGCAGGCCGGCGAGCTGCGCGGCCGCGTAATCCGCGGGAAAGGCGAGTCCCTCGGCGTGCGGGAAGTCCGAGCCGAAGACGATCGGCTCGATGCCGACCTCGGCGACCACCCGCGGGACGTTCTCCTCCGGGAAGGGCGCCACCACGAAGTGCTCGCGGAAGATCTCGCGCGGCCGCCGCTCGAGCCGGCCGAAGCGCGACTCGCGCCCCAGCATGAAGGCGTGGTCGAGCTTGCGCAGGATGTAGGGCAGCCACACGCAGCCCTGCTCGGAAAGGCAGATGCGCAGGTTCGGGAAGCGGCCGAAGAGGTTGTGCATGATCGCGCTGGCCACGGTGTCCATCGCCGGACGGTCGCCCCAGAAGAGCGCCCACTGCAGACCGCCGAAGTCGCGCAGCGTGTGCTCGGGGTTTTCGCTCAGGTCGGCGCCGTACTTGCCGTAGTCGGTCGCGCCCAGGTGCGTGGCCACGCGAGCGCCGGACTCGTCGATGCGCGCCCAGACCGGGTCGTAGATCGGGTCGGCGATCGAGCGGCCTCCGCGCGGGTTCGCGCGCCCGCCGTGCGCGTGACCGGCCATCAGCAGAATCACACGCGCGCCGTCCTTCAGCACCCGCTCGAGTTCCTTCACCGCCAGCTCGGGATCGGCCAGCGAGAGATAGGCCGGCAGGAAGAGCCGGTCTTCGGCCGCGTAGCCGACCTCCTGCTGGATCCAGCGGTTGTAGGCGCGGGCGTTGGCGTAGATCGCGTCCACGTCGTCCTGGAACTCGAATTCCAGACCCAGCACGTGGCCGGGAAACATCAGCGCGGCGTGGATGCCCTGCTCGTCCATCAGCGCCAGGCGCCCGTCGCGGTCGCCCCAGGCGCTCTCCTGGCGCTTGAATTCCTGCAGCAGCGCCCGGCGCTCGGCGAGGTTGCGCTTGCGGTAGGGGTTCAGGCGGTTCAGGAACATCCCCGGGGCGCGCGCGCCGCCGTCGCCGGGCCGAGGGGCGCCCTCCTCGGCCTTGGCCACGCTCGTGCTCCGCGCCAGCGTGTCCAGCTCGGCTTCCGTGCGGGGCGCGGACTCGAGGCTCGCGGCCAGCTTCGAGGGCTTGCAGGCGTAGAGTTCGACGCGGTTTCCGTCGGCGTCGGTGACGAACTCGACCACCTTCTCGCGCCACTTCGGGTCGATGTAGCGCACGAACAGGTCTTCGGGCTCGATGAAGTGGTTGTCCGCGTCGTTGATCCGATAGGGGAGCGCCGCCCCCTCGGGAGCCGCGGCCTGTGTCACTGGATGCCGTACATGCGGGCGCCGTTTTCCCAGGTGATGGCGCGCTCCTCGTCCTCGGGGACGCCTTCGAACTGCTTCATGATTTTCTTGCCGGCGTCGGGCCAGTTGCAGTCTGGGTGCGGGAAGTCGGTCCACGAGAGCACGGTTTCCAGGCCGAGAGCGTGGCGCATCTCCACGCCCTCTGGCTCGTGCACGAAGGTCGCCGCCTTCTGCCGCTTCCAGTAGGTCGAGGGCAGCTCCTTCA
>JAGWBS010000084.1:12974-21349 GCA_021295775.1 Pseudomonadota bacterium | reverse complement strand
CGCGGCGTCCGCCCGCCCGCGGCCGGCGCGCGCCGCCCTCGCGCGCGGCTCCCGAGGTGGTCGCGCACCGAGTCTCGTGCGTCCGGGCGCAGCGCCAGGAGGAGCTGCCGCTCGACCTCGCCGCCGGCGCGCGCGGACCCTACAAGCCGCCCTCGCTGGATCTGCTCGCCAAGGGGCAGGACGCGGGCACCAACTACGACCGCGACGCGCTGATCCGCAACTCCGAGATCCTGCAGAAGAAGCTGGCCGACTTCGGCGTGAACGGGCGCGTGGTCAAGGTGCACCCGGGGCCGGTGATCACCATGTACGAGTTCGAGCCGGCGGCGGGCGTCAAGGTCGCGCGCATCGTCAACCTGTCGGACGATCTCGCGCTCGCGCTGCGCGCCATGTCGGTGCGGATCGTGGCGCCGATCCCCGGCAAGAACGTGGTCGGCGTCGAGGTCCCGAACCTCGCCCGCGACGTGGTCGTGCTGCACGACGTCCTGGCGCACCCCGTCTGCCAGGAGGCCGGGTCCACGCTCACGGTCGCGCTGGGCAAGGACATCTTCGGCAACCCGATCGCTGCGGACCTGGCCGCCATGCCGCACCTGCTGGTCGCCGGCGCGACCGGCACCGGCAAGTCGGTCTTCCTCAACAGTCTGCTGTGCAGCCTGCTGTTCCGGGCCGGGCCGGACGAGGTCAAGCTGCTGCTCGTCGACCCCAAGATGCTGGAGTTCTCGGCCTATCAGGGCATTCCCCACCTGATCGCGGACGTCGTCACCAGCCCCAAGCGCGCGGCCGCCGCGCTGATGGGTGTCGTCAAGATGATGGAGGACCGCTATCGGCAGATGGCGGCCAAGAAGGTGCGCAACATCCAGCAGTACAACCGGCAGGTCGAGCGCGAGCTGGCGGAGCTCAAGCCCGGACCCGACGCCGAACTGGTGCCGAGGAAGCTGGCGTACGTGGTGGTCGTGATCGACGAGCTGGCCGACCTGATGATCGTGGCGGCGCGCGACGTCGAGGAATCGCTGATGCGCCTGGCGCAGATGGCGCGCGCATCGGGCATCCATCTGGTGCTGGCGACCCAGCGGCCGTCGGTCGACGTGCTCACGGGGATCATCAAGGCCAACTTCCCGTCGCGGATCTCCTTCCAGGTCAGCTCGCGCACCGATTCGCGCACGGTGCTCGACGCCAACGGGGCCGAGCGCCTGCTCGGCATGGGAGACATGCTGCACGTGCCGCCGGGCACGGCGCGCCTGGATCGCATCCACGGTGCCTACGTGTCGGAGACGGAGGTGCAGGCGGTCACCGACTTTCTGCGCGGTCAGGGCTCGCCCGAGTTCGACGAGACGCTGATCCAGTTGAGCGAGGAGAGCGATCAGAAGGAGGCGCGCGGCGAGGACTACGACGAGATGTTCGACCAGGCCGTCGACCTGGTCGCGCGGCACCGGGTGGCGTCGATCTCCTTCATCCAGCGCAAACTCAAGATTGGCTACAACCGCTCGGCGCGGATCGTCGAGCAGATGGAGGCCGATGGCATCGTCGGTCCCCAAGAGGGGACCAAGTCGCGCGAGATCTTCGTGCGCCCCCCCGATGCGTAGCCCGCCCCGCGGAGTCCGGCCCGGCGAGAGGTTTTCCGCCTGGCGGCGCGCGGCCCGCTTCGTGGCGCTCTGGGCGGCTGTCGGCGCGGCGGGGCTGGTCCCGCCGGCGTTCGCGCCCGCCGCCGCGGCGCAGTCCGACCCGGAGGCGACGCTGCGCGCGATCGACGCGCGCTACGCCCCGGTCCGCGACCTGCGCGGACGCTTCGTGCAGACCAGCTTCATCGCTTCGATCGGCCGCGAGGAGGTCTCGCGCGGCGAAGTGGTCGTGGAGCGCCCGGGCCGGATCCGCTGGTCGTACGACGCGCCGGACGGCCGCGTGATCCTGCTCGACGGCGACAGCGTCCGCTTGTACAGCCCCGAGGACGCACAGCTCCAGATCGCGCCGCTGCAGCCGGGCACGGTCTCTCCGACGGCCCTCGGCTTTTTGATGGGCGAGACCCGCCTGGCCGAGCAGTTCCGGCCGCAGGCGCTCGAAGGGCGCGGGGTCCTGGACGGCCTGCGGCTGATTCCGCGCGACGACTCCGGCTTCGAGTCCCTGACGCTCTGGGTGGACCGCGAGACGCGGGAACTGCGCGAATCCGTGCTGGTCGATCTGTTCGGCAACCGCACCCGGCTGGAGTTGGCGGAGTTGGACCACGACGCGGGCACGCGCCCGGAGGACTTCGAAATCGATGTCCCGGAGGGAACCGAGATCATCGATCTGCGCTGAGGCGCGGTTTGCGCCGAGCGTCTGTCACGCCTGTGGATAACCTGTGTCTCGGCGGCTCGGGCCTGTCTCTCCCCTGGCGCATTAAGTGCCTTAAACGCTGGCGAATCGGCTTCTTTAAGGCATCGGAGGGAGGCTCCGGACTGTGCATCGCCGGGTATTTTCGAGCCGCGGGCGGGCGCCGGAAAACGGTTGAAATCAAAAGGGATAAGGGCTCGGGCGGGCTTCTGCGGCGTTGAAAAGGGGTTCGGTTTTGTTAGGCTGAGCATCATCGTCTGAATGGGCTGTTCGTGTGACGATTCCTGATTCGAGCCGCGGGACCAGTCGACGCGCTCCGGCTGACGGCGAGGGTCTTCAATGAGCGAATCGGGATCGCGAAGAGAGTTCGTTCGCGACGTGATGAGGCGCATCTCCTCCACCCGCGGCGACGAACCCGGCCCGGAACAGCCCCAGCGGGACGATCTCGAAGACATCGAGGCCCTGCGCGACGCCCTGCAACTGCTCCGGCCCGAGGCGGGCGACCTGGCGCGAAGGGTCGAACGCCTGTTGATGGAGTTCGACCTGCGGCGGCAGCGCTTCGAGCGAGCGCGCGAGCAGCTCTACGACGCCGAGCAGCAGAACGAGAAGCTGGTGGCCGCGCTGCAGGACGCCAAGCAGCAGATCGATCTGCTCAAGCAGGAAGTCGACAAGCTCTGCGCGCCGCCCAACACCTACGGCCTGTTCGAACGCGCGAACAAGGACGGCACCGTCGAGATCAACGTGGACGGCAAGCGGATGCGGGTGAACGTGCACCCCAGCATCCACGCCGAGGACCTGATGGAGGGTCAGCTCATCGTCCTCAACGAGGCCTTCAACATCGTCGACGCGACCGACTTTGATCCGCGCGGCGAGATCATGGCGGTCTCCGAGGTGCTCGACGACGGGCGACTGGTGGTCCTGGGACACACCGACGAGGAGCGGGTGATCTCGGTCAGCCAGCCGATGCGGCGCGAGAAGCTGCACGCCGGCGACAACGTGCTGGTCAATCCGCGCACCAGCTACGCGGTCGAGAAGATGCCCAAGTCGCAGGCCGGACAGGTGCTGCTGGAAGAGGTGCCGGACGTCACCTACGACAGCATCGGCGGGCTCGGCGACCAGATCGAAGTGCTGCGGGATGCCATCGAGCTGCCCTACCTGTACGCCGACGAGTACCGCAAGTACAACCTGGACCCGCCCAAGGGGATCCTGCTGTACGGCCCGCCGGGCTGCGGCAAGACCATGATCGGCAAGGCGGTCGCCAACAGCCTGGCGCAGCGCATGGCCGAGGTGCGCGGCGGCGAGGCGCGCAGCTACTTCCTGAACGTCAAGGGCCCCGAGCTGCTGAACAAGTACGTCGGCGAGACCGAGCACAAGATCCGCGAGGTGTTCAAGACCGCTCGCGACAAGGCCGCCGAGGACGTTCCGGTGGTGATCTTCTTCGACGAGATGGACTCGCTGTTCCGCATGCGCGGCTCGGGCATCTCGTCGGACATGGAGGCCACGGTGGTGGCCCAGTTCCTGTCGGAGATCGACGGCATCGAGGCGCTGCGCAACGTGATCGTGATCGGCGCCTCCAACCGCCAGGACCTGATCGACCCCGCCGTGCTGCGCCCCGGACGCCTGGACCTGAAGGTCAAGGTGCAGCGGCCGGAGGCCGACGACGCCCGCGAGATCTTCAAGAAGTACCTGACCGGCGACCTGCCGTTCCACGCCGGGGAGTTGGAGAAGTACGGCACCGACACCCAGCAGGTGATCGACGGCCTGGTGGCCGAGGTGGTCGAGCGGATGTACGCCGAGAGCGAGGAGAACCGCTTCCTCGAGGTGACCTACGCCAAGGGCGAGCGCGAGATCTTTTACTTCAAGGACTTCTCCAGCGGGGCGATGCTGCGCAACATCGTCGACCGGGCCAAGAAGAAGGCGGTCAAGCGCTCGATCGGCGGCGAAAGGCCCGGCATCCGGCTGGTCGACCTGCACGAGTCGGTGCGCGAGGAGTTCAAGGAGAACGAGGACCTGCCCAACACGACCAACCCCGACGACTGGGCCCGCATCTCGGGCCGCAAGGGCGAGCGCATCATCAACGTGCGCACCCTGATCACCGGGATGAGCCGCAAGGAGACTGCGATCGAGAACGTCCCCGGGTCCGGACAGTACCTGTGACCGCGGCCCGAACGGGGAAGGCGGGCCGAGTCGGGCGGAGCGTATGCCACTTCCCAGTGTGATGGGCACCGAGATCGAGTACGGGATCACCGTTCAGGGCGACCCGGACTTCGACCCCATTTCGAGCTGCGTCCTGCTGGTCAACGCCTACCAGGAAGTGGACGTGGCGAAGATCCTGTGGGACTACGACCAGGAGAGCCCGCTGGCGGACGCGCGCGGCTTCCAGGTCGAGGGCGAGAAGTACACGCCGAACCAGCAGGAGAACATCGCGCGCAACAAGACGCTGATGAACGGGTCGCCTTTCTACGTCGACCACGCCCACCCGGAGTACTCGACGCCCGAGGTGACCAACGTCCGCGACGTGATCGCCTACGAGCGCGCCGGCGAGCGCACGATGGAGGCCGCGCGGCGCGCGGCGACGCTGCTGCTCCCGCCGGGGCAGACGCTGCTGATCCACAAGAACAACAGCGACCGCAAGGGCAACTCCTACGGCAACCACGAGAACTTCCTGATCGCTCGGCGCACGCCGTTCAAGGACATCGTCACGCATTTGACGCCGTTCCTGGTCACGCGCCAGATCTTCTGCGGCTCCGGCAAGGTGGGCAGCGAGAACCGCGCCACGCCCTGCGACTACCAGATCAGTCAGCGGGCCGATTTCTTTGAGACCGAGGTCGCGCTCGACACGATGGTCAAGCGGCCGATCATCAACACCCGCGACGAGCCGCATGCCGACCGCGAGAAGTACCGGCGGCTGCACGTGATCGTGGGGGACTCGAACCAGTGCGAGGTGTCCACCTACCTGCGGGTGGGCGTGACCGCGATCGTGCTGGCGCTGATCGAGGACGGGGCGATCGACCGCGACATGTCCCTGGTCGACCCCGTGCGGCGGATCCGGGAGATCTCCCAGGACCTGACCTGCAAGCGGACCTACGCGCTGGACCGGGGCGCCCGGCGGACGGCGGTCCAGGTCCAGCAGGAGTACCTGGAGATGGCGCTGGCGTACTTCAGCTCGCGCGCCGTCGATCCCGTGACCAAGGACGTGCTGACGCGCTGGGAGAGCGTGCTCGCGCGGCTCGCCGAGGACCCGATGCAGCTCGACCGGGAGGTCGACTGGGTGGTCAAGCAGCGGCTGATCCGGGGCTTCATGGAGCGCAAGCGGGTGGACTGGCAGCACCCGCAGGTTTCGATGCTGGACCTGCAGTACCACGACGTCCGGCCGGACAAGGGTCTGTACCACCTGATCGAGCGGCGCGGCGAGGTCGACCGGATCGTGACCCCCGAAGAGGTCGAGCGGGCGCTGAAGGTGCCCCCGGACGACACCCGCGCGTACTTCCGGGGCGAGTGCATCCGCCGCTATCCCGAGTCGATCTTCGGCGTAAACTGGGACTCGATCTCGTTCGAGGCCGGGGACGAGCCGGTGAAACGGATCCTGATGAACGAGCCCCTCAAGGGTACGAGGCGGCACGTGGAGCAGCTTCTGGACGACTGCGAGACGGCCGCGGAGCTGGTCGAAGCCCTGACGGCCTGACGCGAGGAGAGAGCCATGCGAGCCATCAACGCCGACCCCGCCATGAACCGGATCTGGGGCGCCGCGGCCGAGGACAAGACCCAGAAGCAGCGCCAGGGCGGGGGCGACTCCGGGGATTCGGACTCCGAGGGCGGCGGCCAGAGCAAGATCGCGGCCAAGGGCGAAGAGCTCAAGGAAGACATGGACAACCTGATCGACCAGATCGACGACGTGCTGGAAGAGAACGCCGAGGAGTTCGTCAAGAACTACGTGCAGCGGGGGGGCGAGTAGCCGGTGTTCCGGGGCCAGACCTACGACGGATCGAGCTTCTTCGAGCTGCTTCGGGTCGACGCGCCGCACCTACTGCCGGACTTCTCGGGGATGGACTGGGCGGCGATCCAAATCCCCCACGCGACCACCATCCTGGCCCTGCGCTATGAGGACGGGGCGCTGATGGCGGGCGACCGGCTGGCCACCGCGGGCCACCAGGTCGCCACGCGCGACGTCGAGAAGGTCTTCAAGATCGACGACACCTGCCTGATGGCGATCGCCGGCGCCGCCGGGCCCGCGGTCGAGATGGTCCGCATCTTCCAGCTCGAGCTGGAGCACTACGAGAAGATCGAGGGCCAGGAGATCACCTTCGAGGGCAAGGCCAACCGCCTGTCCTTCCTGCTGCGGCAGAACCTGCCCGCGGCGATGCAGGGCCTGGTGGTCATGCCGCTCTTCTGCGGCTACGACCACGAACTCGGGCGCGCGCGCATCTACAAGTTCGACATCACCGGCGGACGCTACCGGGAAGAGGACTACTACGCCGACGGCTCCGGCGGGAAGGACGCGCGCAGCAGCCTGAAGAAGGCGTTCCGCCCCGGGATGAGCCGGGACGAGGCCGTCCGCGCGGCGGTCGCGGGGCTGGTGGACGCCGCCGACGAAGACCGCGCCACCGGCGGCGCGGACCTGCAGCGGGGCATCTTTCCGATCGTCAAGCTGGCCACGCGGGGCGGGATCGAAGAGGTCTCCGAGGACGAGGTCCGGCGGGTCTACGAGCTGGAGATCGCGAGCCGGAGAGATCCGGCGTGACGGCGCCGTTCTACGTTTCGCCCGAGCAGTGGCTGGCCGACAAGGCGGAGTACGCCCGCAAGGGCATCGCGCGCGGCCGGCCGATCGTGGCGCTGGAGCACGAGTCGGGCGTGGTGATGATGGCCGAGAACCACAGCGCCAGCCTGCGCAAGATCCACGAGGTCTACGACCGGATCGCCTTCGGCGGCGTCGGCAAGCTCGACGAGTACGAGAATCTGCGCAAGGCCGGCGTGCGCTGGGCGGACACGCAGGGCTATTCCTATTCGCGCGAAGACGTGTCCGGCAAGAGCCTGGCCAACCTCTATTCGACCGCGCTGGGGGCGGTCTTCACGCGCGAACCGAAGGCTCTGGAGGTCGAGATCCTGATCGTCGAGGTCCACGCCGACGACAGCATCTTCTACCAGATCCGCTTCGACGGCAGCATGATCGACCGCGAGCACTACGCGGCCATCGGCGGCGACGACGAAACCCTGATCGGACTGCTCCAGGACGGCTGGCGCGAAGGCCTGTCGATCGAGGAGGCCGTCCGGCTGGGGCGCAAGACGCTGATCGACGTCAACGGCGGCGAGGACGACGGCGCTCTCGACGCGCAGGGGCTCGAGGTGGGCCTGCTGGAGCGCGCCCGCGACGGCCGCTGCTTCCGGCGCCTCGGCGCCTCCGAGATCGCGCAATGGATCGGGTAGGCGGAACGTGCAGAAGCGCATCTACGGCGTAGAGACCGAGTACGGGATCATCTTCACGCCCGAGGGGCGCAAGACCCTGCCGGTGGAGAAGGCCATCCGCTTCCTGTTCGAGCGGCTGATCACCACCGAGCACGTTCTCAACGTCTTCCTGGAAAACGGGGCGCGCTTCTACCAGGACACGGGCTGCCATCCCGAGTACGCCACGCCCGAGACCGCCAGCCCGGACGACCTGGTGATCTACGACCGCGCGGGCGAGCGCATCCTGGAGGAACTGCAGCTCTACGCGGAGGAGAAGATCCGCGAGGAGCGCGTCCCCGGCAAGCTCTCGATCTTCAAGAACAACACCGACTTCGTCGGCAACTCCTACGGCTGCCACGAGAACTACCTGGTCGACCGCGACGTCGACTTCTACTACCTGGCCGAGCAGCTCATCCCGTTCCTGGTCACCCGCCAGATCTACTCGGGCGCGGGCAAGGTCTTCCAGACACAGGACGGTGTTCACTACTGCATCAGCCAGCGCGCGCAGCACATCTACCAGAAGATCTCGGGCACGACCACCAACGACCGTTCGATCATCAACACCCGCGACGAGCCGCACGCCGACCGCGAGAAGTACCGCCGCCTGCACGTGATCGTCGGCGACTCGA
>JAGWBS010000084.1:0-12933 GCA_021295775.1 Pseudomonadota bacterium | reverse complement strand
GACGGCTACATCAACAAGGACTTCACGCTCCGCCACCCGGTCAAGGCGATCAAGGACATCTCCTACGACGTGAGCTGCAAGCGCAAGCTGCGGCTCGAGAACGGCCGCGAGTACTCCCCGATCGAGATCCAGCGCGAGTACTGCGAGATCGCCCAGCGCTACATCGAGACGCACGAGACCAGCGACCAGCTCGAGCGCGGCGTGAAGGAGTGGGCCTTCATCCTGGACGCCCTGGACGAGGACCCCGAGCGCCTCGACACCAAGATCGACTGGGTGATCAAGCGGCGCCTGCTGCGCGAATACATCCAGCGCCGAAACCTGGAGTGGGACGACCCGCGGGTCTTCATGATCGACCTGCAGTACCACGACATCCGCCGCGACCGCGGCTTCTTCTACCTGCTGGAGCGCGAGGGCCGGGCCGACCGCCTCTACACCGACGCCGAGATCGAAAAGGCCCGCACCGAGCCGCCCCGGGACACGCGCGCGCGCATGCGCGGCGACTTCATCAAGCTGGCCCGCCAGAACAACATCCAGTACGACCTGGACTGGTCGAACATCCGCCTGGGCAACCTGCTCAACGTGCGCGTGATCTGCAACAACCCGTTCGAGACCGACACCGAAAAGGTCGCCGAACTGGTCCGCACCATCCAGAAGACCAACCTGCGCCGCACCTCCCTCTCCAAGCTCGTCATCCAGAGCTGACCCGCCCCGCCCCGCGCTACGCCCCGGTCCGGCCCGCTGCCGCGAGACCGTCGCCGGGCTCCGCGGTCAGCGTCCCTTCCACTGGGGGGTGGCGCCGCGGGCGAAGGCGGTGGAGCCTTCGATGAAGTCTTCGCTGTTCATCATCGGGTGGAGGATGGTGTTGCCGAGGGTTTCGCCCTGTTCGCGGGTGAGTTCGGTGCCGCGGTACAGGATCTCCTTGTGGGCGCGGCAGGAGAGGGGGCCGTTGCGGTTGATGCGCTCGGCGAGTTCGCGGGCGGCGTCCTTGACCTGGTCGTGCGGGACGACCTGGTTGACGAAGCCGATCTCGTAGGCGCGCTGGGCGCTGATGAAGTCGGAGGTCAGGACCAGTTCGAGGGCGTGGCCCAGGCCGATGATCCGGCTCAGGTCGGTCACCCAGGAGGCCGGCAGGTTCCACTTGGTCTCGGTGATGCCGAGCTTGGCCTGATCGCTGGCGATGCGGATGTCGCAGCGCTGGGCGAGCAGCCAGCCGCCGGCCGCGGCGGCGCCGTTGATGGCGGCGATCACCGGCTTCCAGACGTGCATGTGGGGGGTGAACAGCCAGCCCTGGGGCTGCAGGGCAGGCGGCCCGCCCAGTCCGCCGCTGGCCGTGCTCTCGGCCAGGTCCCGGCGCAGAAGTGCCGGTCGCCGGCGCCCGTGACCACCCCCGTCCAGGCGTCGTCGTCCAGGTAGAACCCGTGGAAGACCTCCGAAAAGCGCCGGAAGGTCTCGAAGCTCAGGGCGTTGGCGCGCTCCGGGCGGTTGAGGGTGATGGTGGCGACCCGGGTCTCGGGGTCGCATTCGTAGGTGACGACTTCGGGGCCGGTGAGCGGCATGGGATTCTCCTGCGCGGTGGGCGTCGGGTGGTTCCGACGGCCGCCCAGGATAAGCGCTCCGCGGAGGCTGCGGGGCCAAACTCACGCTGCGCATTTCTCGACGCCCGCGGCCGCGAATCGGACGCCGCGGCGCTCAGGGCCTCGCCCCGTCCGGGCTTTCGGCGGGCTCGGGACGCCGCCGCCGGGAAATTGGAGTCGCGGGCCCCGGACCCTCGGGCATAATCGCGGCGGGGCCGGTCCGTTCCGGCCGAGGAGCCGCATGTCCGAAGTCGCCCTGGAAGGTCTCGAAGGTCACCGCATCTATTCCTGCGACGACCACCTGGACATCTACCACCTGCCGCCCGAGCTGTGGGAGAAGCGCCTGCCGCAGAAGTACCGCGAGGACGGGCCGCGCGTGGTCGAGCGCAACGGCGGGCGTGTCTGGGTGGCGGCGGGTCAGTTCATGGGCCTCAGCGGGAGCTACCCCGGCATGGCGACGCTGCGGGCCGACGTCGAAGAGGACGGCTTTCGGCCCAGCGACCCCGAGCGGCGCATGCAGGACATGGAGCTCGACGACATCTGGGCCTCGATCGTCTACGGGCCGGGCGCGCTCTGGGGCTTCCCGCTGGGCGATCCGGAGCTGAAGAAGTCCGTGCTGCGCGCCTGGAACGACTGGGCGGCCGAGGAGTTCAACAGCTACAGCCCCGACCGGCTCAGCGCCCTGCCGGTGCTGCCGACGACCTCGCCTGCGGACGCCGTCGAGGAGTTGCAGCGCTGCGCGGGCCTGGGGCACCGCGGCGCGCTCTTCCACCCCCAGGAGGTCGGACTGATCGACGAGTCCTGGGATCCGCTGTGGGCGGCCGCGTCCGAGGCCGGCACGCCGATCAGCTTCCACATCGGCGGCGGCAGCAAGCTCAAGGCCGAGCCGGGGAGCTGGCAGTTGCCGGCTTTCGTCAGCGTGGTCCCGATGCAGCTCGACGAGCCGTTCGCCGTGATGATGTTCTCGGGCGCGCTGGAGCGGCATCCGGGGCTGAAGCTGGTGCTGGCGGAGTCGGGGGTCGGCTGGGTGCCCTACATGGTCGGGCGGATGGACGCGACCTTCGAGAAGTACTGCGCGCGGGATTCGAACGCGGCGCTGAAAACGCGCCCGAGCGAAGTCTTCAAGCGGCAGGTGTACGCGACCTTCGAAGAGGAGCCTTTCGGCCCCGAGCTGATCCCGGTGCTGGGTCCGGACAACTTCATGTGGGCGTGCGACTACCCGCACCCCGACAGCACTTGGCCGGAGTCGCGCAAGGCGATCGCGCACGCGCTGGGCTCGCTGGGCCCGGAGGCGGTGCGCAAGGTGACCGGCGAGACCTGCCGGCGGCTCTATCGACTGCCCTAGACGGCGCGCGGGCCTTCGATCAGCGCGCGGTGTAGCCGCCGTCGACCGGCAGCGTGACGCCGGTGACGAACGAGGCGCGCTCGCTGGCCAGGAAGAGCGCCGCCTCGGCGATCTCCTCGGGCTGGCCCAGCCGGCCCATCGGGTGCAGGCTCTCGATGCCCGCTTGGCCCGGACCGTCGTCGCGGATCATCTCCGTCATCGGGGTCTCGATGTAGCCCGGCGCCACCGCGTTGACCCGCACGCCCTTGCGGGCGTAGCGCAGCGCGAACTGCTTGGTCATGCCGACCACCCCGTGCTTGGAGGCAACGTAGGCCAGGAAGCCGCCCTCGACCGGCATCTCGCGCGGCACGCCGGTGACCAGTCCGACCAGGCCCGCGATCGAGGCGGTGCTGATCACTGAGCCCCCGCCGCGCTCCGCCAGCAGGGCCGTGGAATGCACCAGGCCGTAGAAGACCCCCGTCAGGTTGACCTGGATGGTGCGCTCCCAGGAAGCGTCGCCCACGCCGGCGTTGTTGAACACCACGTCCAGGCCGCCGAGTTGGTCGATCGTGGCCTGCAGCGCGTCGCGCACGGCGGTCTCGTCGGTCACATCGAGCGCCAGCGCGGCGGCGCTCCCCCCGCCGGAGCGGATCCTCTCTGCGGTCTCTTTCGCGTCGGGCTCGTTCAGGTCGGCGCACATCACCGCCGCGCCCTCCCGCGCGAACGCCAGCGCGGAGGCCCGACCGATGCCCGAAGCCGCGCCAGTGATCAGTGCCGTCTTGCCGTTCAGGTCGGACATCGCTTCCTCCGTCGGATTTCGGAGCGCAAGCATACCCCAGCCGGGCGCGGGGCTCGCCGGGGTCCGCGCGGGTGCGTGCTAGGCTCGCCGGCGTGAGTTCGAAGCCGCCGCGGGTGCTGTGGACGTTTCACGGCACTGCGGTCGTCCGCGACTACGCCCGGGCCCTGGACTGGCTGAGCCGGTTCTGCGGCTGCCGGGCGCTGGAGTACTCGGACAACCGCGACCCCCTGGTCGACCGCAAGGGCGGGGTGACCTGGCTGGGCGACAACGGCCTGGAGCTGATGGAGCCCAACAGCCCGCGCGGCGGGCCCGGGCGGTTCCTGAGCCGCATCGGCACCGGCATCTACGCGCTGGCGCTGCAGGTGCCCGACGCGGCCGCGGCCGCGGAGTGGCTCCAGGGCCGCGGCGCGGGCATCGTCGGCGATCCGGAGCGCGGCTTCGTCTTCACCAGGCCCCAGGACACCTTCTCGATCTATCTGGAGTGGGGCTCCGCGGCCTGGCCCTTCGACCCGCGCTTCGGCGCGCCGCTGCCGCCCCCGGAGCGCGAGCCGCTGATCGACGTGCCGCGGATCGCCTCCTGGGGCGCGCTGGCGGCCGACCCTCCCGCCGCGCTCGCGCGCCTGCGGGAACTCTGGCCCGCGCCCGTCCTGATCGAGCGGCCGGATGCCGAGCTCGAGCGCCCGGCGGCGGCCCTGTCGATCGAAGACGGGGCGCTGCAGCTCTACCGCCTGCCGTCCGATCCCGGGACGCTCGAGCGTCTGTGGGGGCCGATCCCGCAGCGCCCGCGCCTGCACCTGATGTCGCTGCGGGTCCGCGACCTGCCGGCCGCGGCCGCGACCCTGCGCCGCGAAGGCGTGCGCGTGGTGCGCGGGGACGCCGCGTCGGGCGAGATCGTCACCCATCCCGACGACACCTGCGGCATCGGAATGTCCTGGACCGACCGCGACCTGCCCGGAGACCCGCGCGGCCCTCTGGCCGGCTGAATCAGGCTCCGCGCATCACCTGGCCGGCCCGCTCGCCCGTCAGCTCGCCGGCGGAGACGGTCAACGCGCCGTTGACGATCACGGCCTCGATCCCGTCGCAGCGCGTGAACAGCCGCGGCCCCCCGCCCGGCAGGTCGTAGACCAGCTCGCTATCGCGGTCGATCACGCTCTCCGGATCGAAGAGAACCACGTCCGCGTGATAGCCGGGGCGGAGCAGGCCGCGCTCCGGCAGGCCGAAGAACTCGGCCGGGGCCCAGGTGAGCTTGCGCACGGCCTCTTCCAGCGGCATCAGCCCGCGCTCGCGCACCCAGCGGCCCAGGAAGTAGGTCGTGTAGGCGTGGTCGGCGAGCAGGGTCAGGTGCGCGCCGGCGTCGGACAGGCCGATCAGGTTGAGGTCGTTGAGCAGGCTGGGCCCGCGGTCCGCGTCGCTGGAGATGCAGTAGCTGAACTGGGTCCGCAGGTCGTCGTCCAGGGCCAGGTCGAAGAAGGTGTCGAGCGGGTCGGCGCCGCGCTCGTCGGCGATCTCCGCCACCGTGCGGCCGACCAGCGCCCGCGTCTTTTCGTTCTCGCCGACCAGGACGCTGACGCCGTCCCAGTCGCCCTTGAACAGCCGCATGCCGTCGTACTCGCCGTAAACGTCCCGGCGGAAGGCCGCGCGGAACTCGGGATCCGCGAAGACGCGGGGAAGCTCGTGCTTGGGGGCCTGGGCGACCTGTCCCCAGGAGGGAAGCTGGTCGAACAGACCCATTTCGTTCAGCCGGAAGTCGTTCATCGCCGGCCGGCAGCTCGTCTGGGGGGTGACCCTCAGACCTTCGGCGCGGGCCTTCTCCAGCAGCGGCTTGTCCTGCCTGCGGATGCCGCCCAGGAAGGTGGCCGGCCGGCCGCTGCGCCGCGCCGCCTCGATGGTCACTTCGATGTCCAGCAGCCGCTTGGTCACGATCTCGAAGGCGCCGCGCCCGAACTCCGCCATCACCCCAGCCAGTTCGACGACCTCGGTGTCGCTGGCGTAGCGGCTGGGCACCGGCCGACCGTCGCCGCCCAGGTGCGTGGGCGCCTGCGAGGTCGAGAAGCCCAGCGCGCCCGCGGCCAACGCCTCGCGGACGCTGGCGCGCATGTCGTCGATCTCCTCCGGCGTCGCCTCGCGCTCGGTGGCGGCGTCGCCCATGACCCAGTAGCGCACCGCCGAATGGCCCACGAAGGCGCCCACGTTGAGGGCGGGCCGCAGCCCGGCCAGCGCGTCCAGGTACTCGGGGAAGGTCTCCCAGGACCAGGAGATGCCCTCCTGCAGGGCCGGCAGGCTCATGCCCTCGACGCGCTCCAGCATGCGCATGATCCGCTCGCGGTGGTCCGGACGGCAGGGCGCGACGGTGAAGCCGCAGTTGCCCATCACCACGCTAGTGACGCCGTTGTAGCAGGAGGGGGTGAGCTCGGGGTCCCAGCTGATCTGGGCGTCGTAGTGGGTGTGCGGGTCGATGAAGCCCGGGCTGACCGCCAGGCCCGAGGCGTCGATCTCGCGCCGCGCAGCGCCGGCGCGCCCGCCCACCTGCGCGATCCGGTCGCCGTCGATCGCCAGATCGCCCGTCTCCCGGGGCGTCCCGGTGCCGTCGATCAGCGTGCCCCCGCGAACTACCAGATCGTGCGGCATGCGCCCTCCTCGGTTCGGTCTCCAGCTTAGTTCAGGGTCCGAAGCGGATACAGATCTTTCCGAAGTGGCCGCCGCGCTGCATCAGCTCCAGCGCCTGCAGATAGTCGTCGAAGGCGAACACGTGGCTGATCTGCGGCCGCAGCCGGTGCAGCTCGATCGCCCGGCACATCTGCTCAAAGTCGCTGCGGCTGCCGACCGTGATGCCGGTGAGCCGGACGTTGTTGTACATCAGCAGGCGGATGGGGATCGGCTCCTCCGCCCCGCCCAGCACGCCGATCACGCCGACGTGGCCGCCGGGCGCGGTGCACTCCAGGCAGCGGCGCAGGCTGCCGGCGCCGCCCACGTCGAGGGCGTGCTCGACCCCCCGGCCACCCGTCGCCTCGCGCACGCGCGCGGGCCAGTCCGGGTCGCTGCGGTAGTTGATCCGGTGGTCCGCGCCCAGCTCCGCCCCGCGCTCCAGCTTCTCGTCCGAGGACGAGGTGAGAACCACCTCGCAGCCGAGCAGCTTGGCGAACTGCAGCGCGAAGATGGAAACGCCGCCCGTTCCCTGGACCAGCACCCGCTCCCCGGGGCGGGCGCCTCCTTCGACCACCAGCGCGCGCCAGGCGGTCAGCGCCGCGCAGGGCAGGCTGGCGACCTCTTCGTCCGAGAGATGCTCCGGCGCGCGGGTGACGCCCTGCTCGCCGATCCTGAGGTATTCCTGCAGGCAGCCGTCGAGCGGGCTGCCGAGCGCCCGGTCCTTGGCCTCGGGCGGCGGGGGGCCGGAGATCCACTCGGGAAAGAACGACGGCGCGACCCGGTCGCCGACCGAGACGCGCGAGACACCCGCGCCCGCTGCGACCACCTCGCCGCAGCCGTCGGACAGCGGGACCGCCGGGTAGCGCACGCCCGGCCGCACGCCCCGGATCGTGGTCAGGTCGCGGTAGTTGAGCGAGGCCGCCCGCATGCGCAGCACGACTTCGCCGGGTCCGGGCTCCGGCACGGGGCGTTCGACCAGCGCCAGGGACTCGATCCCCGGCCCCTTCAGCTCGACGGCTCTCAAGGCATCTCCTGTGCCGCGAACGCTGCGGCGCCCGCGGCGGGGCGACGGTCGGTCGGGCCCGTGCGGCCGCTCAGCGGTCGCGCCGGTCCTTCATCTCCTTGTACTCGACGCTGTACCGGGCCCAAGGACGGATCTCCAGGCGCCGGAAACCGATCGGGTCCTCGGTTCCCTCGCAGATCCCGAACTCGCCGGTGTCCATTTTCTGCAGCGCGGTGTCGATTTCGTTGAGCAGCTTGCGCTGCTTGTCGGCCAGCCGCAGGCGGAAGTTCTGCTCGGTCTCGTGCTGCGCCTGGTCGATGCTTTCGGAGAACGGGCTGATCTCGTCGACGGCGCCGTGGACGCTGCGGCGCAGCTCCGCCAGCACCTTGCCGCGCTCCTGCTGGAGCTTCTGGTGCAGCGCCTTGACCTCGGGCCTGCTCAGGCCGGAGTGGGAATGCGCGCGCGGTCCCACGACGCGCGGGCGGCGGGGGGTCTCCTTGGCGGCCTTGGGGGCCGCCCGTTTCGCGGCCTTCTTCGCCTTCTTGGCGGCCGGCCGGGCTCGGGTCGCCTTCTTGCGGGAAGCGGCCTTCTTGGCGGCCGCGCGCTTGGGCGAGGCCTTCCGGGCGGCGGCCTTCTTGCGAGCGGTCTTGGCGGCGGCTTTGCGGGTCGCCTTCTTGACCGCCGCCTTCTTGCGGGTCGCCTTCTTGCGCGAGCTCTTGTGCACGGCTTTGCGGGCCGTCTTCTTGGCCGCGGCTTTGCGGGAAGTCGACCTCTTGGCTTGCTTGGGCACGCTTCCGATTCCTCCAGAGCAGAGCCGGGGGAGTCTACGACACGCGCGCGGTCGGACTCCAGCACTCCGGGCCGCGCTCCGGGGGAGCTGCGAAAGCCTTGCGATTCCAAGGGCTTGGAAGGGCGCCGCGGATGGCGATTGCAGCCCGGGCCAGGTTTCGATACAACCCCGCGTGCCATGTCCGACGCACCCGAGACTCCGGAACAGCCGATCGAAGGGATCCGAGCCAAGCGGCCGGCCCGCCGCAAGCGCCGCGGCCGGGACCGTTTTTTCAACCGCAGGAAGGTCTCGCGGCTGACGACCGAGCGGGGCCTCGAGGTCGACTACAAGAACGTCAGCCTGCTCAAGACCTTCCTGACGCCGGAGGGCAAGATCCTCCCGCGCCGGATCACCGGCAACACCGCCAAGCAGCAGCGCCAGGTGGCCCAGGCCATCAAACGCGCCCGGCACTTGGCGCTGCTGGGCTACACCCCCTCGGAGCACTAGTCGGAGCGGCTTCGGCGCGGCCGCGGGCCGCTGCCCGCGCGCCCGGCGATGGCCTAGAATGGGCCGATCGCAGGAGGACGCCGCATGGCGAGGCTTGCCTACCCGGCCGTCGACTCGGACAACCACTACTACGAGCCCGTCGACAGCTTTACCCGCCACATCGAGGCGCGCTTCCGCGAGCGCACGCTGCGCCCCGAGCGCCGCTCCGACGGGGACTTCGACGTGTTTCTGGACAACCGTCCCTGGCGCTACACGGACCCCAAGTTCGAAAGGACCAACCGGCCGGGTTCGATGATCGAGATCCTGCACCGCAAGGGCGACGTGCAGTGGAAGGACTCCTACACGCGCGAGAACATGCTGGCCGGCTACCAGAACCGGGACTCGCGGTTGGAGCTGATGGACGAGCAGGGGCTGCAGGCGGCCATCCTGCTGCCGACGCTGGGCGTGGTGGTCGAGCACGGCCTGCGCCACGACGTCGAGCTGACCTACGCCAGCCTGCGCGCGTTCAACCGCTGGATCGAGGACGACTGGGGCTACGCCTACCGCGAGCGCATCTTCGCGCCCCCGCTGATGTCGCTGCTGGACATCGACGCCTGCGTGGAGGAGCTGGAGCGCGTGCTGGCGGCCGGGGCGCGGCTGGTCCACCTGCGGCCGGGCCCCGCGGACGGCCGCTCGCCGGCCCACCCGGACTACGACCCGTTCTGGGCGCGCCTGAACGAGGCCGGGGTTCCGGTGGTCTTCCACATCTCCGAGTCGGGCTACAACGAGCTGTTCTCGGTGGCCTGGGGCGAGGAGCCGAACCCCTCCGTGCGCGAGCAGTCCGCCTTCCAGTGGGCGTTCATGCACGGCGACCGGCCCATCATGGAGACCCTGGGCGCGCTGATCTACCACAACCTGTTCACGCGCTTCCCCAGGCTCAAGGTGCTCAGCATCGAGAACGGCTCGGGCTGGGTGCAGTACCTGCTGACCAACCTGGACAAGAAGAAGGGCATGGCGCGCTACGGCCCCTGGCTGGCGGGACGCCCCAAGGGCCGGCCGAGCGACATCTTCCGGCGTCACTGCTACGTGTCGCCGTACCCCGAGGACGACGTGCCCGGGCTGATCGATTTTCTGGGCGAGGACAACGTGCTCTTCGGCTCCGATTATCCGCACCCGGAGGGGATCCGCGAGCCGCTCGACTTCACGGACCTGATCGGGCCCGCGCCCGACGAGCGGATCCGCCGGATCATGCGCGAGAACACCGCGGAGCTGCTGAAGCTGTAGCCGCTGCGGGGGTTTCTGCGCCGGCGGGGCGTATAATCCCCTCTCCAATCTTGGGGACGGGTGAAAAATGCTCGACACCTTGATCCGGTCCGGGACGGTTCTGGACGGCAGCGGGAGTCCCAGCGTCCGGGCGGACGTGGGGATTCGCGACGGCCGCATCGTCGAAGTCGGCGAGATCTCCGAGCCGGCCGCCGAAACCCTCGACGCCGAGGGCCTGATGGTCGCCCCGGGTTTCATCGACCCGCACACCCACTACGACGCCCAGCTCTTCTGGGATCCGGGGGCGAGCCCCTCGAACCTGCACGGCGTGACGACCGTGATCGGCGGCAACTGCGGCTTCACCTTGGCTCCGCTCGATCCGTCCGACGCCGACTACACCCGCCGCATGATGGCCAAGGTCGAAGGCATGCCCCTGCCCGCGCTCGAGGCCGGGCTGCCATGGGACTGGCGCAGCTTCGGCGAGTACCTCGACCGGCTCGACGGCAACATCGGCGTCAACGCCGCCTTCATGGTCGGGCACTGCGCCCTGCGCCGCGCGGTCATGGGCGCCGACTCCGTCGGCAACGAGGCCAGTCCGGAGCAGCAGGAGCGGATCGTCGAGCTGCTGCGCGAGTCGCTGGCGGCGGGAGGGCTGGGCTTTTCGACTTCGCTCTCGTTCACCCACACCGACTGGGACGGCGATCCGGTTCCCTCCCGCTGGGCCAACCACGACGAGGTCCTGGCGCTGTGCCGGGCGGTGGGCGAGTTCGACGGCACCGCGCTGGAGTTCATCATCGACGGCTGCATCGGGCGCTTCAGCGAGGAAGAGATCGACCTGATGACGAGCATGTCGCTGGCGGCCCGGCGGCCGCTGAACTGGAACGTGCTGTCGATCGACGCCTCGGACCCCGAGCGCTACGCGCACCCGAGGAGCGCGGCGCGCGGGTGGTCGCCCTGACCATGCCCACGCACGTCGGCATGACGATGAGCTTCCTGACCCACTGCGCCCTGCACCTGCTGCCGGACTGGGACAAGGTCATGCGGCTGCCGGTCCCCGAGCGCGTGGCCAAGCTGCGCGACCCCGAGACCCGCCGCTGGATGATGGAGCGCGCCCGCTCGCCGGAGGCCGGCGTGCTCGCGGGCCTGACGCGGTGGGAGAACTACACCATCGGCGACACCGCCTCGCCCGCCAACGCGGGCCTGACGGGCCGCAAGCTGGGCGAGATCGCCGAGGAGCGCGGCCAGACTCCCACCGACGCGATCTTCGACATCGTCGCCGACGACGAGCTGCAGACCGTGCTGTGGCCGGGCAACCGCGACGACAGCGACGAGGGCTGGAAGATGCGCGCCGATGCCTGGGCCGACCCCGCGATCCTGATCGGCGGGTCGGACGCGGGAGCGCACCTGGACCGGATGTGCGGCTCGCCGTATCCCAGCGAGTTCCTGGCCGACTGCCTGCGCGGGCGCCGGCTGGTCCCGGTGGAGCGCGCGGTCCAATTGATGACCCAGGCGCCCGCCGAACTCTTCGGCCTGCGCGGGCGGGGCCTGCTGCGCCCGGGTTACTGCGCCGACGTGACGGTCTTCGATCCCGAGAGCGTCGGCCGCGGCGAAGTGCACCGCGTCGACGACCTTCCCGGCGACTCCTGGCGCCTGATCGCCAAGTCCACCGGCATTCGGCGGGTTCTGGTCAACGGGAGCGCGATCGTCGAGGACGGCGAGCCCACGGGCGCGACGCCGGGCCGGCTGATGCGCTCGGGCCGCGACACCCAGACCGTCCCGCTTCAGTCCTGAGGAGAATTCCCATGTCCGAAAAGATGCGGATCATCTCCGCCGACGACCACGTCAACCCGATGCCGACCATCTACGCCGAGCGCGTGCCCGAGGCGTGGAAGGAGCGCATGCCGCGGGTGGAGCGCCGGGGGGAGAACGAGGTTCTGGTCTTCGAGGGCACCGAGAGGCCCTTCACCCAGCTCGAGGGCTCGGCCGGAGTCCCGTCCAAGGACGTCCAGATGCTGGCCAAGACCAAGGAGACCGGCCGCCGGGGCGGCTGGGACCCCAAGGCGCGCCTGGAAGACATGGACTTCGACGGCGTCGATGCGCAGGTGCTCTTCGGCAGCGGCGCCGGCGGGGGCGTGGCCATCCGCACCCTCGACCGCGACATGCAGATGGTGATGATGCGCGCCTACAACGACTGGCTGGCCGAGTTCACCAGCGTCAGCCCGTCGCGCCTGATCGGGGTGGCGGAGCTGCCGATCTGGGACCTGGACTGGGCGATCGAGGAGGCGCAGCGCAGCGCCAAGGCCGGCCTGCGCGGCGTGCTGATCCCGGCGGTGCCCGCCTACCAGGAGTCGCCGGAGGGCGACCTGTCCTACCTGGACCCGCACTACGAGCGGCTCTGGGCGGCCCTGGCCGACATGGACCTGGCGGTGCACTTCCACCTGGGCACCAAGCCTGTCAGCCGCGGCATCGACAAGAACCTGATGGTCGCGATCTCGGTCAACAAGACGGTGATGTGCGAACCGATCGCCACCTTCATCTTCTCCGGCGCCCTGCAGCGCCACCCCAACCTGAAGCTGGTGTCGGTCGAGAGCGGCATCGGCTGGATGGCGTTCCTGGTGCCGTGGATGGACCACGTCTACGAGCGGCACCGCTACCACACCCAGTCCGAGCTCACCGAGCCGCCGAGCTTCTACTTCCACCGCCAAGTCTTCGGCACCTTCATCGACGACGTCGTGGGCGTGCGCAACCGCGACATCATCGGCGTGGAAAACATCATGTGGTCGAGCGACTACCCGCACGTGAACAGCTCCTGGCCGTCCTCGCGCGAATACATCGAGCGCCACTTCAGCGACGTCCCCCTCGACGAGCGCCGCAAGATGGTCGGCGAAAACGTCGCCCGCCTCTACGGAATCTGAACACCCCCTGACAAGCGAAGTTCCCGCTCGGGCCTGACTTCCGACTTCCGCCCGGCCAGTCCGGCTTGGAAGTGCCCCAACGGCCCTGCGCGCCTCCAAACAGAACTCGGCGCGAGCCTCGACCGGCCCTGTCTCCGTTCCGATTCGACCCTTT
>JAGWBS010000083.1:9778-10098 GCA_021295775.1 Pseudomonadota bacterium | reverse complement strand
TCTGGGTGTAGAGGAGCTGCTTGGAGTACTCCCACTCGTACAGCGCCTTGGACTCGTCCAGCCCCTCGTAGCACTGCAGTCGGATCAGCGACCGTCCGACCGCGCCCGCCACCACCTTGGCCAGCTCCGTCTTTCCGACCCCCGCGGGTCCTTCGACCAGGATGGGTTTGTTGAGCTGGGCGGCCAGGAACACCACCGTCGCGATGTTCTTGTCCGCGATGTAGCCCTGATCGAAGAGCCGCTTCTCGACGTCTTCCACACTGTCGAACATTGCCTTCTCCTCAAACTCGCAAAGCTTTCGCGGCCCGGGCCACCGCGCG
>JAGWBS010000083.1:0-9575 GCA_021295775.1 Pseudomonadota bacterium | reverse complement strand
GGTCAGCAGGCGGATCTTGCGCACGCCGAGCTCGACCAGGATCTGCGCCCCGACGCCGAAATCCCGCGCGTCGGGGGGGAAGCCGAGCCGCTCGTTGGCCTCGACCGTGTCGAGTCCCTCGTCGTCCTGCAGCGAGTAGGCACGGATCTTGTTGGCTAGGCCGATCCCGCGTCCCTCCTGCCGCATGTAGAGCAGCACGCCGCTGCCCTCCTCCTGGATCAGTTCGAGGGCGGTCTGGAGCTGTTCCCCGCAGTCGCAGCGCAGCGAGCCGAAGGCGTCGCCGGTGAGGCATTCGCTGTGCACCCGGACCAGGATGGGCGTGTCGGCGTCGACCTCGCCGCGCACCAGCGCCACGTGGTCGATGTGGTCGATCTCGTTCTTGAAGACGGTGGCCTGGAAATCCCCGTACATCGACGGCAGGGTCGCGTGGGCCGCCACCTCGACGAAGCGCTCCTTGCGCATGCGGTAGGCGATCACGTCGGCGATCGAGACAATCCGCAGGCCGTGCTCGCGCGCGAACTCCTCCAGTTCGGGCATTCGCGCCATGCTTCCGTCGTCGTTCATGATCTCGCAGATCACGCCGGCCGGCTTCACGCCCGCCATCCGCGCCAGATCGACCGATCCCTCGGTCTGGCCGGTCCGCCTCAGAACCCCACCCGGCTTGGCGATCAGCGGGAAGACGTGACCGGGGCGGGTCAGGTCGCGCGCACGGCTTTCGGGATGGATCGCTACCTGGATGGTGCGCGCCCGGTCGGCCGCCGAGATTCCGGTCGTGACGCCCTCCCGCGCTTCGATCGAAACCGTGAACGCGGTCTGGAACGGCGCCGTGTTGTGGTAGTCCGGAACCATCGGATTGAGGTCTAGCTCGATGGCCTTCTCCTGGGTCAGGGTCAGGCAGATCAGACCCCGGCCGTACTTGGCCATGAAGTTCACGTCCTCGGCGCCGCACTTCTCGGCGGCCATGCAGAGGTCGCCCTCGTTCTCGCGGTCTTCGTCGTCGACCAGCACGACCATCCTGCCGGCGCGCAGGTCGGCCAGAGCCGACTCGACGCGCTCCAGCACATCGTGATCCGGAAGAACATCGGCATACGACGCAGAGCGACCATTGGCTCGCCTCGCCTCCGCACCGGGCTGCGACGCTCGGTCTCGGTTGGCCATTTTCCTCCGGTCGCGCCCTGTGGCGGCGCGCACGCCTGACTAAGGGGGGTAGCCAGGCGCGGGGCCCGTATCAAGCCGGCACCCGGGTGTCAAAACTAACCCGCCCGGAATCGCTACGAATTCCAGCCCGGGCGGGAGGCTTCCCGGTCGAGCCGGAGCCCCTCTCAGGTCCGCGATCCGTACCCCTGGAGCAGCAGTCGGGCCGCGCGCGGTGCCGTCAGACGTTGGGCCTCGACGTCCCGCTCGAGGTCCGCCAGCCGGGCCGCCACCTCGGCGTCCGTGCGGAAGGCGTGCCGCAGCCCGTCGTCCAGCAGCCGCCACAGCCAGGCCCGCGCCTGCCGGCGGCGGCGGACTTCGAGCTCTCCCGTGCGAGACAGGGCCTCGCGATGGGCCAGCGCGCTCTCCCAGAATTCGTCGATCCCCTCCCCGGTCAGCGCGCTGGCGAGCTGCACGCGCGGGGTCCAGACCGCGTCCGAAGCCCCCAGAAGCTGTAGGGCGGCGGCGTGGTCGGTCCGGGCGCGCTCGGCCGCTTCCCTCTGTTCGCCGTCGGCCTTGTTCACCACCAGCAGGTCGGCGAACTCGATCAGGCCTTTTTTCATTCCCTGCAACTCGTCGCCGGCACCGGGCTGCAGCAGCACCGCGAACAGGTCGACCATCCCGCGGACCTCGACCTCGGACTGGCCGACCCCGACCGTCTCGACCAGCACGACCGGAAAACCGGCCGCCTCGCAGACCAGCAGCGCCTCGCGCGTGCGGTAGGCGACGCCGCCCAGCGTCCCTCCCGACGGCGAGGGGCGGATGAAAGCCTCGGGATGCACCGAAAGCTCCTCCATGCGGGTCTTGTCGCCGAGCAGGCTGCCCCCGCTCACGGGGCTGGAAGGATCGACCGCCAGCACCGCCACCCGCTGCCCCTCGCCGGTCAGCTTGAGGCCGAGTCTCTCGATGAAGGAACTCTTGCCGACGCCCGGCGCGCCGGTGATCCCGACCCGAATGGCGCGGCCGGCGTGGGGCGCCAGACGGTCGAGAACTCGCTGCCCCAGCTCGCGATGGTCCGAACGGCGGCTCTCGAGCAGCGTGATGGCCTTGGCGATCACGCGACGGTCGCCGGCGAGCACTCCCTCGCAGTAGGCGTCGGCCGCGGAGCTATCCGCCATCCGCGAGCCGGTCCCGAACGGCCTGGAGCGTCTCCCGCGCGGCTTTCGGAACCGGGGTGCCCGGCCCGAAGACGTTCGAGACTCCCCGGGCGTGGAGAAACTCGTAGTCCTTGGCGGGGATCACGCCCCCGCACACCACCACCACGTCGGCGGCTTCCTGAGAACGCAGCTCGTCGATCAACTCCGGAACCAGCGTCTTGTGCCCCGCGGCCTGGGTCGATACTCCGACCACGTGCACGTCGTTCTCGATCGCCTGACGCGCCACCTCTTCCGGCGTCCGGAACAGCGGTCCCACGTCCACGTCGAATCCCAGGTCGGCGAAGGCGGTGGCGATCACCTTGGCCCCCCGGTCATGGCCGTCCTGTCCCAGCTTGGCGACCAGGATTCTCGGACGGCGGCCCTCCTGCTCCGCGAACGCGTCGACCTCGGCCCGAACCTGGTCGAATTCGCCGTCGCCCCGAGAGGCCGCCGAATAGACGCCGGAGACGCTGCGGATCTCCGCCCGGTGACGCCCGAAAACGCGCTCCATGGAGTCGGAGATCTCGCCCACGGTGGCGCGGGCGCGGGTGGCCTCGACGGCCTTCTCCAGCAGGTTCTCCCCTCCCGCGGCCGCCCCTTCGAGCGCTTCGAGCGCCCGGCGGCAGCGCGGCTCGTCCCGGGTCGAGCGCAGCTCCGCGATCCTCGCTAGCTGCTTCTGCCGCACATCGGTGTTGTCGATGTCGAGCACCTCGACCGCGCCTTCTTCGCCCGCCGGATACTTGTTGACCCCGACGATGGTGTCCTCGCCGCGGTCGATCCGTGCCTGGCGGCGGGTGGCCGCCTCCTCGATGCGCAGCTTGGGCATGCCCGCCTCGATCGCCTTGGTCATCCCGCCCATGCGCTCGACTTCCTCGATCAGATTCCAGGCCTCGCGCGCGATCGCGTGGGTCAGGCTCTCGACGTAGTACGAGCCCGCGAGCGGATCGATGACCTTGGTCACGCCCGTCTCCTCGGCCAGGATGAGCTGCGTGTTGCGCGCGACGCGCGAGGAGGTCGGCGTCGGCAGCGAAATGGCCTCGTCGAACGAGTTGGTGTGCAGCGACTGCGTCCCGCCCAGCACCGCCGCCAGCGCCTCGATCGTGGTGCGGACGATGTTGTTGTAGGGATCCTGCTCGGTCAGGCTCGCCCCCGAAGTCTGACAGTGGGTGCGCAGCATCATCGAGCGCGGGTCGCGGGGGCCGAACTCGCGCATCAGCCGCGCCCAGAGCAGCCGGCCCGCCCGCAACTTGGCGACCTCCATGAAGAAGTTCATGCCGATGCACCAGAAGAAGCTGAGCCGGCCCGCGAACGCGTCGACGTCGAGGCCCTTGGCGATGGCGGCGCGCACGTACTCGACGCCGTCGGCCAGGGTGAAGGCCAGCTCCTGCACCTGCGTCGCTCCGGCTTCCTGCATGTGGTAGCCGCTGATCGAAATCGAGTTGAACCGGGGCATCTGCCCCGAGGAGTACTCGATGATGTCGGCCACGATCCGCATGCTGGGTTCGGGCGGGTAGATGTAGGTGTTGCGGACCATGAACTCCTTGAGAATGTCGTTCTGGATCGTCCCCGTGAGCTTCTCGGTCGCGACGCCCTGCTCTTCCGCGGCGACGATGTAGGCCGCGAGCGTCGGAATGACCGCGCCGTTCATCGTCATCGAGACCGACATCTGGTCGAGGGGAATGCCGTCGAAGAGGATCTTCATGTCCTCGACCGAGTCGATCGCCACGCCGGCCTTGCCCACGTCGCCCACCACGCGCGGGTGGTCGGAGTCGTAACCGCGATGGGTCGCGAGGTCGAAGGCCACCGACAGCCCCTTCTGCCCCGCCGCCAGATTGGAGCGGTAGAAGGCGTTGGACTCCTCGGCGGTCGAGAAGCCCGCGTACTGCCGGACGGTCCAGGGCCGGTTGGCGTACATGGTGGCTCTGGGACCGCGCAGGAAGGGGAACGCCCCCGGCAGGGTGTCGAGATACTCCAGCTCCTCGAGGTCCGCGGCGGTGTAGAGGGGCTTGACGGAGATGCCCTCGGGCGTCTCCCACACCAGAGTCTCGGGATCCCGGCCCCGAAGTTCCCGGGCCGCGAGCTCTCGCCAAGCCTCCAGGTCCGCCGCGGCCCTGGGATCGGATTCGTGCGCCACCTGCGATTCTCCCCTTCGCGCTTCGCTCCGGCCGGGAGAAGTTACCAGCCCCCGCGCGAGTTCACACCGGGACGGTCGGCCCTTCCGCGGGGACTACACCGGAACCGCCGAAACGGCGTTCAGAGATAGCCGAGCTGGCGCACGCGGCGCGGGCGTCGGGTCCAGCCGCGGTCGGTCTTGACCCGGAGGTTGAGGTGAACGGTCTTGCCCACCAGCTCCGCCAGCCGCCGTCGCGCCTCTCGGCCGAGACGGCCCAGGCGCTGGCCGCCCTGCCCCACCACGATCCCCATCTGCGAGTCCCGCTCGACCAGAAGGCGTGCGCGGATGCGCAGTTCCGCGTCGCTTTCCTTCCACTCGGTGACTTCGACGGCGAGCGCGTAGGGCACTTCCTCGCGCAGCTGCTCGAAGGCGACCTCCCGGATGCGCTCCGCCGCCAGGAAACGCATGGGCGCATCGGTCAGGAAGTCCTCCGGGTACAGCGCGGGTCCCGCGGGCAGGTGCGGCAGGAGCGCTCCGACCAGAGCCTCGATGCCCTGCCCTTCGAGGGCGGAGGTCTCCAGGACCCCGGCGAAGCGCTCCGGCCCGGGAACCGCCGTGGACACGTTCCGGTCGCACTTGGTTCGCACGACCAGGACGGGGGGGGCCAACTCCGCCAGTCTCCTTTCCGGCTCGTCCCAGTCCGCTCCGGCTTCGAAAAGCAGCAGGCGCACGTCCGCGTCTTCGGCGGCACGCAGCGCGCGCTCGCTCAGCGCCAGATTGAAGCGCCGTTGGCTGGGGTGCCACCCGGGCGTGTCGTGGAACAGGAGCTGGGCGCCGGGCCGCGTCAAAACCCCCAGCAGATTGCCGCGCGTGGTCTGTGCGCGGGCCGTTGCGATCGAGATCTTCTGGCCGAGCAGCGCGTTGAGCAGACTCGACTTGCCCGCGTTGGGGCGTCCCAGCAGGGCGACCACCCCGCAGCGGTGCTCCGGCTCTCCGCTCACGCCGGTTCCGCCCCGAGCTCGACCAGCGCCCGGCGAGCGGCCTCCTGCTCGGCGACGCGCTTGCTTCCGCCGAGCCCGCGGCCCAGGGCGCGGTCTTCGACGCGGACTTCGACTTCGAACTCGGGGGCGTGGGACGGCCCCTGCTCGCGCAGCGCGACGTAGCGGGGCGGCGGGCCGCCGCGGGCCTGCAGCCACTCCTGCAGGCGCGTCTTGGGGTCCGCCAGTCCGCGTTCCGGATCGGCCAACTCGCCCCCGAACTCCGACTCGATCCACGCGCGAACTCCGGAGAGCCCGGCGTCGAGATACAGCGCGCCCAGCAGCGCTTCGAGCCCATTGGCCAGGATGGACGGCTTGGGCTCGCCCGAGCGCTCTTCGCTGCGGCCCAGGAGCATCCAGCGCTCAAGTTCCAGCTCTCTCGCGTGACGCGCCAGGGACTCCTGACGGACCGTGGCCGACCTGGCCCGCGACAGCCAGCCCTCGTCTCGTTCGGGGTGCCGGTCCATCAGCAACTCGGAGACCACCAGGTCGAGCACGGCGTCTCCCAGGAACTCGAGTCGCTCGTTGCCGAGCAGCGAGTCGCCGCGCTCGTTGGCCCGCGAAACGTGAGTCAGCGCCCGCTCCAAGAGTTCGGGGCGCGCGAAGCGATGTCCCAGCCGCGCCTCCAGCGCCCGGAAATCGCGCGCCGCCGCGTCAGCGGGCGCCAGCGATCCATCCCCCACCGAGCACGCGCTCGTCGGCAGCATCGTAGACGACGGCCGCCTGGCCGGGGGACGGAGCCCAGACCGGCTCGGCCAGCTCGACCTCGATCTCGCCCGGATGTGCTCCGGGCCGCAGGCGCGCCCGAACCGGAGCCTGACGGTGACGCACCTGCACGCGCACTTCGTCTTCGGGAAGCCCTCCGACCAGCCAGCTCGTCTCCCGCACCCGGAGCCGGCGCAGCCGCAGCGCCGCCGAATCGCGGCTCACCACCAGCCGGTTGCGTTCCGTCTGGATCTCGCGCACGTACCAGGGCCCCCCTGAGAGCCCCAGTCCCTTGCGCTGGCCGACGGTGTAGCCGGCCGTCCCGGAGTGGCGGCCCAGTACGCGTCCGAGCGGGTCGACGATCTCGCCGGCCGAAGCGCGCAGCCCGGGGCGCAGGCGTTCCAGCGCGGAGCGCACGTCGCCGTCCGGCACGAAGCAGATTCCCTGGCTCTCGGGCTTGTCGGCGGTGGGAAGCTCGAGCTCGCGCGCGACCTCCCGCACCTGTTCCTTGTGCAGATCCCCGAGCGGAAAGCTCAGCTCCTCCAGATTTCGCGCGGGGATGTCGAAGATGAAATAGGTCTGGTCCTTGAGGCGGTCGCGGGCGCGGTACAGGCCGAGCCGGCCCTCCGCGTCGCGGACGATGCGCGCGTAGTGGCCGGTCGCGACGCCGCGGGCTCCGAGCGCCCGGGCGCGGCGGAGCAGGTGGTCGAACTTGAGCACCCGGTTGCAGGCGCTGCAGGGAATGGGAGTCTCCCCCGCGGCGTACGCCTCGACGAAAGGCTGCACGACGGCCTGGTCGAAAGCACGGCGGTAGTTGGCCACGTAATGGCGGAAGCCCATGCGCCGGGCCACCGCCGCGGCATCCTCGGCGTCGGGCAGACCGCAGCATTTCTTGGACCCGGGCACGGCGTGGTCCTTCGAGCTCCCCTCGCCCAGATCCATGGTCACGCCCAGAACCTCGGCGCCGCTGCGCGCCAGCAGCGCGGCGGCGACCGATGAATCGACGCCCCCGCTCATCGCGACCAGCCAGCGCTCGTTCATGCCGCCCCGGCCGCGCGCACGCGGGCGACCACGCGGGGAAGCACCTCGAGCGCGTGGCCGATCTCCTCCGCGCATGTCTGTGCCCCCAGGCTCAGACGAATCGCGCCCGCTCCGAGTTCCGCGGGAACGCCCATCGCCGCCAGCACGTGCGAGGGTTCGGTGGAACCGGAATGACAGGCGGCCCCGGAGGCGACCGCGACCCCCTCGGCGTCGAGCGCCATCACCAGGGTCTCGCCGTCCAGCGCGTCGAAAGACAGGTTGAGCGTGTGGGGGAGACGGTGCTCCAGGGAGCCGTTCAGACGCACGCCGGGGATCTTCTCCCGAATCCCGGCCCAGAGTTGGTTCGCGAGCCCGCCCAGACGCTCCCCGCGACCGGGCAACTCCCGCTCTGCGGCGGCGCAGGCGGCTCCGAAGCCGGCGATCCCCGGAACGTTCTCCGTCCCGGGCCTCAGCCGCCGCTCCTGCCCTCCTCCGCTCAGCAGCGGAGACAACGGCGTCCCGTCGCGCACGTACAGAGCCCCGATCCCCTTGGGCCCGCCCAGCTTGTGGGCGGAGAAGGAGGCGAAGTCGACCGGCAGGCCCGCCAGCTCCAGGGGCAGCTTGCCCAGGGCCTGGACCGCGTCGGTGTGGAAGGGTACGCCGCGGTACGCCGCGACCGAGGCCAGCTCCGCGATCGGCTGGACGACCCCGGTTTCGTTGTTGGCCCACATCACCGAGACCAGAAGCGTCTCGGGTCCGACCGCCTCGGCCAGCGTCGCCGGCGCGAGCCGACCGTCGCCGTCGACGGGGAGGATGTCGGCCTCCACGTCCAGGTCCTCGAGCGTTTCCAGCACGGAGGGGTGCTCCGTGGCGCAGGTGACGATCCGTCCCGCGGGCTGCGGCGCTGCCCGGGCCGCGCTGCGCAGCACGATGTTGTTGGACTCGGTCGCGGAGCTGGTGAACACGACCGTCTCCGGCTCGGCCCCGATCAGGCGGGCCACCTGAGCGCGGGCGCGGGCGAGCACGTCGCGCGCCGCGGCCCCGGCCCAGTGCGCGCTCGACGGGTTGCCGTAGCACTCCTTCAGCACCTGCGTCATCGCCTCGACGGCCGCGGGGTGCAGCGGCGTGGTGGCGTTGTAGTCGAGGTAGATCGGCCGCACGCGGCAGATATTAGCTCGCGCGCGGGCCGGCGGCCCTACGAGTCACAGCGGCAGAGGGCGCGTCCGGAGGCACAGGCCGGGTCGTCTTCGGTGTACAGATGGGGCCTCAAGGCGCGGACGCTGGCCGGCCCCACGCCGTGAACGCGGCGCGCCAATTCGTCCAGCGATCGGAACGGACCCCGGCGTTCGCGCTCGGCCCGGATCGCGGCGGCGCGCACCGGCCCCAGTCCCGGCAGCAATTCCAGCCCGTCGGCGTGGACCGCGTTGACGTCCAGGGGCCAGCCCAGAACCCGGCGCAGCCTGGCGCCGAGCTCCGTGCAGGAGCATTCTGGTCCGCCCCGGTCCGGACGCAGCCTGCAGCCGGCCTCGCCGCGGACGGCGACGTGCGAATCCGGGACGGTGGGCGGAAGCAGCGGAGCCAACGCCAGCGCGGCCACTCCAACCCAGACCCAGGCGCGCGCCGCGCCGGGATCGGGCACGCGCGGAAGCGGCAGCTAGAGGTCCTCCGCCAGGGCGCCGGACTCCCCCAGCTCGAATGCGACGTGCAGCGCGCGACAGGCGGTCTCGGTGTACTTCTCGTCGACCACCACCGAGATCTTGATCTCGGAGGTGTTGATCATCTGGATGTTGATGCCCTCGTCGGCCAGGACGGTGAACATCTTTCCGGCGACGCCGGCGTGGTCCTTCATCCCCAGCCCGACGACCGAGACCTTGGCGATGGTCGCGTCCGAGGTCACCCCCCTGGCGGGCAACTCGCCCACCAGCCTCTGGGCGATCTCCAGCGCCCGGTCGAGGTCCGATCGGGCCACGGTGAAGGTGACGTCGGTGTGACCTTCGATGGAGACGTTCTGCACGATCACGTCCACCACCACCCCCGCCTCCGACATCGGGCCGAAAATCCGGGCCGCGACGCCGGGGCTGTCGGCGACGCCGAAGATGGTGATCTTGGCCTCGTTGCGGTTGTAGGTCACTCCCGAGACCACCAGGCGCTCCATGATCTCGCTCTCCGGAACCACCCAGGTACCCTCCCTGTCGTCGAACGAACTGCGCACGTGGATCGGCACGCCGTACTGCTTGCCGAACTTGACCGAGCGGATCTGGAGCACCTTCGCGCCCAGGCTTGCCATTTCGAGCATCTCGTCGTAGGTGATGCGCGCGAGCTTGCGCGCTTCGGGGACGACGCGCGGATCGCTGGTGAGAACGCCCTCCA
>JAGWBS010000016.1:2367-37012 GCA_021295775.1 Pseudomonadota bacterium | reverse complement strand
TCGCGATGGACCAAGGGTTGCGGTTCGCGATCCGGGAAGGCGGGCGCACGGTGGGTGCGGGCGTCGTCGCCGAAATCACTGAGTAGGCGATGGCCGACACCGCGCCAAAGATCCGGATTCGCATGAAGGCATTCGACCACAAGCTGCTGGACGTCAGCGCTTCCGAGATTCTCGACACCGCCGTCCGCACCGGTTCGCGAACGGCCGGGCCGATTCCCCTGCCGACCTCGATCGAGAAGTACACCGTGCTGCGCGGTCCGCACGTGGACAAGAAATCGCGCGAACAGTTCGAGATCCGGACACACCGACGGCTGATCGACATCCTGGACCCGACCCCCCAGACCGTGGACGCGCTGATGAAACTCGAGCTTTCGGCCGGCGTGGACGTGGAGATCAAGCTCTAGGGCGCGCGATCATGGACCTCGACGGGAAGATATTCGACGCGCCGGTGCGCACCGATCTGCTGCACGCCGTCGCCAGCGCCCAGCGCGCGGCGCGGCGCAGAGGGACGGCGGCGACCAAGAACCGCTCGCTGGTCTCCGGCGGGGGCGCCAAGCCATATCGTCAGAAGGGGACCGGCCGAGCGCGCCAGGGCACGATTCGGGCGGCCCATTACGCGGGTGGCGGCGTGGTGTTTGGACCGCAGCCCCGCTCCTATCGCCAGCGCATCCCCAAGAAAGTCCGCAAGGCGGCGCTGCGTTCTGCGCTGTCGCTGCGCAGGCGGGAAGACGCCTTCCAAGTGGTGGAGTCGCTGGAACTCGACGAACCCAGGACGCGGCTTCTGGTCCAGCATCTGGCCGACCTCGGAGTGGACGACGTGTTGATCGTCACGGCGGAGCGGGAGCGGAACCTGGAACTGGCGGGCAGAAACCTGCCCCGGGTGCGCGTCCTGGCAGCGGCGGGGCTGAATGTCTACGACGTGCTCGCGCGCAAGAACCTGATTTTCACGCAGGCCGCGCTGGAACGGGTGACGGAGCGTCTGCAATGAACGACCACCAGATCCTCCAGCGGCCCATCGTCACGGAAAAGAGCACCATCGAGCGCGAGACCGACAACGTGGTCACGTTCGCGGTGCACCCCGACGCGAACAAGATCGAGATCAAGCGCGCGGTTGAGCGGCTTTTCGACGTGAGCGTCGTCGACGTCCGCACCTCGCGCGTTCAGGGCAAGAAGAAGCGCGTGGGTCGATTCCTGGGGCGGAGATCCTCCTGGAAGAAGGCGCGGGTCAAGCTCCGCGTCGGCGACCACATCGAGTTCTTCGAAGGGGTCTGAACGTGCCAATTCGCAAGTACAAGCCGACTTCGCCGGGACGCCGGGAAATGACGGTCAGCGACTTCTCGGAGCTGACCGCCAAGCGACCCGAGCGCGGCCTGACGGAGGGGCTCTCCAAGAGCGGGGGGCGCAACAGCCGAGGCAGGATCACCTCGTACCACCGCGGCGGTGGTCACAAGCGGCGCTATCGAAGGATCGACTTCAAGCGTCGGGACAAGCTCGGCGTGCCGGCGCGGGTGGCCGCCATCGAGTACGACCCGAACCGGACCTGCAGGATTGCGCTCTTGCACTACGCCGACGGCGACAAGCGCTACATCCCCGCACCGCTGGGGCTGGAAGTGGGCGATCGGGTGATGAGCGGGCCGGGCGCCGAGATCCAGCCGGGCAACGCCCTGCCGCTGTCCGCCATCCCGCTCGGAACCGTGGTGCACGCCATCGAACTCAAGCCCGGCAAGGGCGCGCAGATGGTTCGCTCGGCGGGCACCGCCGCTCAGCTCATGGCGCGCGAGGGCAAGTACGCGACCGTCAAGCTGCCTTCGGGAGAGACGCGGATGGTGCTGTCTGAATGCCTGGCCACGATCGGTCAGGTGGGGAATCCCGACCAGGGAAACATCTCCCTGGGCAAGGCGGGGCGCGGGCGTTGGCTGGGCCGGCGGGGGAATGTTCGCGGGGTGGCGATGAATCCCGTCGATCATCCCCACGGGGGCGGCGAGGGACGCACTTCCGGAGGCCGCCATCCGGTGACCCCCTGGGGAGTGCCGACCAAGGGCCACAAGACGCGCAAGAACCACCGCAGCGACCGGTTCATCGTTCGCAGGCGAGGACAGAAGTAAATGGCCCGGTCGGTAAAAAAGGGACCGTACGTCCAGGAGTCGCTGCTGAAGAAAGTGGAACGGCTCAACGACTCCGGCGGGAAAGAGATCATCCGGACCTGGTCGCGACGCTCCATGATCGTCCCGGAAATGATCGGACACACGTTTCACGTGCACAACGGGCGCCTCTTCATGCCCGTGTTCGTGACCGAGAACATGATCGGACACCGCCTCGGAGAATTCGCTCCCACCCGCAAGCCGACCGTTCACGCCGGCGACAAGAAACTCCGAAAGGGGAAGTGAGTTGGAGATTCGCGCCGCGCTGCGGAACTACCGCATGGGCGCCCGAAAAGGGCGGCTGGTGGCGGATCTGATCCGCAACCGCCCCTGTTCGCAGGCGCTCGACATCCTGGCCGCCAGCGACAAGGCGGCGGCGGTTCCGATCGCGAAGCTCCTGCGTTCCGCGCTTGCAAACGCGGAGGAGAAGAACGCCCGGCAATCGGCCGGCATCGACCTCGACAACCTCTTCGTCAAGTCGATTCAGGTCGACGAGGGGAAGCGCGGCTGGCGCATTCGCCCCCGCGCTCAGGGGCGCGCCTACTGGATCAACAAGGCGTCGAGCCACGTCATGCTCGTCTTGGACGAGCGCTAGAGGAGACTGCGTGGGCCAGAAAGTCCATCCATACGGCTTCCGCCTGGGGGTGATCTACGGCTGGGAATCCAACTGGTTCGCGGAGCGCGGCTTCGCGGAGCTGCTGCACGAGGACCTGCGGATTCGCCGCTACATCAAGGAAAAGGCCTCGCATGCCGGGATCAGCAAGACGGTGATCGAGCGCCGGGCCGACAAGATGTCGGTCAACATCCATACCTCCCGCCCCGGCATCCTGATCGGCAAGCGCGGCGCCGACGTCGAGCAGCTCCGCCAGGAGATCTCGGCGATGACCCGAAACGATGTCTTCATCAACATCAGGGAGGTCCGCAAGGCGGAGACCGACGCCCAGCTCATCGCCGAGAACGTCGCTCAGCAATTGGTGCGCCGGGTGGCGTTCCGGCGCGCGATGAAGAAGGCGCTGCAGTCGGCGATGAAGTTCGGAGCCGAAGGCGTGCGGATCCGCGTCGGGGGGCGTCTGGGCGGCGCCGAGATGTCCCGCACCACCCAGTACATGGAGGGGCGGGTGCCTCTGCACACGCTGCGTGCCCAGATCGACTACGGGCTGGCCGAGGCCAAGACCACCTATGGGGTGATCGGCGTCAAGGTCTGGGTCTTCAACGGTCTCGTGGCCGATCCCAGCGACCTGCACCAGCATCGTCTCGGGGGCGGGCCCGACGAGGCCCAGGCGCGCTAGGGAACCGCGATGCTTCAACCCAAGCGAACGAAATTCCGCAAGGTTCAGAAGGGCCGGAACCGCGGCAAGGCCTGGAGGGGGGGCGAGCTGTCCTTTGGCCGCTACGGGCTCCAGGCGCTCGAGCCGGGCCGGATCACGTCACGCCAGATCGAAGCCGCCCGGGTCGCCATGACGCGTCACGCCAAGCGCGGCGGCAAGGTCTGGATCCGGATTTTCCCCGACAAGCCGATGACCAAGCGTCCGCCCGAGACCCGCATGGGCAAGGGCAAGGGCAATCCCGAGTTCTGGGTCGCGCGGGTCCGCCCGGGCCGGGTGCTGTACGAAATGGAGGGCGTCGAACGCAACGTGGCGCGCGAGGCGCTCAGACTGGCGGCCCACAAGCTGAGCGTGAAGACGCGCTTCGTAGAGAGGATCGAGGTGTGAAAGCCGTGGATCTGCGCAAGCTGACAGCCGAGGAGCTGGACGCCCGGGTCGAGGACGCCCGCCGCAGCCTCTTCGACATGACGCTCAAGAAGGCGACGGGCCAGATCGAAAACTCGGTCGGTCTCCGGACGGCCCGGCGCGACCTGGCTCGCGCCCTGACGGTCCGCAGCGAACGGGAGGCGTCCGCATGACCAGGACACGGGGGCTTCGCAAGAGCAGGGTCGGCGTGGTGGTCAGCGACAAGATGGATAAGTCCGTCATCGTCGAAGTGACCCGCACCGTCCAGCATCCGCTCTACAAGAAGTACATCCGGCGGCGTACCCGCTTCATGGCACACGACGAGGCGAACGAATGCCGCCCGGGAGACAAGGTCCGGATCATCGAGACACGCCCGATCTCGCGGCGGAAGCGCTGGCGGGTCCAGGAGAAACTGGCGTGATCCAGACCGAGTCGATTCTCAACGTCGCGGACAACTCCGGCGCCCGGAAGGTGCAGTGCATCAAGGTTCTGGGGGGGTCGCGGCGACGCTACGCGACCATCGGCGACATCATCAAGGTGTCGGTGAAGGAAGCCCTGCCCAACAGCCGGGTGAAGAAGAAGCAACTGCACAACGCCGTGATCGTTCGCACCTGCAAGGCGGTCGGCCGTTCGGACGGCTCCTATATCCGCTTCGACGACAACTCCGTGGTCCTGCTCGACCCCAACCGCGAACCGATCGGAACGCGCATCTTCGGGCCGGTGGCCCGGGAATTGCGATCCAAGCGCTTCATGAAAATCGTCTCACTCGCCCCCGAGGTGCTGTAGTGGCGGCCCGAATCCGCAAAGGGGACACGGTCGAAGTACTGGTGGGGAAGAACCGCGGCCAGCGCGGAACGGTGATCGGCGTCGACGTCCAACGCGGGCGGGTGACCGTGGAGCGCGTGAACCTCGTCAAGCGCCACACCAAACCCAACGCGGCCAATCGCCAGGGCGGGATCGTGGAGAAGGAAGCTTCGATTCACCTGTCGAACGTCGCGCTGGTCCACGGGGAAGCTCGCACCCGGGTCGGGTTCCGAAACGTCGACGGCGTCAAGCGGCGCTGGGACAAGCGAAACAACGAGGCCATCGATGACTGAGCCGACGGCCGTCCCCCGGCTGCTGGAGCGCTATCGCAGCGAAGTCGTGCCCACCCTGCGCGAGCGCTTCAGCTACGCGAACCCGATGCAGGTCCCCCGGCTCGCGAAGATCTCCCTCAACTCCGGGGTCGGAGAAGCGCTCTCCAACGCGAAGCTGCTCGAAGCGGCTCAGGGGGAGCTGACGGCCATCGCCGGCCAGAAGGCCGTGGTCACCCGGGCCAAGAAATCGATCGCCAACTTCCGGCTTCGGGAGGGCATGTCCATCGGCTGCACGGTGACGCTGCGGCGCGGACGAATGTGGGAGTTTCTGGACCGCCTGATCAACATCGCACTGCCGCGCGTGCGGGACTTTCGCGGCGCCTCCGCCCGGGCCTTCGACGGGCGGGGGAACTACACGCTGGGGATTCGCGAACAAATCATCTTTCCCGAGGTCGACTACGACAAGGTCGAGGGGATCCGGGGACTGAACGTGAGCATCGTGACGACGGCTTCGAACGACGCAGAGGCACTCGAGTTGCTGCGCGAACTCGGCATGCCGTTTCGGGACTGAGGGCTGCCGGACGGCGCACAGAGGATGACCAAGTGCTGACGGATCCGATCTCGGTCATGCTGACGCGCATCCGCAACGGCGGGCGCGCGAGACTGGAACACGTTTCCGTGCCCGCCTCGCGGACCAAGCGCGAAGTGGCTCGGGTGCTCGAGGAGTGCGGTTACATCACGAGCTATTCGCTGGCCGAGACCGCCGGTAAGCCCGCGATTGTGGTCGAACTCCGCTACACCGACGGCAAGACGCCGATCATCGAGGGGATCGAACGCGTCTCCAAGCCGAGCCGTCGCGTCTATGTCAATGCCAAGGAGCTTCCAAGAGTCCGAAACGGTCTCGGAGTGGCGATTCTCTCTACGCCGCGGGGACTGATGAGCGACGAGCAGGCTCGCGAGGCCGGCGTCGGCGGCGAGTATCTGGCGCGGGTGTGGTGAGCCGGGATGTCTCGTATCGGCAAACTCCCCATCGAGCTGGCGTCGGGCGTCGAAGTCCGAGTCGACGGCGGCCAGGTCCATGTGAAAGGCCCCAAGGGAGAGCTCAGCGGGAAGCTCGTTCCCCACACCAGCATCCGAGTCGATGACGGCCGGGCCCGCGTGGATCGCGACGGCGACGCGCAGCGCGCCCGGGCCATGCACGGCCTGATGCGCAGTCTGCTGGCGAACATGGTCTGGGGAGTGACCGAGGGTTTCGAGCGCAGCCTGGAGATCGTCGGCGTGGGCTATCGGGCGGCCGTGCAGGGCCGCACGCTGACGCTGAGCGTGGGCTATTCGCACCCGGTCGAGATGCCGATTCCCGCGGGGCTCGAGGTCGGCGTCGAGGGCAACACCAAGCTCGCGGTCCGGGGAATCGACAAGCAACGGGTGGGCCAGTTCGCGGCCGAGATCCGTCGGGTGCGGCCTCCCGAGCCCTACAAGGGCAAGGGGATTCGCTACTCCGACGAGACCGTGCGCCGCAAGGTGGGCAAGGCCGGCGTGGGCGGCGCGGTCTAGGAGAGGGCATGGCTCAGAACGTTCGCAAGCGCCGCTGGCTCCGGCGCAAGAAGAAGACAGCCAAGAAGCTGCGCGCGTCCGAACGCACGCGGCTGGTGGTCTATCGCAGCAGCAAGCACATGTACGCGCAGCTCGTCGACTCGGCCTCGGGGCGTACGATCACGAGCCTGTCGACGCGCTCCCCCTCGATTCGCGCCGGTCTGAAGTCCACCAAGGACGTGACCGCGGCGCGCCGAGTGGGCGAGGCGATCGCCCAGCTGGCGCTCGAGCGCGACATCCGCGAGGTCGATTTCAACCGAAACGGGTTCGTTTTCACCGGCCGGGTCCAGGCCGTGGCCGACGGCGCGCGCGAGGGCGGGCTGCGTTTCTAGGGACGAGGTGACATGATTTCCGAGCGGCTCAATCCAAACGACTTCGCGCTCGAGGAGCGGGTGGTCGACATCAACCGCGTGGCCAAGGTCGTCAAGGGCGGTCGGCGTTTCGGCTTCACCGCGCTGGTCGTGGTCGGCGACGGCAACGGCGTGGTCGGTTCCGGCCTCGGCAAGGCCAACGAGGTCCCGGAGGCGATCCGCAAGGGGATCGAACAGGCGCGCAAGAACCTCATCCGCGTTCCGCTGATCGAAGGTTCGATTCCGCACGAGGTCGTCGGCGTCGCGGGGGCCGGCCGCGTGCTGCTGCGGCCCGCGGCGAAGGGAACCGGCGTGATCGCGGGAGGGGCCGTTCGCGCCCTGTGCGAGGCCGCCGGCATCCACGACATCCTGACCAAGTGCCTGGGCACCAACCGTTCGCACAACGTCATCCGCGCGACTCTGATCGGCTTCGGCATGCTGCGCACCCTCGACGAGCGGCGGGCCGAACTGAGGAGTGCCTGATGGCCGCCAGGCTTCGAATCCGGCAGGTGCGCAGCGCGATCGGCTACAAGCGGGATCAGCGCGCCACGCTGCGCGGCCTGGGACTGGGCCGGCCGGGGCGGGAATCGGAACTCGAAGACACCGAGGCCGTGCGCGGAATGATCCGCAAGGTGACCCACCTCGTTCGCGTCGAGGAGGCGTGATGCTCGACCAGCTCAAGCCCCATCCGGGCTCCCGCCGCAATCGTCGTCGGGCCGGCCGAGGAATGGCCAGCGGTTCGGGTCGTACTTGCGGGCGCGGGCAGAAGGGCGCCGGCGCGCGCTCCGGCTCGAAGCGGCGCAGCTATTACGAGGGGGGCCAGATGCCGCTCGCCCGGCGGCTGCCCAAGCGCGGATTCACCAATTTGTTCCGGCGCGAGACCCAGGTGGTCAACGTGGCAGCGCTGGGGCGTTTCGAAGCCGGCGCGGAGGTGGATGCGAGAGCGCTCGCGGAGGCCGGGCTGGTTCCGAACGCGTCGCGGCCCGTGAAGCTGCTCGGGGAGGGGACCATCGAGATCCCCCTGAAGGTCCGCGTGGACGCGGTCAGCGCCGGGGCCCGGGCCAAGATCGAGGCCGCCGGCGGCTCCGTCGAGCGGGTCGAGGGCCGAGCCCCCGAGGAGGCTGACCAGCCGTGAATCCGGGCTCGGTCCAGAACATCACGCGCATCCCCGAGCTGAACCGCCGAATCCTGTTCACTTTCGGGATGCTGGCGGTCTACCGCCTCGGCTGCGCGGTGCCCACCCCGGGAATCGATCCTGAGGCTCTTCGCCAGTTCTTCCAGGACGCGGGCACGGGATTCCTGGGACTGGTCAACATGTTCTCGGGGGGGGCTTTCGAGCAACTCTCCATCTTCGCGCTGGGCATCATGCCCTACATCACCGCGTCGATCATTCTGCAGCTCCTGCGGGCGGTGATCCCGAAACTCGACGAACTCCGCAAGGAGGGCGAAGAGGGGCGCCGCACGATCACCCGCTACACCCGCTACGGCACGGTCGTGCTCTCGATCATCCAGGGGATCCTGCTGGCCGTGGCGCTGGAGAACGGCGCTTTCGGCCAGAACACGGTGATCGACCCCGGCTGGCCGTTCCGCCTGATGACCGTGGTGACGCTGACCGCGGGCACCGCGTTCATCATGTGGCTCGGAGAGCAGATCAACGAGCGGGGTATCGGCAATGGGATCTCGCTGATCATTTTCGCCGGGATCGTCGTCGCCATGCCCTCGGCGGCGAGCAATCTCTTCCAGATGGTCCGCACCGACCAGATTCCGCTGATCGGCGGCGTGATGCTGATCGCCTTCATGGTCGGAGTCGTCGCGATCATCGTCTACTGCGAGCGTTCGCAGCGCCGGATTCCGATCCAGTACGCGCGCCGGGTCGTCGGACGCCGCCAGGTTGCGGGGGGAATGAGCTACTTCCCGCTGCGCCTCAACTCGGCGGGCGTGATCCCGCCGATCTTCGCGACGTCGCTCTTGCTTCTGCCCCAGCAGGTCGCCCAGTTCAGCGGTTCCCAGGCAGTGGCCGACTTCGCCAACGACTATCTGGCTTTCGGCACGCTGCCCTACAACCTGGTGTTCGCGGCCATGATCGTCTTCTTCGCCTTCTTCTACACCGGGATCATGATCAATCCCGACGATGTTGCGGACAACATCAAGCGCAACGGCGGCTACATCCCCGGGATTCGGCCGGGCAGGAAGACCGCGGAATACATCGAGCGGGTGCTGAACCGGATCACGCTGCTCGGGTCGATCTATCTCGCGCTGGTGTGTGTGCTGCCCAACATCCTGATTACCCGCTTTTCCGTCCCTTTCTACTTCGGCGGCACGGCGCTGCTGATCTGCGTGGGCGTGGCGATGGACACGGTCGGCCAGGTGGAGGCCCACCTGGTCGCTCGCAACTACGACAGCTTCGCGCAGGGCACCCGGATCCGCGGGCGCGGGCGCTAGATGGGCGAACTCAATCTCATACTGACGGGCCCGCCCGGTGCCGGAAAAGGCACGCAAGCCTCGCTTCTGGCCGAGCGCCGTGGAATTGCCCAGATCTCCACGGGAGAGATGCTTCGAGAGGCCGTGGATTCGGGATCGGATCTGGGGCGACGGGTCGAGGTCGTCATGGCCCGCGGGGAGTTGGTGGGCGACGAGCTGGTGATCGATCTTGTCCGGGAACGCCTGGGAAGGGCCGACGCCCGCTCGGGCTTCATCCTCGATGGCTTCCCGCGCACCGAGCAGCAGGCAGATGCGCTCGACCGGATCCTCAGCGAGCTGGGGCGCGACCCGGTCCGGGTCCTGGCTCTGTGCGTCCCCGAGGCGGAGCTGATCCGCCGCATCCTGGCCCGGGGCGAAGGCCGCGCGGACGACGACGCTCGAACGGTGCAGAAGCGGCTGGAGGTCTACCGAATTTCGACGGAGCCGGTGCTGGCCTACTACGGCGGGGCGGTGGTTCGGATTGACGGCGCGGGCAGCGTCGAGGAGATCCGCCTTCGCATCGGCCAGGCGCTGGGCTAGCGGGCTCGACCGATGATCCAGCTCAAGTCCAAGCGGGAACTCGATAAGATGCGCGTCGCGGGCCGCCACGTGGCCGAGGTGTTGAAGGAGTTGGCCCGGATGGCCCAGCCGGGAGTCGAGACGCGCGCCATTGACCAGGAAGCCCGGAGTCAGATCCGGCGTCGCGGTCTCACCTCTTCATTTCTGGGCTATGGGCCGGGCGGCGCCCCCCCGTTTCCGGCGGTCATCTGCATCTCCATCAACGAGGAGATCGTCCACGGGATCCCCGGTGGCCGAAAGCTCCGGCAGGGGGACCTTCTGAAGCTGGATTTCGGTGTTATATTCGAGGGGTTCCACGGAGATTCCGCGGTCACCCTCCCGGTGGGGCCGATTCCTGAAGAGGCCGAGCATCTGATGGAGACGACCCGCCGGAGTCTGTATGCCGGGATCGAGCAAATGCGCGCAGGCCGGCGCCTGGGCGATGTCGGTCACGCGGTCCAGGAGGCGGTCGAAGCCGAGGGTCTCTCGGTCGTACGGGACTTCGTGGGTCACGGGATCGGCCGCCAGCTCCACGAGCCGCCCCAGCTTCCGAATTTCGGCCGGGCGGGGCGGGGGCAGCGGCTCAAGCCCGGCATGGTGTTAGCGATCGAGCCGATGGTCAACGTAGGGGGATACGAAATCCAATTGAAGAGCGACGGCTGGACGGCGGTCACGGCCGACGGATCGAGGTCGTCGCACTTCGAGCACACGGTGGCGATTACCGAAAGCGGGCCGGAGATCCTGACCCGGGCTCCGGCGCCGAATTGAGGGTGGGCGAGTCAGTGAAGGTTCGAACCAGCGTTCGAAAGATGTGCAACAAGTGCAAGATCATTCGCCGGCGAGGCGTGGTTCGGGTGATCTGTGAGAATCCCAAGCATAAGCAGAGGCAGGGCTAGGTCATGGCTCGAATAGCCGGCGTGGATCTTCCGCGCGAAAAGGCGATCAAGATCTCCCTGACCTATATCTATGGCCTCGGTCGCCCTTCGGCCGAAGCCATTTGCGAGGCCGCTCAGGTCAACCCCGACACCAAGACCTTCGATCTCGACGATGGCGAGACCACGCGGCTGCGCGACGTGATCGAGAATCGGTATCAGGTCGAAGGAGATCTGCGCCGCGAAGTGCAGCAGAACGTGAAGATGCTGATGGACATCGGGTGTTATCGCGGGCTGCGGCACCGGCGGGGACTGCCGGTTCGGGGCCAGCGCACCCACACCAATGCCCGGACCCGCAAGGGCCCTCGCAAGACCGTGGCCGGCAAGAAGAAGGCCCCGGCGAAGAAGTAGATCGAGGATGGCAAAGGCAAAACGCACCAAGAAGCGGGTCAAGAAGAACATCCAGACCGGCGTCGCTCACATCCAGGCGACGTTCAACAACACTATCGTGACCATCACCGACGTCGCCGGCAATACGCTCGCCGCCTCCTCGGCGGGCCAGGTAGGCTTCAAGGGCTCGCGCAAATCGACTCCGTTCGCCGCCCAGGTCTGTGCCGAGGACGCCGCCAAGAAGGCCATGGAACACGGCGTGCGCCAGATCGGCGTTCTGATCAACGGTCCCGGTGCCGGGCGCGAATCGGCCCTGCGTTCGCTGCAGGCCGCCGGATTCAAGGTCACCTACATCCGGGATGTCACCCCGATACCCCACAACGGTTGCCGGCCGCCCAAGCGGCGCCGGGCCTGAGGAGAGACCGTGGCGCGTTACCGAGGCTCGGTCTGCCGCCTGTGTCGGCGCGAGGGCATGAAGCTGTTTCTGAAAGGCGAACGCTGTTTCACCGACAAGTGTTCCATCGAGCGCCGGAACTACCCCCCGGGTCAGCATGGTCAGGACCGCCCCAAGTTCTCGGATTACGGGGTGCAGCTGCGCGAAAAGCAGAAAGTCCGCCGGATCTACGGACTGCTCGAAAGACAGTTCCGGCGCACCGTCCGCCAGGCGGAACGCATGAAAGGCGTCAAGGGCGAGAACCTGCTGGCTCTGCTCGAGAGGAGACTCGACAACGTCGTGTACCGCCTGGGCTTCGTGAACTCGCGCAGCGAGGCGCGGCAGCTCGTCCGGCATGGCCATTTCACGGTGAACGGCAGGCGCGTGGACATCCCCTCCTACTCCGTTCGAGTCGGCGATCTCGTCGGCCTGACCCCGAGGGGCAAGTCCGCCGCTCGCATCGCCGAAGCTCTCGACGCCTTGGAGGCGCGAACCCTTCCGAGCTGGATTTCCGTCGACAAGGAAAAGCAGCAGGGCGAGATCCTGGCCCAGCCGAACCGCGAGGAGATCACGCTGCCGATCCAAGAGCAGCTGATCATCGAACTCTATTCCCGCTAGGGCCAACCGACATGCATCCGCGGGACCGTCATCGTCGCGGATCTCTGGAGGACGCAGATGAACGTCGATCTGATGGTGAGAAACTGGAAGGAGCTGATCCGGCCCCACCGTATCGAGGTCGAGGACGACCTCAGCCCGACCTACGGCAAGTTTCAGTGCGCGCCGCTGGAGCGTGGGTTCGGCCTGACACTGGGCAACGCCCTGCGTCGGACCTTGCTGTCCTCGCTGCAGGGCGCGGCGATCACTTCCGTGCGCATCGACAACGTTCCCCACGAGTTCACCACGATTCCGGGTGTGCTCGAAGACGTCACCGATGTCGTCCTCAACCTCAAAGAGGTTCGCCTGCAGGCGTATTCGCTGGCCACGAAGGAAATCACCATCCACAAGCAGGGGCCGGGCCAGGTCACGGCGGGAGACTTCGAGTGCGGCGACGGGACGGTCGAGGTGCTGAACAAGGATCTGCTCCTCGCGACGTTGGGTGAGGAGGCGGAGATCAGCCTGTCCGCCACCGTCGGGGTCGGCAAGGGGTTCCGACTGGCCGAGCGCAACGCAAGCGAGGAACTTCCGGTCGGCACGATCCCGATCGATTCCATCTTCTCTCCGGTCCGCAAGTGCAACTACACCGTGACCAACGCACGCGTGGGGCGCGAGACCGACTACGACGGGCTTACGCTGGAAGTCTGGACGGATGGTTCGGTCCGACCGGAGGACGCGATGGCTTTCGCCGCGAAGATCCTCAAGGACCAGCTCTCCATCTTCATCAACTTCGAAGAGGAGATCGACCAGAGCAGCTACGGTGTGATGGCGACGGCCCAGCCGAACGAGACGCTGTTCAAGCCCGTCGACGAACTCGAGCTGTCCGTGCGCTCGGCCAATTGCCTCCAGAACGCCGACATCAAGTACATCGGCGAACTGGTTCAGCGCTCCGAAGCCGAGATGCTCAAGACCAAGAACTTCGGCCGCAAGTCCCTTAACGAGATCAAGGACATTCTGTCGGGTCTGGGGCTCGAGTTCGGCATGTCCCTGGTCAGCTTTCCGTCGCGCGCCGACCTGGACCGGATGCGCGAAGTCGTGGACCACTAGGCGGAACCATGCGCCACCGAAAAGACCACCGAAAGCTGGGCCGCAGTCCGTCCCATCGGCGCGCGATGCTGCGCAATCTGGTGACCTCCCTGCTGGACCACGAGGAGGTTCGGACCACCACGGCCCGCGCCAAGGAGGTGCGCCGGATCGCCGAGCGGATGATCACGCTGGGCAAGCGCGGCACGCTGCATGCGCGCCGGCACGCGTTGCGGACCCTGCGAAGCAAGTCGGTCGCGGCTAAAGTCTTCTCCGAGCTGGCCGATCGCTACTCGGCTCGGGCCGGCGGCTACACGCGGATCCTGAAGCTCGGAACCCGACGCGGGGACCGCGCCGAGATGGCGGTCATTCAGATGGTCGGCGAAGAGCAGGACGGCGAGGAGGCGACACAGAGCTCTTGACGTTCGCACGGAGTGGAAGCCTTCCCCTCCTTCTGATCGCCGGCGTGGCGGCGGTCGGCGCGGGCGTTTTCGCGGCTCTGCGAGACCCCGGAGCACTGGATGTACGCTCTGGAGCGTCGGCTCCGGAGTTCTCCCTCGAAGAACTCGAGGGGGGGCTGGAAAGCCTTTCGGACTAACGGGGCCGTGTGCTATTCGTGAACTTCTGGGCCACATGGTGCGCACCGTGCAAAGAGGAGTCGCCGGCGCTCGATCGACTCTACCGCCGAATGTCGGGCCGGGGCTTCGAGCTGCTGGCGATCAGCGTGGACGCGCCCGACCAGCGGGAAGCGATCCGGGAGTTCCGCGACGAGTACGAGCTGAGTTTCCCGATCCTGCTCGATCCCGAGCGGGACGCCTATCGGAGATACGGCGTCTACGGAGTTCCCGAAACGTTTCTCGTCGATGTCCGGGGCCGCCTCGCGGAGCGCTTCATCGGCCCTCGGAACTGGGACGATCCTCGCTATGCGCGCGCGATCGAGCGGCTCTTGCCCGAGCGCGGATTCAGGGGGGAGCATGACTAGGCGACTGGTCTGGCTGGGGGTGCCGCTGCTGGCCTTCGCCGCCGCCATGGGGCTGTTGGCGTTGGACGAAACCCAGGGGCTGAGAGAGCTTCAGGCGCTGCGCGGGCGGGTGTTGCGAGCCGAGCAGCGGGTGCAGGCCCTCGAGGCTCGCCGCGATGCGCTGGCCTCGGAGATCCACACCCTCCGCCACGATGAATTGGCCATCGAGTCCGTCGCACGTGAATCTCTGGGCCTGGTACGCCGCGATGAGGTCGTCGTGCGGATCGACGGTGAGACTGCGCGAGATCTCCAGTGATGCGCGACCAGCTTCTGTCGCGGGTCGTGGAGGCGGTAGAGCGCCTGGCGCAGCGCAGAGACGCGGACCCCTCGGCCCTGCTCGGTGGGGTGAGTCTCACACCCAGCAAGAGCCCGGAGCATGGCGATTTCGCGACCAATGCCGCTCTGGTGCTGGCCAAACCCCTGCGCGCCGCTCCCCGCGAGCTGGCGGACGAGCTGGTCTCCGAGTTGGGAGATTGCGGAGGCAGCCTGGCTCGCGCGGAAGTGGCGGGACCGGGCTTCGTCAATCTCTTCCTGACCGCGGGGCGCTGGCGGGACGTCCTCTCGCGCGTGCTGCGAGAGGGCGAGGCCTACGGGCGGTCGGAGGGCGGGAAGGGCCGCGAGGTCATGGTGGAGTTCGTCTCCGCCAACCCGACGGGTCCGCTGACGATCGGACACGGCCGCAACGCCGTGCTCGGCGACTGTCTCGCCGGATTGCTCCAAGCCACGGGCCACAGCGTGACCCGGGAGTACTACTTCAACGACGCGGGCCGACAGATGCGGGTGCTGGCGGCCTCGCTGCGCGCGCGCTACGCGCAGCTGCTGGGTAGAGACGAGCCGCTGCCGGAAGACGGCTATCGGGGCGAGTACCTGGTCGAGGTCGCCCGGGCGCTGGTCGACGAACACGGCGACGGCTGGCTCGAGGCGGACGAATCGGCGTTCCAACGGCGCGCCCAGGAGGCGATCTTCGCCGGCATCGAGGCGACGCTCGACCGGCTCGGAATCCGCTTCGATGTGTATTCCAACGAACGCGTGCTCTACGACACGGGCCGTGTCGACCGCTGCCTGGCCGACCTGCGCGACGCGGGCCTGGTCTACGAGAAGGACGGCGCGGTCTGGCTCGAATCGACCCGCTTCGGACTGAATCGAGACCGCGTGCTGGTCAAGTCCAGCGGCGAGGCGACCTATCTCCTGCCCGACATCGCGTACCACCGCGAAAAGCTCGAGCGGGTACGGACCACCATCGACGTTTTGGGACCGGACCACGTCGAACAATTCCCTTACGTTCGGGCCGCCGCCGAGGCGCTGGGGCTCGATCCGCAGGCCATCGAGCTGGTGCTCTACCAGTGGGTGAACCTCCGCAGAGGCGGGGAAAAGGTAAAGATGTCGACCCGCGAAGCGTCTTTCGTGACGGTCGACGAGATCCTCGACGACGTCGGCGTGGACGCCTTCCGCTACTTCATGATCGAACGCCGGGCAGACACGCATCTGGATTTCGACGTCGATCTCGCTCGCGAGCGCTCGGATCGAAACCCCGTCTACAAGATCCAGTATGCCCATGCCCGGCTGTGCAGCATTGAGCGTCGAGCCGCAGAGCAGGGCTTCGAGGTTGCGGGAGCCGCGTCGATACCGTTCGAACTCCTGACCGCACCTCGGGAGGAGGAGCTGATCCGCCTGCTCGAGCGCTTTCCGGACCTGATCCGACACGCCGCCAAAGCACGCGAGCCTCAGGAGGTGGCGCGCTATCTTCTGGATCTGTCCAGCGCCTTCCACGCCTACGTCTCGGATGGGAAGAGGCACCGCGTGATCGGCGAGGACCGCGAACTGTCGGCCGCGCGTCTGGGGCTGGTGGGCGCCCTGCGGGCCACGCTGGCCAATGGGCTGCGGCTGCTGGGCATTCAGGCTCCGGAGAGGATGTAGATGGCGGGCGGGAAGGAATCCGAACGGCGAAAGGCCGAGAGCCGCCTGCGCCTCTGGCTGTACGGCAGTGCGCTGGCGGCCGTGTGTTTCGGCGGCGGAGTCGTGACCGGAGCCGTTCTAGAGGGGCCTCGCCTGCTGATCCGATGGGTCCGCGAGCCGGTCGAGAGCGTCGCGGTCGCTCCACAGCGCCCGGCCGAGCCCGGCCGCCTCGAGCGCGTGGCCGAGCTTCACGGGGACGGACCGCCGCGCTCCGGCCCTCCATCGGAGCCCGCTTCCCCGGCCGCAGCGGACGAGCCCGACGCACCCGGCGACGCGCAAGCCACCGCCGCGGGCCTGCTGGCGACCCTGCGCGAGAGCGTCGATTCGCGCGGGGCCGCGCCGGGGGCGACGGAGGCGAGCGGATCGAAGCGTGTGGTACAGGTCGCCGCGTCGCCGCGTCTGGACGAGGTGAGGGAGCTGCAGAACCGGTTGAGTGCCGCGGGCTTCGACGCTTTCCTCGGCCCTCCACCCGCCGCCGGCGACGGCCAGCACCGTGTGCGAGTCCGGCCCGCCCGCGGCCAGAGCATCGACGATCTCGCGGCCAAGCTGACCGCGAGCGGGTATTCCACCTGGATCACGAGCGAATAGAGCGTCTTGGAAGTGGGTGAGAAGCGCGATGCCTGACGCCCAGCAGCGGGTTCGCAACTTCGCGATCATCGCCCACATCGATCACGGCAAGTCGACGCTGGCCGATCGCCTGCTGGAACTCACCGGCACGCTGAGCGAGCGCCAGCAGAGCGATCAGTTCCTGGACAAGATGGAACTCGAGCAGGAGCGCGGCATCACGATCAAGGCCCAGACGGTGAGAATGCGCCACGTCGCGCGCGACGGCACCGAGTACGAGTTGAACCTCATCGACACCCCGGGCCACGTCGACTTCCACTACGAGGTGTCGCGTTCGCTGGCGGCCTGCGAAGGCGCGCTGTTGGTCGTCGATGCCGCCCAGGGGGTCGAAGCCCAGACCGTGGCCAACGCGGAGATCGCGGTGGCGACGGGTCTCGAGCTGATTCCCGTCCTGAACAAGATCGATCTGCCCAATGCCGATCCCGAGCGCGTGCTGCGCGAGATCGAGGACATCGTCGGCATCCCCACCGGGGACGCGCTGCGCGTCTCCGCCAAGACGGGCGAGGGGGTGGAGGATCTGCTCGAGGCCGTTGTCGCCCTGGTTCCGCCTCCCTCGGGAAACCCCTCGGAGCCGTTGCGCGCGCTGGTCTTCGACTCCTGGTACGACGCCTATCTGGGCGCGACCATGCTGGTCCGGGTGGTCGACGGCGCGCTGGTCGACAAGTCCAAGCTGAGGCTGATGGCGTCCGGCCGCGACCAAGAGGCGTCGCTGGTCGGAGTCCTCGTGCCCGATGCGGCGCGCGTCCCCGGGATCGAATGCGGCGAAGTCGGAATCGTCGCCGCCGGGATCCGCGACCCCAAGGCCGTCCAGATCGGGGACACGCTGACCGAGTCCAATCGTCCGGCCGCCACGCCCTTGCCGGGTTTCCAGCCGCTACAGCCGATGGTCTGGAGCGGGCTCTACCCGACCGATTCCGGCGACTACGACGCGCTGCGTTCGGCGATCGAGAAGCTGCAGCTCAACGACTCGTCGTTCAGCGCCGAGCCGGAGAGCAGCGGGGCGCTGGGGTTCGGGTTCCGCTGCGGCTACCTGGGGCTCCTGCACCTGGAGATCGCCCAGGAGCGGCTGGAACGCGAGTACGGTCTGGATCTGATCGTGACCGCCCCGACCGTGGTCTACAAGATCCGCCTCCATTCCGGCGCGGAAATCGACTTGCACCGGCCCAGCGACCTGCCGCCGCCCGGAGACGTGGACGAGATCCGAGAGCCGGTGATCCTGGCGCAGATCCACGTCCCCGCCGAATACATCGGGCCGGTGATCTCGCTGTGCCAGGAGCGTCGGGGGACGCAGCGCGACCTGGCGGTGCACAGCGACCGCAGGGCCGTGCTGCGCTACCAGCTCCCGTTGGCCGAGGTGGCGGTCGACTTCTACGACCGCCTCAAGAGCTGCACCCGCGGCTATGCCTCGATGGACTACGAGCTGGTCGGCTTCGCTGCCGAGGACCTCGTCCGCGTGGACGTGCTGGTCAACGGCGAGGCGGTGGATGCCCTGGCCATCATCACCCACCGGGAAAGCGCCCAGCGGCGCGGGCTGAGCCTGATCCGAAAGATGAAGGAGAGCATCCCGCGGCAGATGTACGAAGTCGCGATCCAGGCTTCGATCGGCACCCGCGTGATCGCCCGGGTCAACGTCAAGGCGTTGCGCAAGAATGTCACCGCCAAGTGCTACGGCGGAGACGTGACGCGCAAGAAGAAGCTGCTCCAGCGCCAGAAAGAGGGAAAGAAACGTATGAAGAAACTCGGGCAAGTCGAGATTCCCCAAGAGGCTTTCCTAGCTGTCCTGTCCTCGGGAGACGAGGCGAATTGACGCGCCCGGGGGTCCGGGATAGCGTCGGGCGAGCCCCGGCGGGGACAGGTCTATGACGGAAAGCGAAAAGCCGGAAACGCGGGAGTCTCCCAGACGACGGGAGCGCTGGGGCGAGACGCTGCGCGCGATCTTCTGGGCCGCGCTGCTGGCGCTGGCGATCCGCTCGTTCGTCGTCGAGCCCTTCAAGATCCCATCGGGCTCGATGATTCCGACCCTGCTGGTGGGCGACTACGTGCTGGTGAACAAGTTCTCGTACGGGGTGCGGCTGCCGGTTACGGGAACGCTGCTTTTCGGCGCGAGCGCGCCCCGGCGGGGGGACATCGTGGTCTTCAAGTATCCCGACGACGGCCGGCAGGACTTCATCAAGCGGGTGGTCGGCCTGCCCGGCGACCGGGTGGAGATCCGCGGCGACCGGCTCTGGGTCAACGGACAGCCGGTCGACCGCGTGGAGCGGGGTTCGTTCGCCTACGACGATTCGCACCGGCGCACGGTCCAAGCGCGGCGCTACGCCGAGATCAGTGCCGACGGAGCCCAGTACAGCATCATCCGCACGCGCGAACGCCGTGGGTACCGCGCTTCCAGCGGGCCCTGGTTCGTTCCCGAGGACCACTTCTTCATGATGGGCGACAACCGGGACAATTCGTCCGACAGCCGGGTCTGGCAGAACAGCTTCGTCGCCGCCGAGAAAATCAAGGGCCGGGCCTTTCGGATCCACTGGTCCTGGGTGGTCGCCTCCGGTCCGCAGCCGGAGCGGGGTTTCGTACTGGACCTGCTCTACACCCTCTACCGGCTGGTCACCTTTCAGGTCGAAGAGGTGCGCTGGAACCGCATCGGGAGGAGTCTGGCCGGTCCGGCCGATTGACTCCGGCGCGGGCCCGCAGTAGGCTTCGGCGCGAAACAGGGGTGGGATCTTGCCGCGGTAGGACCGCGGGGGAAAATCCGAGACCCGAGGCCCTTTTAACTCCATCCGGCGAGGTGGAGAAAGGTGCTCGATGGCGAAGGCCAGACCCGAGAGTGGATTCGGAGCGAACGCCGGCCGGGAGAGTCTTCCCGAGACGGCGACCGTCGTTCTGGACGCCGCCGGAATCGAGCGCGCGACCCGGCGGATCGCACACGAGATCCTGGAATCGGACCCGGAACTCGACGACCTGTGCCTGGTGGCGATCGAGTCCGGTGGGATTCCGGTCGGAGAGCTGATCGCGGGGCACCTGCTGGAACTGCGGTCACGGGAGATCCGGCTCGGAGCCCTCGACGTGACGCTCTACCGCGACGACGTGATCGCTCACGGACGCCGGCCGATCCCCCGCCCCACCCGGATGCCCTTCGGCGTGGGCGGAAAGCGCGTGGTGCTGATCGACGACGTGATCTTCACGGGGCGCACCATCCGCGCGGCGATGGATGCGGCGATCGACTTCGGCCGGCCCGCGGCGATCCAGGTCGCCACCCTGATCGACCGCGGCCACCGAGAGCTCCCGATCCGCGTCGATTTCGTCGGCAAGAACATCCCCACGGCCCGCTCCCAGAAAGTGGTGCTGCGCCGCCGGCCGGAAGGAGAGCTCGAGGTGGTCGTGCAATGAGGCATCTGCTGGGCATCGAAGATCTCTCGCGCGAGCAGATCGAGCGCATCCTGACCACCGCCGACGCCATGCTGGAAATCTCGCAGCGCGAGATCAAGCGCGTTCCCACGCTGCGCGGCCGGACGGTGATCAACGTGTTCCTGGAGAGCTCGACGCGGACGCGGGTGAGTTTCGAAATCGCGGCCAAGCGCCTGTCGGCCGACGCGATCAACGTATCCTCCGCGGGCTCGAGTCTGGCCAAGGCCGAGACGCTCACCGACATGGCGCTCAACCTGGCGGCCATGAACGCCGATCTGCTGGTGGTCCGGGACCGCACCGCGGGCGTGCCGCAGATGCTCTCCGAGCGCGTGGGCGTGCCCGTGGTCAACGCGGGCGACGGCTGCCACGAGCACCCCACGCAAGCTCTACTCGACGCGTTCACCGCGCTCCAGTCACTCGGCAGCCTGGAGGGCAGGGTGGTCGCGATCGTCGGCGACATCGCCCACAGCCGCGTGGCGCGCTCGGACATCTACGCTTTCACCAAGCTCGGCGCCGAGGTTCGGGTGGCCGGTCCGGCCAGCATGATTCCGCTGGAGGTCGAGGCGCTGGGCGTCAAGTCCTGCCGCACGATCGAGGAGGCGTTCGCGGGTGCCGACGTGATCGTGATGCTGCGGATCCAGCGGGAGCGGATCGAGGGGGCTCTGTTTCCCAGCCTGCGCGAATATTCGCAGACCTTCGGACTCGATTCCGCGACGCTTCGCCTGGCGCACCCCGGCGCGATCGTGCTGCATCCGGGGCCGATCAATCGCGGCGTGGAGATCTCCCCGGAGGTAGCCGACGCCGAGCCGTCGCGGATCCTGGACCAGGTGACCAATGGCGTGGCGGTGCGAATGGCCGTGCTCTACCTGCTGACGGGGGGCGGGTCGTGAGCGTGCTGATCCGTGGCGCCCGGGTACTGGATCCCGCCGCCGGGCGGGACGAGATCGCGGACTTGGTCTTCGAGGACGGGAGGATCGTCGACGTCGGCGGTTCGGCAGCGGCCGGGGCGAAGCAGGTGATCGAAGCCCAGGGCCTGTGGCTCGCGCCGGGGTTCGTGGACCTCCACACGCACCTGAGGGAGCCCGGGCAGGAGTACAAGGAAGACATCGAGTCCGGAACGCGGGCCGCGGCCGCGGGCGGTTTCACCACGATCTGCTGCATGGCCAACACCGACCCGGTCAACGATACGCCCGCGGTCACCGAACACATCTTGCGCCGGGCGGGTCAGGCCGGCCGAGTGCGCGTCCACGCGATCGCCGCGGCGACCCAGGGTCTGCGCGGGGAGATCATGTCCGAGATGGTCGGGCTGCGCGACGCCGGCGCGGTCGCCTTCTCCGATGACGGCCAGCCGATCATGAACGCCGGAGTGATGCGGCGCGTACTGGAATACTCGCGCGGCGTCGACCGGCCGGTGGTGGCGCACTGCGAGGATCTCGACCTGAAGGCCGACGGCGTGGTCCACGAGGGAGCCCACTCGACCTGTTGTGGGCTGGCCGGCTCGCCGGCCGAGGCCGAGACCGTGATGGTGGCGCGCGACATCGAGCTGGCGCGCCTGACCGGCGGCAGACTGCACGTCGCGCACGTTTCCGCGGCGCGCTCGGTGGAACTGATCCGCGAGGCCAAGGATGCCGGGCTGAGAGTGACCGCGGAGGTCACGCCCCATCACCTGGCGCTGACCGACGAGGTCATCCGAGGCTACGACACCAACAAGAAGATGGCTCCCCCGCTGAGGACCTCCGCCGACCGCGAGGCTCTGGTGCAGGGGCTCGCCGACGGCACCCTCGACTGCATCGCGACCGACCACGCCCCGCACGCCGTATTCGAAAAGGACGTGGAATTCACGGCGGCGGCGTACGGGGTGGTGGGTCTCGAGACGGCGCTGCCGATCGCGCTGGAGTTGGTGCGCGAAGAGCGCATGAGCGCGCTGGACGCGCTCGAGCGGCTGACCTCCGGCCCCGCCCGCGCCTTCGGATTGCAGGCGGGTACGCTCGAACCTGGCTCGCCCGCGGACCTGGTGCTGATCGATCCCGAGCGCGGCTGGAAGCCGTCCCCCGACAGCCTGGCCTCGCGCTCCAGGAACTCGGCCTTCCTGGAGCGCGAGATGGTCGGTGGCGTCGTCCGCACCTGGGTGGACGGACGACTGGCCTTCGCCTTCGGAGAGGAGACCCCAGGATGAGTCGGGACGCGTGGCTGGTGCTGGCCGACGGCACCGCTTACCGGGGCGAGGCCTTCGGAGCCGAAGCCGCCGGCGAAGGAGAGGTGGTCTTCCACACCGGAATGACCGGCTACCAGGAGATCCTCACCGATCCCTCGTACGCCGGCCAGATCGTCTGCATGACCTACCCGGAGATCGGCAACACGGGCACGAATCCGCAGGACGAGGAGTCGTCGGGGCTGCACCTGCGGGGCTTCGCCGTCCGCAGCCATAACCATTTCGGGTCGAACTGGCGCTCCAGGGAATCGTTGAACGAATACCTGCAAAGGCATGGAATACCTGGGATTTCAGGAATCGATACGAGGTCCCTGGTGCGTCGCATCCGAACCGCCGGCGCGGTCAACGGCGTGCTGGTCCACGGAGAGTTCGATCCCGGGGAGCTGCGCGATCGGGCTTCGCGAATTCCGTCGATGGAAGGGCGGAATCTGGTCGACGAAGTGACCTGCCCGTCCGCCTACGACTGGACCGAGGCCGGCGACTGGGACTCTCGGCCGGTGCAGCACGAACGCCGCTACCGGGTGGTCGCGTTCGACTTCGGGATCAAGCGCAATATCCTGCGCGAACTGGTCGGGGCCGGACTCGACGTGCGCGTCGTTCCGGCCCGAACCTCCGCCTCCGAGGTGCTGGCGGACGATCCGGACGGCATTTTCCTGTCCAACGGGCCCGGCGATCCCGCCGCGGTGGAGTACGCCATCTCGAGCGTCCGGGAACTGCTGGGGCAGCGCCCGATGTTCGGGATCTGCCTGGGCCACCAGATTCTGGCCCTGGCTCTCGGGGGGCGCACCCGAAAGTTGCGCTTCGGCCACCACGGGGCCAACCAGCCCGCTTTCGACGCCGCGCAGGGCCGGGTGGCGATCGCGTCCGAGAACCACGGCTTCGCGATCGACCCCGACTCGCTCGCCCGCGACCCCGACATCGAAATCACCCACACCAACCTGAACGACGGAACTCCGGAGGGAATCCGCCACAAGCGGCTGCCGCTGTTCTCGGTCCAGTACCACCCCGAGGCTTCTCCCGGACCGCACGACGCCGCCGGGCTGTTCACCCGCTTCCGCAGCATGATCGAGTCCTTCCGTGCCTAGGCGGAGCGACCTGAAGCGCGTTCTGCTGATCGGTGCGGGCCCGATCGTGATCGGCCAGGCGTGCGAGTTCGACTATTCGGGGACCCAGGCGTGCAAGGCCCTGCGCGAGGAGGGGATCGACGTCGTGCTGGTCAACTCCAACCCCGCGACGATCATGACCGACCCCGAGTTCGCGCAGCGAACCTACATCGAGCCCGTCGACGCGGACACGGTGGAGCGAATCCTCGAGCGCGAGCGCCCCGATGCGCTGCTGCCGACCCTGGGCGGCCAGACGGCGCTGAACGTCGCGCTGGACCTGCACGAGCGCGGCGCCCTCGAACGCCTCGGCGTGGAGCTGATCGGGGCGGACGTCGCGGCGATCCGCATGGCCGAGGACCGCCGGCAGTTCCGGCGCGCGATGACCGAGATCGGACTGGGCGTTCCGGGGTCGTTCTACGTGACGGACCCGGAGCAGAGCGATGCCGCGCTGGCCGAGGTCGGGCTGCCGGCCATCATCCGCCCCAGCTTCACGCTCGGCGGCTCCGGCGGGGCGATCGCCCACACGCTGGAAGAATTCGCCAGCCAGCTGGAGTGGGGCCTGCACCTCTCGCCCCGCGGGGAGGTTCTGGTCGAGCAGTCGGTGCTGGGCTGGAAGGAATTCGAACTCGAGGTCATGCGCGACCGGGTCGACAACGTGGTCATCGTCTGCTCGATCGAGAACTTCGACCCGATGGGGGTTCATACCGGCGATTCGATCACCGTCGCGCCCGCCCAGACGCTGACCGACAAGGAATACCAGCGGATGCGCGACGCGGCGCTCGCGATCATCCGCAAGATCGGCGTGGAGACGGGCGGTTCGAACATCCAGTTCGCGGTCCAGCCGCAGACCGGCGATCTCGTCGTGATCGAAATGAACCCGCGGGTCTCGCGCAGCTCGGCGCTGGCCAGCAAGGCGACCGGATTTCCGATCGCCAAGATCGCCGCCAAGTTGGCGGTCGGATACACCCTGGACGAGATCCCCAATGACATCACGCGCGAGACGCCGGCGAGCTTCGAACCGACGATCGACTACGTGGTGACGAAGATCCCGCGCTTCACCTTCGAGAAGTTTCCCGAGGCCGACACGCGTCTCGGCGTGCAGATGAAGAGCGTCGGCGAGGCCATGTCGATCGGCCGCACCTTCCGCGAGTCGTTGCAGAAGGGCATCCGCTCGCTGGAGATCGGCCGCTACGGCTTCGACGCCACGGGTCTGAGCGACGCCGAGATCGAGGCCAAGCTGCGCGTTGCCGGCGGCGACCGGCTCTGGGCGCTGGGCGAGGCGCTGCGGAGGGGTCGCAGTCTGGACGAGATCCACGAATGGACCGGGATCGACCCCTGGTTCCTGCACCACGTTGGCGAGATCGTCGCGCACGAGCGCACGTTCTTGGCCGACGGAGACCTGCGGCGCGCCAAGCGCAACGGATTTTCGGATCGGCGTCTGGCGGAGCTGCTCGGAGTGGACGAGGACGAGGTTCGGCGCCGCCGCTGGGAGCAGGGAGTGCGCGCGGTCTTCAAGCGCGTCGACACCTGCGGCGCCGAGTTCGAGGCGCACACGCCCTACCTGTACTCGACCTACGAGGACGAGTGCGAGGCCGCCCCGACCCTGCGGCCCAAGATCGTCATCCTGGGCGGAGGACCCAACCGCATCGGCCAGGGCATCGAGTTCGACTACTGCTGCGTTCACGGCGTGATGGGTCTGTCCAAGGACGGCTACGAAACCATCATGGTCAACTGCAATCCCGAGACGGTCTCGACCGACTACGACACCTCCGACCGCCTCTACTTCGAACCGCTGACGCTCGAAGACGTGCTGGAGATCGTCGAGCGCGAGCGGCCCGACGGGGTGATCGTGCAGTTCGGCGGCCAGACCCCGCTGCGGCTGGCGGTTCCGCTGGAGCGCGCCGGGGTGCGCATCATCGGCACCTCCCCCGACGCCATCGACCGGGCCGAAGACCGCGAGCGCTTCGCCGCGCTGCTGTCCAAGCTGGATCTGCGGCAGCCCGCCAACGGAACCGCGCGGAGCCTGGAGGAGGCCCGCCGCGAAGCGGACCAGATCGGCTACCCCGTGATGGTGCGCCCGTCCTACGTGCTGGGCGGACGCGCCATGAAAATCGTGCACGATGCCGACGCGCTGGACGCCTACATGCGCGAGGCGGTCACGGTGAGTCCGGAGCATCCCGTGCTGATCGACCGTTTCCTGGCCGACGCCATCGAAGTCGACGTCGACGCCCTGTGCGACGGCGAGACCGCCGTGATCGGCGGTGTCATGGAGCACATCGAAGAGGCCGGCATCCACTCGGGAGACTCCGCCTGCAGCCTGCCGCCGCACAGCCTGCAGCGCGATGTTCTGGACGAGATCCGAGGCGCCACGAGCGCGCTGGCCCTGGAGCTGGGCGTGCGCGGTCTGATGAACGTGCAGTACGCCGTCTGCGACGGGCTGGTGTATGTGATCGAGGTCAATCCCCGCGCCTCGCGCACGGTGCCGTTCGTGTCCAAAGCGATCGGCGTCCCCCTCGCCCAGCTCGCGGCGCGGGTCATGGCGGGCAAGACGCTGCAGGAGATCGGCTTCACCCGCGAGATCGAGCCGCCGCATGTCTCGGTCAAGGAGGCCGTGTTTCCGTTCGTGAAGTTCCCCGGCGTGGACACGCTGCTCGGGCCCGAGATGAAGAGCACCGGCGAAGTCATGGGCATCGACCGCGAATTTGCCCGCGCCTACGCCAAGGCCCAGTCGGCGGCCGGCAACGTTCTGCCGGTGTCGGGGACGGTACTGGTCTCGCTCCGCGACGGGGACAAGGACAGCGCCCTGGGCCTGCTGGAAAAGCTGGCGGGGGAGGGCTTCCGCTTCCTCGCGACCGAAGGCACGGCGCGCTTTCTGGACCGGCACGGTCTGAGCGTGGAGAGGGTGAACAAGGTGCCCGAGGGCTCTCCCCACACCGTCGACCGGATTCTGTCGGGAGGCGTGGACCTGGTCGTGAACACCACGCAGCTCGGGGACGCCGGGGCCGTCCAGGACTCGTCCACCATGCGGCGGACCGCACTCGAGCGCGGGGTGCCTTACTTCACCACACTGGCCGGAGCGCGCGCGGCGGCCGCGGCCATCGCGGAAATCCGCGCGGGAGCGGTAGAGGCGGTCGCTCTTCAGGATCTGTATTGACGGTTGGCGCGCAGACGTCGCTCTTCGAGCGCTCGGCGCAGGCGGTGCGCGGTCCGCTCGAATTCGTCCTCCTCCACCCCGACAGCCGGGAGCGCGTACGCGATCTCGCCGGCACGCTGGGCGGAGCCCTGCAGCGCGCGGCGGAACTGCGCATCCCTCCCGAGGCGAAGCGGCGCTTCGCGGCCGCCGCGGAGCGGCTGGGGGGCGCCGAACCGGACGCCTTCGAAATCCGCAAGCTGGGCCGGGGGCTCGAGCCGCTCCTGCACCCGGACTACGCTTCGCGGGCCCTGGGCCAGCCCACCGAGCGCATCCCGGGGATCGGTCCGAAGACCGCGCGGTCGCTGGCGCGCAAGCACATCCACAGCGTCGAAGACCTGCTGTTCTTCCTGCCTCGGGTCTACGAGGACCGGCGCAACCTGCGCCCGATCCAGGAACTCGAAGTCGGACGCGCGGCCTGCTTCACCGGCTCGGTGGTCCGCACCCACGTGGCGCAGCTGCGCAACGGCCGGCGGGTTCTCGAGGTGGTGCTGGGCGACGGCAGCTCGGCCGTTTCGCTGAAGTGGTTTCGCGGGATCGAGCACTTTCGAGACCGCATCCGCCCGGGCCAGCGCCTGCTGGTCGCCGGCGACGTGCGGCGTTACCGCTATTCTAAGGAACTCCATCATCCCGACATCGAGCTGCTCGGCGAGCAGGCGCCGCCGGAATCGCTGGAGCGGATCGTTCCGGTCTATCCGTCCGTCGAGGGAGTCCCGCCGCGGACGTTGCGGCGTCTGGTGCAGGCGTCCGTCGAATACGCCAGCGATCTGGTCGCCCAGTGGCTGCCGCAGGCTCACGCCCGCCGGGCCGATCTTCCGGAGGTGGGTCAGGCGCTGGCGCAGGTGCACGAGCCGGGAGCGCACCTGGAACCCGGGGAGTTGGAGGAGCGCAACTCCGCCTACCACCGGAGGCTGGCGGCAGAAGAACTGTTCCTGCTGCAGGTCGGGCTGGAACTGCGCCGAAAGGCGCGCGGGGCCCGGGTCGCGAAGAGCTTCGACTCGACCGGGAGCGCTTTGCGCCAGGCGATCGGGAGTCTTCCGTTCGAACTGACCGGCGACCAGAGCACGGCCTGGGGCGAGATCGCATCCGACCTGGCGCGGGCGCATCCGATGAACCGCATGCTGATCGGCGACGTCGGGACCGGCAAGACCGTACTCGCCGTGCTGGCCGGTGTCGCGGCTCACCACAGCGGCGCGCTCTCGGCCGTGCTCGCTCCCACCGAGATCCTGGCCGAGCAGCACTTCGCGACGTTCCGGCAGCTCGCGGAGCCGCTGGGGCTGCGGGTCGCGCTCCTGACCGGCAGCACGCCGGCCGCCGAGCGGCGCTCGCTGACGCGCCTGCTGACGCTGGGGGAGATCGCGATCGTCATCGGCACGCACGCGCTGCTGGCCGGGAGCGTGCGGCTTCCCCGTCTGGGGCTGGTCGTGATCGACGAGCAGCAGCGCTTCGGAGTCGAGCAGCGCCAGACGCTCGCATCCAAGGGCGAGCAGCCGCACGTGCTGTCCATGTCCGCCACGCCCATCCCGCGCACGCTGGCCCTGACCCTGTTCGGAGATCTGGACCACTCGCTGATCCGGCAGCGCCCCCCGGGACGCGCTCCGGTCACCACGCGCGTGGTGGGGCCCGGCGAAGGCCGGCAGGTGTTCGACGCGGTCAAGGCGACGCTCGCCCGGGGAGAGCAGGTCTACGTGGTCCACCCCCTGATCGAGGAGTCGGAGACCCAGGATCTCAAAGACGCCACCCGCGGCTATCAGCGCCTGCGACGGGCTCTGCCGGAGGCGCGCATCGCGCTCTTGCACGGGCGGATGCCTGCGGAGGACCGGGTCGAGATCATGCGGCGCTTCGCCTCCGGGGATCTGAGTGTGCTGGTGTCGACGACGGTGATCGAAGTCGGCGTCGACGTACCGCGGGCGACTCTGCTGGTCGTTCAGCACGCCGAGCGTTTCGGGCTGGCCCAGCTCCATCAGCTCCGGGGACGCGTGGGACGCGGCCAGCGCCCGGGGACGGCGTTGCTGATCGGCGATCCCAAGGGCGAGGGCGCCTTTCGGCGCCTGGCCGTGCTCGAGTCGAGCGACAGCGGCTTCGACATCGCCGAGGAGGATCTGCGGATCCGGGGCCCGGGCCACTGGCTGGGGACGCGCCAGGCGGGCCGGCTGCCCGACCTGCGTCTGGCCGATCTGGTCCGTCATTCGGAGTTGATCGAGCTGGCGCGCGCCGCCGCGCGGGAATCGCTCGAGCGGGATCCGCAGCTCGATCTCTCCCCGCGCCTGAGGGACGCGGTCGAACGCCGCTGGGGACGCCGGCTGGATTTCTCCGGCGTGCTCTGAGCGGTCGGCTGCGACGACCCGGCGCCGTTTGCGAGGCCCTATTCGGTCGCATACTCTGCCCAGCCTATGCGCAGCGAAAAGCTCGATCGCCTGCCTCCCTACGTGCTCAGTGTGGTGAACGAGCTCAAGGCCGAGGCGCGCCGGCGCGGCCAGGACGTGATCGATCTGGGCTTCGGGAACCCGAACCACCCGACGCCGGATCACATCGTGGACAAGCTGGTCGAGGCGGCCCGCGACCCCCGTAACCACCACTATTCGGCCTCGCGCGGGATCCCGAACCTGCGGCGGGCCATGGCGCGCGGGTACCGGCGGCGCTACGCCGTGGAACTCGACCCCGACTCTCAGGTGATCGCCACCATCGGCGCCAAGGAGGGACTCTCCCACTTCGTGATGGGAATGATCCAGCGCGGGGACACCGTCCTGTGCCCCGATCCGGCGTACCCGATCCACGGCTTTTCGGTGGTCATCGCGGGTGGCGACCTGCAGCGCATCCCGCTCGCCCCTCTCGATGGGCTGATCGACCGTTTGGGCGAGGCCGTTTCGCAGTCCTGGCCCCGGCCCAAGATGCTGATCGCCTCGTTTCCGCACAATCCGACCACCGAGACGGTCGACCTGGCGTTCATGACACGGCTGGTGGAGTTCTGCCGCGAGCACGGGATGGTGCTGGTCCACGATTTCGCCTATGCCGAGATCTGCTACGACGGCTACGAACCGCCCAGCGCGCTGCAGGTTCCCGGCGCGGCTGAAATGACGATCGAGTTCACCTCGCTGTCCAAGTCGCACGCCATGGCCGGCTGGCGCATCGGCTTTGCGGCCGGCAACCCCGAGCTGATCAACATCCTGGCGCGCGTGAAGAGCTATCTCGACTACGGGGTGTTCCAGCCGATCCAGATCGCCTCGATCATCGCGCTCGACGGAGCCCAGGACTGCGTTCGCGAGATCGTGGACGACTACCGGGCGCGCCGCGACGCGCTGGTCGAAGGCCTGGAGCAGGCGGATTGGAAGATCGACAAACCGCTGGCGACCATGTTCGTATGGGCGCCGCTGCCCGAGACGCACGCCGCCATGGGCTCGCTCGAGTTCTCGAAGCTCCTGCTCGAAAAGGCCGACGTGGCGGTCTCTCCCGGGGTGGGCTTCGGACCGTCGGGCGAGGGCTACGTGCGCTTCGCGCTGGTCGAGAACACGCATCGAATCCGGCAGGCGGTGCGCGGGATTCGCAGGCTGCTCCGGCATGGCTAGTTCGGGAATCGGCGTGGGCCTGGTGGGCCTGGGTACGATCGGCACCGGGGTGGTGCGCGTATTCCGGGAACACGCAGACGAGATCGAAGCGCGTCTGGGCTTTCCGCTTCGGCTGGCTCACATCGCCGACGTCGACCTGGAGACGGACCGAGGAGTGTCTCTGGAAGGCTACCGGCTCAGTCGCGACTTCAAGGCGCTGGTGGAAGACGAAGCGATCGATCTGGTCGTGGAACTGATCGGAGGAACGACGATCGCGGCCCAGGTGGTGACGTCGGCGCTCGAGGCCGGCAAGGGCGTGGTGACGGCGAACAAGGCACTCCTCGCGCACAAGGGCGCCGAGATCTACGCCCTGGCCGAAACCCACGGCGCGCCGGTCGCTTTCGAGGCCAGCGTGGGAGGCACCATTCCGGTGCTGCGGGCCCTGCGCGAGGGTCTGTGCGCCGACCGTCTGTTCGCGCTGCGCGGAATCGTGAACGGCACCTGCAATTACATCCTGAGTTCGATGGAGAGCGACGGCGAGCCCTACGAAGCTTGCTTGAAGCGCGCCCAGGAACTCGGCTACGCCGAGGCCGACCCGACCTTCGACGTGGACGGCACCGATTCGGCCCACAAGCTGGCCATCCTGCTGGGGCTCGCGTTCGGGGTGCACGCGCGCCCCGGCGATTTCTACAGCCGCGGGATTCAGCTCATCGCCCCCGCCGATATTCGGGCGGCGCGGCGAATGGGCCTGCGCATCAAACTGCTCGCCAGCGCGCGGCGCCTGGACACCGGCGTCGAAGCGCGGGTCGAGCCGACGCTGATCCCCACGGGCAGCGTCCTGGCCGGAGTCGACGGCTCCATGAACGCCATCGAGGTGCGGGGAAAGATGTCGGGCCCCACGCTCTACTACGGAGCCGGCGCGGGATCGCTGCCCACCGCCAGTGCGGTGGTGGCGGACCTGATGGAGCTCGCGCGCGCCCGCCGGCTCGGGGTGGCCCTGCGCGTCCCGCCGCTGGGGACGCACCGGCTCGAACCCTCGGGCCTGCTTTCGTCCGACCAAGAACGCGGAGAGTATTTCGTCCGGCTGGAGCTGGGGGAGGAGGATCGCTCCCGCCGCGTCTCGGTGGCGCTTGCGGAGCACGGCGTCCCGCTCGTCTCGCTCGAGAGCCCCCCCGGCGAGGACCTGACGCTGACCACCGGGGAGACGAGCCGCGCCGCGCTGGACTCGGCCCTGGCCTTGATCGGGAGCGCGGCGAGCGCTTCCCACGTCATCCGGATCGAAAAGGAGATCTGAGATGGACGATTTTGGTCCCGCTGCCGATGCGCGTTGCTGGTTCGAGCCCTTCGAGAGCGGCGGCGAGAGACGCTGGCCGCTGACGGAGGTGATCTACCGCGACCCGGAGACGGAGGGGCTGCTGACCGTACAGCACGACATGCAACGGCTGAAGGTCCGCTCTGCGGCGGATTGGAAACAGCTCTTCGAGGACCGCAGCCACACCACGGAGTGGCCTTACGGAAGTGGGGTCTGGGGAAAGCGGGAACTCGTCTGCCCCGTCGTCGCCGACGAGAACATCGTGTCGATGTTCGAGGGCCACACGAACCTGTTCTGGGCGCGACGCCTGGGCCAGGCGCTGGACATCGAGGACCTGTGGATCAAGCTGTGTGGCAACACCCACACCGGCAGCTTCAAGGACCTGGGCATGACGGTGCTGGTTTCGGTGGTGAACGAGATGATCCACCGTGGGCAGGGGATCCCGGCCGTGGCCTGCGCCTCGACCGGCGACACGTCCGCGGCGCTGGCGGCCTACGCGGCCTATGCCGGGATTCCGGCGATCGTCCTGCTGCCGCGCGACAAAGTCTCGATCGCCCAGCTCATACAGCCCGTGGCCAACGGGGCCATCACGCTGTCCCTGGACACCGACTTCGATGGCTGCATGGCGATCGTGCAGGAGATCGCCGAGCGCGACGGCATCTACCTGGCGAACTCGATGAATTCGCTGCGCATCGAGGGCCAGAAGACCGTCGGGATGGAAATCGTCCAGCAGTTCGACTGGCAGGTGCCCGACTGGATCGTCGTTCCCGGAGGCAACCTGGGTAACGTTTCGGCGTTGGGCAAGGGGCTGCTCGAGTTCCTGGAGTTGGGGATCATCGACAGGCTGCCGCGCATCGCCTGTGCGCAGGCCGAGCGGGCCAACCCTCTCTACCTCAGCTATCGGAGCGGCTTCGAGAAGTTCGAGCCGGTGATGGCGCGTCCCACGCTCGCCAGCGCGATCCAGATCGGAAACCCGGTGTCGTACCCCAAGGCCATCGACACCCTGCAGCGCTTCGAGGGCGTGGTCGAGCAGGTGAGCGAGCAGGAAATCGCGGAGTCGGTGGCGCATGCCGACCGCACGGGCCTGTTCAACTGTCCGCACACGGGCGTGGCCCTGGCGGCGTTGCGCAAGCTGCGCTCGCGGGGAGAGATCGGGGCGACCGATCGGGTGGTGGTGATCTCGACCGCGAACGGCCTGAAGTTCACGGACTTCAAAGTGGCCTACCACCGGCACCGGCTGCCCGATATCGACTCGACAGGGGCCAACCGTCCGATCGACCTGGCCGCGGATTATGGCCGCGTGCGCGATCGAGTCATGCAGGAGATCGATCGGCGCTCCTGAGCGCGGGGCGGACTGAACCCAGAATGTTCACCGGGATCGTCGAAGGGATCGGGTCCATCCAGGCGCTCGACCGGAAACCGGCGCGAATCGATCTGGAAGTCGAGGCCGGGGCCGCGCTGGCGGCGGGCGTGCGGACGGGGGACAGCGTGGCGCTGGATGGCTGCTGCCTCACGGTCACGGGCAATCGGGACGGCCACCTGGCTTTCCAAGCCGTTCCGGAGACTCTGAGCCTGACCGCTCTCGGGGACCGTTCGGTCGGCGATCCGGTCAACCTCGAGCGTGCCATGCCGGCCGACGGCCGTTTCGACGGACACATCGTTCAGGGACACGTGGACGGAGTGGGAACGGTTCGGGAGGTCCGGCGCGAGGGCGACGATGTCCGCATGCGGATCGCGTGCGAGGAGACGGTCGCTCGACTTCTGGTCCCCAAGGGCTCGGTCGCGGTCGATGGAGTCTCGCTCACCGTGGTCGATCCAGGCGCGAACGACTTCGCAGTGGCGCTCATTCCCCACACCCTGGAGAGAACCACCCTGGGACGCAGACGACCCGGCGATCGTGTCAATTTGGAGGCCGATGTGCTGGGGAAGTACGTTCTGCGCTACCTGGAACGCTCTCTGCCGCTCGACCGTTGACCCCGGCACCCTGGGGGTGAGACACTGGAAAATGCTCCGCTCGGGTCCGCCGGGGCTCCGGCAGGCGTCTCCGGGCTTGCAGCAGAGGTTCTTGCTCGCCCTCATGAGGGGTCCCGGTGGATATGGCCTGCGGGCCATTCGGGAGTGCGGAATGAAGGAACTGGTTGAACGGATCGTGAAAGCGCTGGTGGACCGACCCGAAGCCGTGGAAATCACCGAAATTCAGGGCAATCACGCGCATGTGATCGAGCTTTCGGTGGCCAAAGAAGATCTGCGGACAGTCATCGGCAAGGGCGGTGCCCACGCCTCCGCCATTCGCACCATTCTCGCCGCGGCCAGCGGCAAAGAGAACAAGCGCTACATTCTCGAAATCATCGAGCACTGACGGCTGGATCTCTCGAAGCGAGCGTATCCCCTGCCTTCAAACTTCGAGGGCGCTTGACAAGCCCCGGTGCTCGGCTGACTATCCCGGGCGGCCGAACCGGAGCACCCATGGGCAGCGTGATCAAAAAGCGCCGGAAGAAGATGCGCAAGCACAAGTACAAGAAGCTGCGCGCGCGCAACCGGCACAAGCGCAAGCGCTGAACCGGCGCTCGGCTCGAGCTTTCTGCCCGACGCATCGCGGTGGAACCATTCCCTGCCGCATCCACGGCACAGGTGTGTCCCTACGCGCGTAAAATCAGCGGCTTCATTGACAGCCGGACTGAACCCCGTTTACTTTGTGCCGCGTTCGGACAGTGGAAGTGACCGTTTCTAGGCGGGAAACCACGGTTTGAAGAACAAACCGGACTTGACCGACACGCCGGATGACGGGATCGGACGCTGCCCGCGCCTGCTCGAGCCGGATTTCGTCGCGTGACGTTGACCCAGAGCGATCGGGCAAAGGAAGCACAACCAATCGAGGGGTGAGGAAAGCATGGCAGCTCGCAAGAAGGCGACCCGCAAGAAGGCGACCCGCAAGCAGGCGACTCGCAAGAAGGCGACCCCGAAGAAGGCGCCCGGCAAGAAGGCGCCACGCAAGAAGGC